>JBMDYE010000489.1:0-39194 GCA_048595135.1 Planktothrix sp. | reverse complement strand
ACATCAGGGAAGTAGCACCAGGGAACGTGTTTCAATCCCTAAAAGGGATTATTGGTTATTGTAACCCCTGATGAACTAACAAAACTTGGAGTATTTACAGTTTCAATCACTAAAAGGGATTATTGGTTATTGTAACGCAATCCCCCCAAACTCCTCCTGATATCAGATTCTTCCCGTTTCAATCCCTAAAAGGGATTATTGGTTATTGTAACCGCAAGTATCTGAAACCTTGAGTATATTTAGTTTTCAAAGTACATTTGCGACAACCTCACCTTTAATATGCCATAGAACCTAGAGAAAGTCAACCCAAAACGGCTGAAACCCTTGCTGCGTAAGGTGCGACAACCCCTCAACCCAATGATCAGCCTCAAACCTAGACTAGATGGGAGATTCAGCCATTTTATGCAACCCCTCAAAATTTACACCTCCTGGTTGTCGCAACATGAACAAGGCTAAGGAGATTGGACAGCTATTAATCTGCTATTGCCTATTTTCTTTTCCCCTCTGTTCCCTGTTCCCTTCTCTAGAGTTCTTTTCGGGATTTTATATAATTACTGAAAATGGAGAGAAAACAGTTAAACGCTGTTCTTCTCTCCATTTTAAAATTGACTTAAATTGAACTCAACGAATCAGATTTAGAAGCGGAATTGAGTCCGCAGGGTTCCGACCACAATCGTACTGTTACTTTCGTTATGATCAGGATTGGTCACGACATAGAAGCCGGGAGTAATGGAAATGTAATCGTTGATCGGATAGCGATAGAAGCCTTCAATATGGATAGAAGTATCTTCATCCTCTAAACCGTTAATATCGTGGTCAGTGACTTTAGGAGGCATACCCACAATAAGTCCCGCCAAGCTACCTTCTTTAATCAGGTCAGAGAAGGCTAAAGTCGTCGCCCAGTTCAGAATTGTGGCACTGTTTTCGCCACCTTGTTTCTGATCTGCCCAAGTCGCACCGAACCAACCGCCAAGCTGGAACTTACCAATTTCCCAGTTAGCTTGGAAACCGACGTTATCAGTGGTGGTGGCATTATCACCGAAGGGACGGTTCGCGATCCAACTTCCTGTACCGCCTGTGAC
Organism: Planktothrix sp.; assembly: GCA_048595135.1. Lineage (GTDB taxonomy): Bacteria > Cyanobacteriota > Cyanobacteriia > Cyanobacteriales > Microcoleaceae > JBMDYE01. Next base: position 38,112 of record JBMDYE010000489.1, on the reverse strand, counting down.
AAATACAGAGTTTACATCGCTGAAGTAACGACGGTTGTATTCTAAAGCTACAGAAATGTCATCATTCGGGTCAAAGCGAAGTTGAAGCCCGGTGCTGTAGTTGCCGTTGAACAGACCTTCTCCTTCACGGGCTGATTCAGCATTGCCCGCCAAGTAACCCAAATTTAACTTAAAGCGATCGCTAAAAGCATATTTCAACGCTACCCCCGTTCCTTCAGGCCCCCGGAAGGTTGCCGGGTTGTAACGTCCAAAGCGAGACAGCGCCCCATCGCCTGAACCACCGAAGGGAGTGACATAATCATAGATATCATCGAGGTCAAGACCGTTAGCCCCGATAAATACTTGACCTTTGCCATTCCCGACCGGGAAGCGATAGTACAAGTCATCGAGAACTACGCTGCTGTTGCGACCATCAATTGCTGTCCGACTCATCAAGGTATTGGTCAAGTCAAACGCGCTCAGGTTAGGCACGTCTCTGGCTTCTAAGCGAGTTCTTAATAAATCTTGTCCGGTAAAGCTGGTATCAAAGTTCAGACGAACTCGATAACCGAGATAGGCTTCAACCGGATCATCTTCCTCATGGGCAAACTGACCAACTACGTTTTCCGCTGCGCGATCGCCAAAGGCATCACCCAACCAGAAAATCGCTTCCCCACGTAGTTTGGTGGTAGTGGAGAATTGATTCGCTTCTAATTCAGCCGTCCGGGCTTCTAACGCGTAAACGCGACCGCGGAGGGTGGCTAGTTCGGCTGCAAATTCTTCTTGTAAGCGTTGCAGCACGGCCAAATCTTCACGAGTCACTAAGTTAGCAACGGAAGCGGCAATCAGTTCATTCACCCGTTCTAAACAGGCGTTCAAACCGGCTGCAAATTCATAACGGGTCATGGCACGGTTCCCTTTGTAGGTTCCGTCGGGATAACCCGCAATACAACCATACCGCTCAACTAAGGATTGCAGCGCTTGGAATGCCCAGTCCGTCGGTTGAACGTCAGAGAGTTGGGAAACGGAAGTCACTTGCTCCAGAGCATCCGTACTCTCAGCATACTCATTAATTTGTTCTAAGTCCGCAACGTTAGCCTCAATCGGCTCAACGGCTTCCGGCTCCACTTGAGCCAGTTGCAAGGGAGACGCTTCAGCAGGTTGTAGCGGTGCAGAAGCCGGCTCAAGAGCTTGATTATTAGACGGTTGAGAAAGCTCAATCGTCTGGGGTTCCATCAAAGCTGGAGTCTCACCATTGGCCGTAACTGCGGATTCAAACGTCACATCCGAGGCAACCGATAGAGCCAACTGTTCAGTTGCTTGCTCAGAGGTGGCTTGATCTAGTAATTCAGTCTTCTGTCCAGACGGGTTAAGCTGCTGGGCAGCTTCTAGTTGCACGGAAGCTAACTCGGTGGCATTTGCCAATTTATCCGATGGAGCTTCGGTGGCTAGGGCTGCATTGGTTAAGAGAAGGGCAGCTCCCAGAACGCCCGGACTCTGCTTTAGAGTGTTCAATAAAACTTTGTTCATCATCTCAATTCTCACACCGACACTTAAAATACCTTAAGCAAGGGAGTCCCCAGCTCGACTGAACCAATAGTATCATATCTTAACTAGAGTTTCTTCTAAGTCAAGTAGCTGGAAAACAGAGCAAGCTTCAATTCAGGAATCTGGGGATGATCTAGAGTGATTTTACTCTTCCTTGATCCTAAACAATCGATTGCTGATTGATCCGTCGAATCGCCACAACAGAGGGTTTTGGCGGATCATTCACTTTCCGGCTTGGCCAGTTAGAACCCAGGGGAATCTGACGAGTTTGAATAAACCCTTCACCTTGGGGAGTTTGCAAGGCGAATTTGGCTTGACGTTGAGCCAGATCACGACGAGTGCCATTGGCTTCGCCAGGATGTTGAGCCGCCATAAATAAAGTTTGCTGATCCGGCGTAAAAAATGGCCCGCTCATTTCACATTCCATTGGCCCCATCCCGAATAAAAATCCCTGACCCACAAAATCACCATAAGTTGGAAAAAACCAAACGGAATTATTTCCATAGATTCCCAATAAATCCCCTTGATCTAAGGGTTGATTATTTGAGTCAACCCGACCCGAGGGAACCGGTCGATTTTGTGCGCCTGTCGAAATATCCGTCACCATCCATAGATTCCCCTTTCCATCAAAGGCGAGATTATCCGGGTTGGCAAATCCAAATCCTCCTTCCGCCACTTCCCCCCCAGTCGCAAACATTTCCCATTGAAAAGTTAGCGCGTTGGGTGCATTCCCTTCTTCCATTAAACGCATCACCCATCCGTATTCATACGGTGTTTCTTTTGTGGGGGCTTTAAAAATTCTTAAATCGGGCCCTCCGGTTTTCGAGTCCGGGGAACCGGAGGTAAAGGCAATAAATAAGCTGCCATCTACATGAACTTCTGTATCTTCGGGACGGGCGGTACAAGTCGCCCCTACCGCACTCGCCGCTAAATGAGCATCAATTAAAATCGCCCCCTGCTGTTCTTCAGGATTTCCCTGATACAGATCCGCTAGGGTTTTATACTGTTTTTTAAAGCGATTAATTTCTTCATCGGTTTTCGCCGCAAAACTCCCTCCTAAATCCCGCTTCGGTAAACTGATCACCCCTCCCGCATGAACCCCTGGTAAATTCGGATTAATTGGCGTATCGGCTTTTAACGGAATCCAACGACCTGTGCCATCGGCGTTAAACTGCGCCGCATATAACATTCCCTCCTGAAGTAACGCCGAATTTGCTTTATCTTGGGGATTTTTAACAATCCCTTTACTCACAAATTTATAAAGGTGTCCGCTACGGCGATCGCAACCGGAATAAAACGCCAACGGTTGACCCGCCACAGCCCGAATTCCTACCGCTTCATGGCGATAGCGTCCTAACCAAGTGTGTTTGGTTCCATAATCTTTCGGGTTAGCGGGGTCAACTTCCACTATCCAGCCATATTTATTTCCCGCCAGTCCGAACCCATTCCCTAAACCATCCATTTCTTCAGGGACAAATAAGGTTTCACTGGGACTGTAGGATGTCCCATCAGGATAAACGGGTTCTGGGACATAGGTTTGGAAATTTTCTTCCGCACTAAACACGGTTCCCCAAGGAGAGGTTCCTCCGGCACAATTACTAAACGTACCAATAATTTTGTCGCCTAATTTATCAAGATAACCTTGACCTTTTTGCTTGCGAAATACGGCAACGGCTGGCCCGGTTGCTTTTAAATAATTTCCATCTTTCCAGCCTGATAATCCCGTAATGCGTCGGTCGGCTGAAGAATAAGTTCTGACCCAACGACCTTCTGAATTTCGTTTTAAAGAAATAATGCCAATTCCTAAATCCGTTAATCCTTCTTGAGCTAATTCTATAGCGGCTTGCTTTAAGGGGTCTTTAGCAGGTAAAGCAAAAACGTTAATTTCTTTTTGCTTAGACGCTTGAATTTTTTTCAAAGATAAGGGTTTACCGATGACTTTTTCATAAGTTTGAAACCAAACTTTGGGGCTAATATATTCAAAATTAACAGTTAAGAATCCTTCATTCTCTCCGGTCGCCACAAAGGCAACATAGTCATTATTATAACCAAACCGAGAATTCCCAACTTTATCTCCCCAAGTAGCAATCACATCATACGTGAATCCTTCCGGTAAGACTAAATCATCGACGACTTCATAGGTGCTATAAGCTTTGATTAAATCTTGAGCCGATGCGGTGCTAATATTAATAACCTGTTCATTCATCTCCAACGGTAACGGCCCTTTGATGGGTTGGAAGGGTAAAGAAAAGTTTGATGTTTCTTTTTGAGTTGAGACATCGGAAGCATTTTGACAAGCGGGAAGTGCAGCCGCTGTAAAACTTGCACCGAGAAACAGTAGAAATTCACGCCGCTTAGGACTCATAGGAATGATGAAATTTTAAACTTTGATTGTACATGGCAAGCAGGAAAGAATCTTTAGTCTCCGTTTCGGTTTAAAATTCTTCCCTGCTATAGCAAGTCTAAATGAATTGTATAAAATAGTCAGCCCGATTATTAATTCTAAAAAATATTGTGATTTCAAGGGAAGGGCGAGGTAACCTCGCCCTTACAATTCTTAATTCTTAATTCTTCCTTATCCAAATCGATAGCCGAACCCTCGAACGGTGACAATATATTCGGGTTTGGCGGGATCTAATTCTAATTTTTCTCGTAACCAGCGAATATGAACGTCAACAGTTTTACTATCACCAATAAAATCTGGCCCCCAAATTAAATCGAGTAACTGTTCCCGTGACCACACCCGACGGGGATAACTCATGAATAGTTCGAGCAAACGAAATTGTTTTGGGGAAAGTTTAATCTCCTCACCTCGCACTAAAACCCGACATTCTTCTTGATAGAGAATAATTCCTTTATATTGCAACATGACTGGCGCTGGCATTGTCCCTAAGCGTTGACGACGCATCATCGCGCGACAACGAGCAAGAAATTCCCGAATTCCAAACGGTTTGGTAAGATAGTCGTCGGCTCCTGCTTCTAAATAAAATGCACAGTTGTTTGCACTGTCCCGTGAGCCAATAATTAAAATGGGAACGGAATTTCCCTGATGTCGTAACATACGACACAGATCTAACCCGTTAATGGAGTCCATAATAAGTAGGTTAAAGGGAAATTCTCCAACGAGAGAAGAAGGGTTCTGGATGGAGGGAAGAGCATCACGCCCATCTAGGGCAACAACAACTCGATAACCATGCTCCTCTAAGGCAAGAGACAACATATCTCGCCAAGGTTCTTCATTTTCTAAAAGTAAAATCTGACCATTGTTTCTGACATCTGTGCGGTAAGCACTTGTACTTAAGTCAGGAGAAAACATAAAATAGTTCCGTTTGAGTGGGTTGCATTACAAGAAGTTGTGTCATCTGGATATTGTCGCGATGAGAAACTCGACAATTTTGGGGAGTCAGTCCAGTATCAACCATCCAACATAAAGATATTCTCCATTGCGAATGCCTTCACAAACGGAATCCAGATGTTGAACTGCTATAGCAAACCCAACCCCGGAAGTTGTTGGAGGGTCTCCAGCGTCATCCTGCGTTGCCTTCGATTTAAGTGGTCTAAACATTGTCCACGCTCAAAGTGCCTGGTTATCTTTTGAAAGATTAGTGGAGTTGGAATTCATGGTAGGAGCAGAAGGTTAAAGCCAGGTAAAGTAATAGTAATATTTAGGTTAAATTATTTCTGCTCAATTAACCCTTTAAACTGATTCTGCTTCTAACTTATTGTCTGCATTTAGGGAAAGAAGGGATTAAACCCTTGAACCTAAATCTGTTGATGGAATCACTACAATAGAGGAATCTATCAATCCTGTTAACTTAGTTTAACTTAACTTAACATAATGTTACTCCATCTCAGCACTTGGCCAGAAGTTGAAGTTTATCTCACCCAATCTACAGGAATCATTATTCCCATTGGTTCCACTGAACAACATGGCCCGACTGGATTAATCGGAACGGATGCGATTTGCGCTGAAGCGATCGCCAAAGGAACCGGAGAAGCGACTAACGCTTTAGTTAGCCCCACAATCAACGTCGGTATGGCGTTACATCACACCGCTTTTCCAGGCACTATCAGTCTGCGACCCACTACTTTAATTCAGGTAATCAAAGATTATATCACAAGTTTAACCAGAGTTGGCTTTACCCACTACTTTTTTATCAATGGTCATGGGGGAAATATTGCCACCCTGAAAGCTGCTTTTTCCGAAACCTACGCCCATTTGGCTGATCTGAATATTCCGAAAGCTGAGTTAGTGAAATGTCAGATCGGCAATTGGTTTATGTGTAGTTCTGTTTATAAGTTAGCAAAAGAACTGTACGGTGATCAAGAAGGTTCCCATGCCACCCCCAGTGAAGTGGCGGTAACGCAATATGTTTATCCTGATTTTATTAAAAAAGCACCTTTGAGTCCAGAAGTCGCCAAAGGACATCCCATTTATGGCGCGGCTAATTTTCGTCAACAGTATCCTGATGGACGAATGGGGTCTAATCCTGATTTAGCGACACCCGAACACGGTCAACAATTTTATGAACTAGCCGTCAAAGAACTCAGCCAAGATTATTTAAAGTTTATCACCCAGTAGGACGATGCTCTGCCCATCATAATCAGTCATCAGTCATCAGTTATCAATAATCAATAATCAGTCATCAGAACCCTGAACTTAGAGGATTGATGGGCGTAGCCCATCCTACAGGGGTGGGTAAGATGATTATTAGCCCATTTTAAATTAGCTGGTTGGATTATCAGGAAGTTCGGGAATAACCGCAGGAGAAACAGGTTTAACTTGAAAAACATCTCTTAAGGCTTGTTCTAAAGTCGGTCGCATCACAATTCGATTTTCGCTGGCGACAATCACCCGAACTAATGTCGGTAAACTATTTTCTGTTGCTTCTAAATAAAGCGGTTCAACATATAATAATGATTGTTCAATGGGAATCACTAATAAATTTCCTTGAATCACTCGTGATCCTTGACGATTCCAAAGGGAAATTTGTTCAGAAATATCTGGGTCTTGGTTAATTAAGGCTTCTACCTGTTCCGGGCCAAAAATTAACCGTTGTTTGGGGAACCGATATAACAGTAATTTACCATAATCATCTTGATCAGAACGAGCGGATAGCCAAGCAATTAAATTATTACGACTGGCGGGAGTAAAGGGTTGGAGGATAATAAATTCTTCAGAACGTTCTGTGGGTAAACGCATGATTAAATAATAAGGTTCAACAGATTGTTGCTGGTCTCCATAAATTTCAACAGGAACCCGCCATAAATCTTCCCGATTGTAAAAAACAATAGGGTCTGTCATGTGGTAAGTCAATAAATGTTGAGATTGAATTTTAAATAAATCAATAGGATAGCGAATGTGGCGATATAGAGAAGCTGGCATTTCTTCTATCGGGGAGAATAAATTCGGAAAAATTTTACGCCAGGTGGTAATAATCGGATCTAAATTTTGTCCTAAATAATAGAATTTTATGCTGCCATTATAGGCATCAATGACAATTTTTACGGAATTTCTAATATAGTTAACGTCGGCTTCTTCTGGATCAGAATAGGGGTAAAACGTACTGGTGGTATAGGCATCAATGATCCAATATAAATAGTTATGATCGTCAAATTTAGTTGAGTTTTCAGTTCTAGACTTAGGGATATCTTGGCTAGGATTGGCAACAACGAGATAAGGATTGCTATCATATCTAAGAAAAGGTGCGATCGCTTTGACCCGTTCTAAAATATTACGACGGAATAGAATTTTTGTCTCTGGCGTAAAGTTATCAGTAAATAACATTTGCCAATTTCTTAAATAATTTGCAAATAACCAGCGTCGCCAACCTGTCCCAATGACTATACCCCCTTGACCATCATAAGTATTGTAAATATTTTCATTTCCGGCGGGATAATCTAATTCTTGAACTTGGGTAGAAGTCATTACGTCTGTGTTGGTTAATAACCCGTAATAGATGCGGGGTTTTCCAATCGGAATCGTATTGCGAATTTGCGGTGCAACTTGCAGGGTACTATCTTCATCTAAAATCGGATCAGCACCAATATCTTTAACAAAATATTCAGGGAGTCCCCCTTCACTAACCCTATTAACGGGGGACAAAGTAAACCCATAACCATGAGTATAAACTAAATGTTTATTAACCCAAGTTTTTGCTTTATCAGGAACCGATTCATAATTTAATTCTCTAGGTGAGATAATAATTTGTTGCTTTTTGAAACTGTCTGCTGGATTGTTAGTTGCATTCAGTTGAGGGAGGGAATAGCGATCATAATTGGCGACGGGGAACTCATAATATAAGCGAATTTGCTGTAACTGACGGTTGGTTTGTAATAAAGGTTGTTTATCCCAAAGACGGATATTCTCAATGGTGAGCTTGTTCTTTTGTAAATCTGCGTAAGTTAGTTGAGCATTGGGGTCAAAAGTTTTAACATTAATTTGATCTAAATTAAAGGCTTTGCGGGTATATTCAATACTGCGGTTAATATAAGGTAACTCTCGCTCTAATTCATTGGGTTGAACAATTAATCGTTGTACAAAACCCGGAATGAGCAAGGTGGTAACTAAGACAACCCCTAAGTACCAGGTAAAAATTGTTCTCAGGGAATAGCTATCAGAAAATAATTTATCTACGGAATAGTGATGATGTTTCTTCTGACGGCGGAATCCTAAAGCGCGTAATCCGATTTCAATATAAGGACGAATTTTTTTAACCGAAAAAATAGCTTGCCAAAATAGAAAAATGGCAATAATAAGTGCTGAGATTGATAGAAATAAATAAGCGGGTTTAAGAACCATTACCTCTCGATAGCCTGCTCCAAAGATAACGCCTTGGTTAGAATAAAGAAGCTCATAACGAGCCAGCCAATACCGCAGAGAAACACTGAGCATTAAAAAACCAGCGAGTCCGTGCAAATGGCGTTGTTGAGGCTGAGAAAACCCAGAAAATCTGCCTTGACCGAGGCTATCTCCCGATAGTAAATAAATTAAACTACATCCAATAAAACTTACTAAAAATAACCCAAGAAACCAAAACTCCAATAAATTCAAAGCGGGTAAATTAAAAAGATAAAACCCAATATCTCGACCTAATAAGCTGTCGGTTTGATTAAAAGCGGTGGGGTTGAAAAATTGGAGAACATTACTCCAATGGCTGGCGAGGACTAAACCAAACCCTAAACTCAGAAATCCTGAACTAATACTCAATAAGAGTAAGGGTTTCCAGAGGAAACCGATGATGATAACAATTAGTAAAATCAACTCCCAAGCATAAGGGACTAATTGTTGAATAATCCGTTGAATCGTTTCCGGTTCAAACTGACTGGGTAGAAGTGGAGCGACTAAAGGTTGAGTCCAGTCAGGTTGCCAATAACTGATAAAAACTTGACCATAATGAAGTAACAGCAAACCTAGCAGCAGTGCCATGCTGATGACTAACAATAAAAGGGAAGTTAACCCCAAGGCAAATTTAGGGAGAGGAGGCGGGGAAAAGTTAAAGAACGGTTTCTTAAAATTTTCGTCTTTTTGAGGCGGAGAATATTTGTAGCATTGGGCTAGAATTAAATTACCAAATAACCAAAATGCCGTTGTACTAAAACCGAGTAATCCCAATCCTCCTTCTGTTAATAACCGCATCCGAAAAACTGAGAAATAACCGACTTCCTCAAACCAGAGAGATTCGGCAATCAGTTTACTGATCAGATCGAGGCTTAACCCGAAGCCGAATAGGATTAAAATGACTTTAAAAATCCAGTTTTTCCAGACCATAAGGGTGTGAGGAATAGAGGAGAGTGGGGGTAAAAAACCCAGTTTCTAATTGAGGGAAAGGGTTGAAAACTTAATGTTCTGTCTAGAAACCCGGTTTTGGTGTTAGTCATATTTTAACGTGCGGTTTTCAAGGTCAACCGTAAACTTTTGAAACAGCCGGACAGTTGGCAAGATACCACCGCCAAGGTAAATCAGTTCCTTTAGTCAGTCCAATGCGAGTGGTTTGAACGAAAGCGATCGCTTGATCTGCAAAGGCTTGTTGAAACGCCGCAGTTCGATGTTCTAACCATAACGGTTGATTCCCATTCAGAGGTAAACCGTTAAAGGTGGCATTAATTTGGAGAAGGCGACAAAGTTTACCTGGCCCAGCGGCTAAACGGGCGATTTGTTTGGAGGTGAGGGTTTGGGTAAATTCACTGGGAATCGATTCTAATTGTAACGCTCGAATCAATACCGCACTGGCAACCCCATCTAAATCCGTCACAATATTTAAACAGTGATATATCCCATAAATTAGATAAACATAACTAAACCCCGCAGTCCCAAACATAACCGTATTGCGGGGGGTGCGAGTGCGATAGCCATGACAAGCAGGATCATCGGCGGTATACGCTTCAGTTTCCACAATTAAGCCTCGAATTTGTTCTCCGTTGGGGAGTTGACGCACTAAAGTACAACCCAATAAGTCAGGAGCAACCTGGGTTGACGAACGCGCCAACCAAGAAGGATCTACAATCGAAGGCGTTAGCGTTAGGTTCATACTGATGGATATCAAATTAGTGTTAACGGTTTTAACCGTTGTGTTTACAGTTGCCTGCCTATTCTTCGGCACGAAAAATGGTTTCTACGATACCGATGACTATCACGGTAACGGGTCTGCTCATTAATTAGGCAGGATTGAGCAGGATTTGCAGGATTAACAGGATTAACAGGATTTTCCAGATGTCCTAGATCATTCTCTAAATCCTGCCCATCCTGCCTATCCTTAAATTCCGCTCATACTTGACATTTACATTAAAAACTGTAACAATAAATACAGAAATAAAAAACGTTCATCCTTCTGGTCACGAGAGTTAATCTCAAATGCTGCAACTAGAAGGACGGAAGTAGGGACAACTCCCGAAGGAACGCGCCTCACAACCTTAGTTAAAAAAAGAGGCGGAACCTATGAAATTAAGTTATCGTGGCGTTACTTACGATTACAACCCTCCCACAGTAGAACGGGGAGAAGAAAAAATTGGCGGTAAATATCGCGGTTTAGACTGGCGGTTTCGGAACCTGAAAAAACCCCCAGTGCTGCAACCCAGCTATAACTTGACTTATCGCGGAGTCAAATATTCTAACAACCCTGTTGCGGCAACAACGGAACCTCAAAGCAAACCGTTGTCTGTTGCCGAAAAAGCACGGGTGTTGATGTTGAACCGAGAACGGGCAACATTGAATCGGGAATTATCAATGTTTCAGCGTTTAGCCGATGAAGTGGGACTTAATCCCAACAACCTAAATCCTGCTCCGACGGTTTAAGTTTGGTTAGTTAACTTAACAAGTCCGGTTTCTGTTTGAAGCCGGATTTTTTTGTGGGGATTAAAAACCCGGTTTCTTGAAGAAACCGGGTTTTTGGGTGGCTGTGATCAGAATTTGGACTAGCATTCTGGACACTTTATATGGCACACTTATTGACTAAGCTCAAATCTGGCGGTAACAACTGAGTTGCTGAATGCTCCGAATCATACTGTTAAGTAACAGTAGACGGAATTATGGTGTGTGTAGTGAACGAGGGTAAATAAATTGCTGAGGTCAATGAAAGGTGCTGTGCAGAAGGCGGGAAAAGAAAGTCGCTGGCCGTTTCCCAATCGCCAGTTCCACGTCAAACTGAACCTGCTCAGTACATTAGTTCAACGGGATTTAGAAGCACGATACAAAGGGTCAATTCTCGGCAACCTCTGGCCTTTGTTGAATCAGTTGTCTCAACTCCTGATTTACACCTATGTCTTTTCGATTGTTCTGAAAGTCAAACTGGATTTGGCAGGATTTCCAGATAACGAACTGGCTTTTGGACTCTGGCTGTTTGCGGCGTTGGTTCCTTGGTTTGCGTTTACCAATGGGTTAATTCAAGCGGCTTCTTCTGTCGTTGGACAACCGAACTTAGTCAAAAAAGTGGTTTTTCCCCTCGGACTCCTACCCCTAGTTCCAATTTTTTCAGCCTTTGTTGAGAGTACCTTCGGTTTAGTCGCTTTAATTGTATTAGTGACTTTATCCACCCAAACGGTTTACAGTACCTTATGGTTACTGCCATTAGTGTGGATACCCCAAGTGTTACTGACGGCAGGGTTAGGCTATTTAACCTCTAGCTTAACGGTTTTTTTACGGGATATTCCCCAAAGTTTAGGGGTGATTCTCAACCTTTGGTTCTACGTCACGCCGATTTTATATCCTGTTGCCAAGATTCCCGAAAGTTGGCAATTTTGGGTATTATGGTGCAATCCCTTTACCGCCATTTCAGAAACCTACCGAGATTTAATTTTAGTTGGGGAAATCAGACATGGGGGAGAATTAGCACTGTCCTCGATTATTTCTTTGATCGTTTTTTATGTCGGTTTATGGGTTTATCGGCGGTTACGTCCAGCTTTTGCTGACGTTTTATAGCGGTGACAGTTCCTCACACAAACACGGTTCTCACACAACCAGTCAAAACTGATCACTGATAACAAAGGGTACGGGTAAATAACGAATGTCCGAAGTTGCTATCTCGGTTAATCATGTTTCTAAATGCTTCAAACGTTATCGCCATCCGGTGGATCGATTGAAGGAAATTTTTGTGCCTGGAAAAAGTTTAGCAGAAAATTTTTGGGCATTACAAGATATTAATTTACAAGTTTGGAAAGGGCAAACGTTAGGAGTTGTCGGTCGCAATGGTTCAGGAAAAAGTACCCTTTTACAAACGATTGTCGGTACATTAACCCCAACAAGTGGGACTGTTGAAGTTAATGGTCGCGTTTCAGCGTTATTAGAATTAGGAAGCGGGTTTAATCCTGACTTTACCGGACGGCAAAACGTCTTTTTTAATGGTCAATTATTGGGATTAACCCATCAAGAAATCGAACAAAAATTTGATGATATTGTTGCCTTTGCCGATATTGGGGATTTTATTGATCAACCTGTAAAAACTTATTCCAGTGGGATGTATGTGCGGTTAGGGTTTGCGGTGGCGACCAGTGTTGATCCTGATATTTTAATTGTGGATGAAGCGTTATCCGTGGGAGATGAAGCGTTTCAACGCAAATGTTTTAGCCGTATTCATGAAATTAAAGATCGGGGCGGAACGATTTTATTTGTTTCCCATTCTGCCGCTTCCATTATTCAGTTATGTGATTCTGCTGTATTAATGGATCGGGGAGAATTATTGTTAGAACATACCCCAAAAATGATCATTTCTAAATATCAGAAAATGATCTATGCCGATGCGGATCAGATGGCGTTAATGCGAGAAGAAATTCGCCAGTTAAAACACCAAATTTATCAACCACCTCAAATCGAAACTGTTATTGTTAATCATTCATCAACAGAAACGATTAATTCTCATCAAGAATTACCTAAATTAGAAACAAGAAATGGTCATTATAAAGATTATTTTGATCCCAAATTAGTTCCCGATCATCCGATTAGATATCCGTCTAAAGGGGCTGAAATAAAAGAACCTCATATCACAACTTTAGAGGGAGAAAAAGTTAATCATTTAATTGCGCGGAATAGCTACATTTATAATTATTCCGTTAAATTTGATAAACCGGCTGCTCATGTTCGATTTGGAATGTTAATTAAAACCGTGAGTGGATTTGAATTAGCAGGTGCTTCCTTTTTAGCCACATCTCGATCAATTAAACAGATAGAAGCAGGAACAATTATTCAGATCAAATTTAAGTTTGATTGTTTATTATTACCGGATGTTTATTTTCTGAATGCTGGTGTTTCAGGAATTGTGGATAATGAATTTACTTATTTAGATCGTTGTATTGATGTGGGAATGTTTCGGGTGCAACCTTGTGAAGAATCTTGTAGTACCGGAGTTGTGGATTTATTAGTTGAACCGACTTTAGAAATTCAAGCAGGACAAGTTAAACAAGAATCTGAACTTAAACGTCTATAAAATTAACCTATGGACATTATTAAAACTGTGAACAAAAATCCAGTTGTTGACGCTTTAATTGATGAGTTAGCCGTATTTCCTGATCAGTTTAAAGTTGATATTGCAGCCGAAGATGAGATGTATGGTTATGTTTATCATCAATTAGAACAGGAAAATTGCGATCGCACCTTCGTTAATTACTACAGTAAAGGACGAGCAATTTTTGAGAGTTTAAAGCAAATCGTTGATTGGTATTTTACTGATTTTTCTCAAATTAATTCCTTTTTAGAATTTGCCTGCGGTTATGGTCGCTTAACCCGATTTTTAGAGCAAAAATTATCTCCTAAAAAAATATGGGTTTCTGATATTTATGAACAAGCTGTTCAATTTCAAGAAGAATATTTTAACGTTCATGGCATTGTTTCAACTTCAGAACCGGAAAATTATAGCCTCTCTCATCAATTTGATTGTATTTTTGTTTGTTCATTTTTTAGCCATATTCCCGAACGAACGTTTACCCGATGGATGCAAAAACTTTATGATTTACTGACTCCTGAAGGGATATTAATTTTTAGTGTATTAGATGAATCTCGACGATTGCCTTTTGTAGAAATGAATCCCTCTGGAATTTTATTTAGTCCCCAAAGTGAAAGTCAATCGTTAGATTATCAAGACTATGGGACAACCTTTGTTTCTGAAGAATTTGTTAGAACAGTTGTGGATAAAGTCAGCCAAGGTCAAGCCAAAATTCACCGAATTAAACAAGGAATTGCCTTAGACCAAGATCTTTATCTAGTCACACCTAAAATAACAACGGATTTTTCTAAGTTTCAATTTAATTATCATCCCCAAGGGTATTTAGATGAATGTAAATTAAATGCTCAAGGTCATTTGCAATTAAGCGGATGGGTTGTTGATGTTAATTCCTGGGGAAAAGTCGAAGAAATACAGGTTCTATTGGGGGGAGAAGTGATTCAACACTGTTTTCCTTCCCAACCGCGTCCTGATGTGGCGGAACAGTTCCAAAACCCAGAATTAATAAACTGTGGTTGGGAATGTTGCATTGAAGAACAGAAATTTTCCCCGAAAGATGTGATTTTGATCAAAGCCGTCAATAATCGAGGATTATCCTGTATTATTGATGCGGGTGTTATCGATGAGTTAATTTTTTATAAACGTTGGAACCATCAACGCCTGATGCTTGAGGAGAAACTCAGAATCACAGAAGCTCAACTGGAACAATCTCAAGGTAAACTGTTAGAGACTGAGAACAAGTTGGGGAAAACCCAAGCTCAACTCGAATCAGCCCAACTGATTTTAGCGCAGACCCAAAATCGAATTCAAGCAATGGAAAGCAGTAAATTTTGGGAATTAAGAAAAAAATGGTTTCAGTTTAAACAAGCTGTTGGTTTACCCCATCAAGACTAAGTTAATTTCTTGATTTTGCTGTGGCAACTTAACTCAACCCTAAATAACAATGATAGATCATACTGAAAATCAAACTCCTATTTTTATTGTTACTGGAATGCACCGTTCGGGAACCTCTCTAACGGCATCTTTATTGCAAAATCTCGGCGTTAATATTGGTCAGCAGCTTGTGGGTGCAAACTATGGCAATATTAAAGGACATTTTGAGAATGTTGACTTTGTAGAATTTCATAAATCAATTCTCCATGCTAACAATATTGATGAGTTAGGCTGTACCTCGACTGATGACATTTCACTTTCTGAAGCTGAGTTTGAAACCGCAAAACAATTAATTAAAAACAATCAAGATTCTGATAAAATCTGGGGTTGGAAAGATCCCAGAACCACCTTATTTCTAGAATTTTGGCAGCAATTATTACCGCAAGCCAACTTTATTTTTGTTTATCGTTCTCCTTGGGAAGTGATTGACTCCCTTTATCGTCGCGCAACGGATGCAACGCTGCTTGATCATCCTGAATTAGCGATGAAAATGTGGAATTATTATAACCAAAAAATATTAGATTTTTATCATAAAAATCAAGAAAAATGTTTATTAGCCAATGTTTATTCGATTGGCAATCATACCTCAGATTTTATTGAAAGAATTAATCAGAAATTTAACGTTAATTTACCGACTGAGTTTTCTAATCAATTTGAACCGTCTTTATTAGTCAATCGGATTTTAAGAACTCCTAAACCGTTATTTATTAAAGCTTATTTCCCCGAAGCGATTGATTTATATCAAAAATTAGAAGCGACAGCCTCTCCCCTCAGTAGTCGTTTAACCGAGTCTGAGTTAGAAAGTTTAAATCAACCGTTATCAGCAGATTGGATTTTTGATGATTGGGCAAAACTGCGGAAATTAGAAAAATCTCATTCTAGTTTAGTCAAAGATGTCGATATTTTACTCAAAGATCGAGATATTTTAGAAGCCGATATTGAACAATGGCAAGAACGGTTTCAAGATGCCGTTGAACGGTTAATTAAAACCGAAAATCAACTCGGTCAAACCCAATTAAAACTGAATGGTGTAGAAGCGCAAGCTCAAGAAGCCATTACTAAATTAGTGGCAACTGAAGAAGAATTAGGACGAACTCAAGGGGAATTGCAAGCAACCCAAGGAAAATTTCAAGCCGTTGACGGAGACTTTCAAGCGTTACAAACTCGGTTTGAAGAAGCCGTTGATAAACTGGTTAAAACAGAAGAAACCCTCGGTAAAACCCAAGGACAATTTAATGCTTTAGATCAAAAATATCAAGAAGCATTAACTAAACTGCTGCAAGTCGAAACCGAACTCGGTCACACTCAATTTAACTTACAACAACGGGATTTTCAAGATCAAGAAACCCTTGCCAAATTACTATCTTTAGAAGAAGAACTCGGCAAAACTCAGTTAAAATTAATTGGCGCAGAATCGCAATTTCAACAAGCATTAGCCAAGATCTTTAATTTAGAAGCAGAACTGGGAAGAGCGCAACAGGAAGTTGTGGCGATGAAGACTTCTAAATTCTGGAAACTGCGGAACAAATGGTTTAGCATTAAACGGCGTTTAAAACAGTTTCGTCCTCAATTTATTCATTCTATTGACTCCCCTCAGATTTGGGAATTTAAAGGCTTTACCGAAAAATATATTAATATTAAAGGCTGGTGTTTCTATACCGGAAAAACAAAAATTCAAGGCATTAGAGCCAAACTTCATCATGATACGTTTGCTGCTGAATATGGCATAGAACGCAAAGATGTTGCTGAAATTCATGGAGCTTATCCTGGGGCAGAACACTCTGGATTTTATGTGCAAATTCGCGTTCCTGACGGTCATGTTCCCTTAGAATTACAAGCTCAAGATGCCAGCGGAAATTGGATAACTTTTGCCACTTATCCGTTATTTGTTTCTCCCTTGGGAGTGTCTTTTGATGTACCTTTAGACTGGGAACAACGGCAAGGACAAATTTTATTTGCTGGGTGGTGTTGCCACCCTGAACATCGCATTACCCAAGTTAAATTAATCTGTGGAAATCAATCAGTTATTTGTGCTTACGGGTTGCGCCGTCCTGATGTGGGGCAAGTCTTTCCAAACTGGGTGGGGAGTGCAGAAAGTGGGTTTGAAGCGCTAGTTGATTTACCCCCTGGAACCTGGACAATTACCTTAGAAATTCAACTAGAAACGGAAGAAATTATTAGCTATTTCTACCCGCATACGTTGAAAATTTCTCGCTATGGAATTGTTGAAAAAAGTTCAGCAAAATTAAAACAATTCTCTCGGTATGGGTCAGCGATTAAACAACGAGCAAAAGAACGGAAACAACGCTTAGGCCGCATTGTTCCGATGCCTTGGGAAATTCCGGCGGTGTTGCGTCAAATGCGTTCAATGTATCGCCAAACGCAAACCCCTATTGGTAATCTTTTACCCCCAGAAGGGTTTGAATTAATTCCTCCTGTTGATGCTTATAATGCTTGGTTAGAAGCCAATCAATGGACAGAACGCAGTTTAGAATTTTTAAAGACTAAACTTGCTACTTATCCGGTAGAAACCTTACCGAAAATTTCCGTTGTGATGCCTGTTTATAATCCGCCGCTTGAGTTTTTAGAAAAAGCGATTAATAGCGTGATTAATCAGGTTTATTCTAACTGGGAATTGTGTATTGCGGATGATTGTAGTCCTGACGCAACGGTTGCAGAATCTCTAAAACAATTAGCGGAAAAAGATAGTCGAATTAAAGTAATTTTCCGCTCAGAAAATGGCAATATTAGTGCCGCCACCAATACCGCAGCAACCCAAGCAACCGGAGATTTTATTGCCTTTTTAGATAACGATGATGAACTAACACCCGATGCGTTAGGAGAAGTGGCGTTATATTTAGCAGAACATCCTGAAACCGATGTTCTCTATTCTGATGACGATAAAATTGATACGGAGGGCAAACGTTTTGCTCCTCAATTTAAGCCAGATTGGTCGCCCGAATTGCTCCTTTCCTATATGTATATGGGGCATTTATTAGTGGTTCGGCGAGAGATTTTTGAACAATTAAACGGCTTTAGAATTGGCTTTGAAGGGTCACAGGATTACGATTTTGCTTTAAGAGCAACGGAACTCGCCCGCCAAGTTGGTCATCTTCCCTTAGTGTTGTATCATTGGCGCACCGCCCCCGGTTCAACGGCTGTTTCAGGAGCGGCAAAACCTGCCAGTTTTGAAGCCGGAAAACAAGCGATTCAAGATGCTTTAGTGCGTCGTCAAAGTTTAGGAGAAGTTTATCAACCGAATTGGGCAGTTGAACTAAAATTAGGAATCTTTTCTCATCAATTCCCCGATAATGGCCCCTCAGTTGCTCTGATTATTCCGACTAAAAATCAACTCAAATTATTACAAGCTTGTGTTGAGTCGATTCAGAAAACAACCTATCAAAATTACCAAATTGTCATCATTGATAATGAAAGTGATGATGCTAAAACCTTAGATTATCTCAACAAAGTTAATGGAACTGAAAAAATCACCGTTCTAAAAATTGGAAATAACGGGAAATTTAACTTTGCGGCTATTAATAATCGAGCCGTTGAACAAGTAAATACCGATTATGTATTGTTCCTGAATAATGATACAGAAATCATTAATCCCCGTTGGTTAAGCCAAATGATGGGTTATGCCCAAATGCAAAACGTTGGGTCTGTGGGAGCGAGATTAATTTATCCCGATGACCGTGTTCAACACGCTGGAATTATTCATGGTTTACATCAT
Organism: Planktothrix sp.; assembly: GCA_048595135.1. Lineage (GTDB taxonomy): Bacteria > Cyanobacteriota > Cyanobacteriia > Cyanobacteriales > Microcoleaceae > JBMDYE01. The sequence continues at coordinate 19,488 of JBMDYE010000489.1, read as the reverse complement.
CATTTAGCAGGTCACGCTTTTAAATTAACCCATCGTCAAGACTTTGGATATCTCGCCTATTCAAGAGTGGTGAGAAACTATTCCGCCGTGACTGCTGCTTGTATGTTAACGCCCCGTTCTTTGTTCTTAGAAATGGGTGGATTTAATGAAACGGATTTTGCCGTTGCTTATAACGATGCAGATTATGGTTATCGACTGTTTGAGAACGGTTATCAATCAGTCTATTGTCCCGATGCTGAGTTAATTCATAAAGAAGGAACCAGCCGAGGTTATAAAGATAATCCCCAAGAAGTAGCAAAATTCCGTCGGAAATATGCAAAAAAACTTGACCCGTTTTATAATCCCCATTTGTCTTTAGCCAATGAATGGTTCCAAATTCAACCGCGACGTTATCAGTTTAAATTAAACCCAAATTTAGCTCCGGTTCCCAAAGTTTTAATGTGTACAAACGCTTTGGAATATACAGGCGCACCGTTACATCAATTTGAAATTGCAGTTAAGTTAGCCGCAGAAGGTAAACTAGAACCAGTCATTTTCTGTGTAGACGATGGGCCGTTACGTCAAGCTTATGAACAACAGGGAATTCAAGTCATTGTTCGGGAGCATCCGTTAATTAATGTTTATCAACGAGATAGCTACGATGCCGCTATTTTAGCCTTTGGCGCAGAACTGAATTTACAACAATTTGATGTGGTTTATGCTAACACCTTAGAAAACTTTTTCATGGTGGATTGTGCGAAACAATATCAAATTCCTTGTGTTTGGAATGTGCATGAAAGTGAAGCTTGGCAAACCTATTTTGATCGATTTGGCCCGGAAATTGCGGCTAGAGCGTTAGAATGTTTTCAGTTTCCTTATCGAGTTATTTTTGTTTCCGATGCAACGCGCAATTTATTCCAACCGTTGAATAGTTATCACAACTTTACGGTGATTCATAACGGTTTAGATATTGAACGGTTACAAAAATCTGCCGAAGCTTGGACAAGAACGGAAGCAAGAACCGCGTTAAATATTGGGGAAAATGAAGTTGTTGTTCTATTATTGGGAACGGTTTGTGAACGGAAAGGACAAAAAGATTTAGTCGAAGCCTTACCGTTATTAGAGACTCAATACCATAATAAAATTCGCTGTTTTATTGTGGGGAGTCGTCCTAGCCTTTACTGTACAGAATTAGCCAGTTTAGCAGAACAACTTCCTGATTCTTTAAAACAACGTTTAACGATTGTTCCTGAAACTCCTGAAACAGCAAAATATTTCCAAGCGGCGGATATTTTCCTGTGTACGTCTCGGATAGAAAGTTATCCGCGTGTGATTATGGAAGCAATGGGATACAATCTCCCAATTATTACGACACCAGTATTCGGAATTCCTGAACAAGTTCGGAACGAAATTAACGGTTTATTTTATAGTCCCCATAAACCGGAAGAATTAGCAAAAGCTCTGACTTCATTATTAGAAAATGAAGCGTTACGTCAAACGTTGGCTAATAATGCCCAATACGTTTTACAGTCTTTAAATACCTTTGAAGAAATGACACAAGGGTATTTAGAAATCTTCCAAGAAGCGTATTTTATTAATCCGAGTTCGGTTCGTTTAATTGATATTGAACCCGAAACCCCAGAACCCATGATTGAACTCGCGCCACCTCCAGAACAGCCGCAACCTCAACCTGAACCCACTCCCATTCCCCAACCGCAACCGCAACCGCAACCGCAACCGCAACCCCAACCCCAACTTCAAGCTCAAAGTTATTGGGAAGCTAACCCCACCGCAGGAATAGCCAGTCAGTGGGTTTCTAACCCTATTGTTGCTGATGTGATTCATCAACGAATGTCTGGAGGACAAACGAAAAAATATTGGTTACGGTGGTTAATTGAAGATTATTTTGCAGGGAAGAGTTTTGACAATTTAATTTCCTTGGGTTGTGGGATTGGCAATCATGAAATCTTAATGGCAGAATTAGGATTTGCCCGTCATATTGATGCCTTTGATTTTTCTGCCGCATCGTTAGAAATTGCCCGAAGAGATGCAGCAGAAAAAGCGGTAAATGTCAACTTCTTTCAGGATGATTTTAATACTTTTAAACTTAATCCTGAGAAAAAATATGATGTGGCTTTTTGTTCGGGTTCTTTGCATCATGTGAAAGAATTAGAACGGTTTTTAGAGATTGTTCATAAGTCTTTACATCCCCAAGGATATTTCATTATTAATGAATATGTGGGGGATAGTTATTGTATTTACAACAAACATCAATCGGAATTAATTGATCGATTGTATCAATGTTTCCATAAATTGATTCGGTCGGGAATTCGAGATCAATTTGTTAATCCGAGTATTCATCAAGTGTTTGCTACTGACCCCTCAGAAGCGGTTCGTTCAAAATTAATTATGCCGTTTATTCAATATTATTTTGATATTGAAATTTTGAACCCGTTTGGCGGTGGAATTTTACATCCGCTTTATCCGTTACTGGATCATAATCAATTTTTACCCGGTGATCCGAAAGGGGAAACGATTATCAAACTTTTATTAGAGTTTGAAGATATTTTAATGAAAATTCCAGGGGGGTTAGAATCTGATTTCTGTTTGTGTGTGATGCGACCCAAACGATTTTAATAACCTTACAAACCCCCCGGTTTCTTTGAGAAACCGGGGGGTTAGCGGCGCAGAAAAGAAACCGGGTTTCTGGGGGAGTTATAATTTTCTTAAAATGGTAATGGTTTCATTGCCATTATCAAATAGTCTCTCTAAAGTTAAAGGGAAATGTAACCATTGCTTTAAGGTAATTAAAAAATCAACAAAATCTTTCGCTGTCCACACATGAAAATGAATACTATAATCCCGTTTAATTAGTTGTTTCACCATCCATTCCGCTTTCGTTTCATCTGCTTCTTTTTCCACTAACTTCACCCATTCTTCATAGTGAAGTTGTTTTGACCAGTCTGGGCCTTCTTCATAATCTTTCAATAAATGCTCAATGGAAGTTACCGGACGATCAATATCAAATGAATAGCGTTTATCGGGAACCGCTAAATACAAAATTCCATCTTTTTTAATCACCCTTAATAAATTTTTAATTGTTCTAATTGGATCTTGACAATGTTCAATAAAATGATTGGCAATTACAAAATCTTGACTTTCAGCTTCAACGGTACTAAGTTCTTCTCCATTATCGACAATATCAACATTCACTAAATTTTCAGACGCTAATTCGGGATAATGCCGTCTTAAATCAGGAACCGTCATTCGATCTACATATTTAACTTGAGTAGCTGCGGGAACTTCTAACGGATGATTTAATGCACCCACTTCAATTCCATTTCCATGCAAATATCGATTCGCAAAAAAACGACGATACATATAAATCGGTGAAAGGGTTTCAGCGTCAGCAGTTAGTGTCATAAATAAAACATTATTAATTTAGGTTTTTAGACTGGGAAAGGGGAACCCGTGATTAGTATAATTCTAAATTCCCTTGTTAGCGAACTCAATTTTTCAAAAATTTAGTGACAGGAAGATGGAACCAATCTGGTATTATGACAAGGAGAATCAATCTTTTAGGGGAGTATAACTCTTGTCGCCCGCCTATGGCAATCCGTTCAACCTCGATTAGTCCCCCCCATTTTATTATCATTGGGGTGCAAAAGGGAGGTACAAATTCCCTCTATAATTACCTCTGTCAACATCCTAAAATTTTAGCAGCAACTCAAAAAGAAATCCATTTTTTTACGTTAAATTATGATAAAGGATTAGAGTGGTATCAAACGCAATTTCCTGCTAATGCGGATGGTCAACAGTTTTTAAGCGGAGAAGGTTCTCCTTATTATCTGTTTCATCCGTTGGTTCCTCAACGACTTTATGAAGCTTTTCCCGAAACGAAGTTAATTGTATTGTTAAGAGATCCCGTTGATCGGGCTATTTCTCATTATTATTGGGAAGTGAGGATTGGTTGTGAACCGTTATCTTTAGAAGAAGCGATCGCCCAAGAACCCCAAAGACTTCAAGGGGAAACGGAAAAAATTTTAGCGGATGGAACTTATTTTAGTTTTAATCATCAACATTATTCATACCTAGCACGGGGAATTTATGTTGACCAATTACAACACTGGATGAAGTTCTTTCCCAAAGAACAGTTTTTAATTTTAAAAAGTGAGGATTTATACTCAAATTCCGCAGAAATTGTGAATCAAGTCTGTGATTTCTTGAAGGTTCCCCATCATCAATTATCCAGCTATGAAACGTATAATGCGAACAGTTATCCTAAAGTTGATGCCAACATCCGAAACCAATTAAAAGCTTATTTTCAACCGTTTAATCAAAGATTATATGACTTAATTAATCAAGATTTAGGTTGGGATACAATAGAAAGCAACCCGGAGCAAATTAGTGTGGCGGTTAATCACACTGATTCGTTAAGTTTATCACCATCCAACTTGAAGGCTGAATTAAAACTAATGACAACAAAAGTTGATTATGAATCCGCTTGGGATGAATATGCTCAAAATTGGCAAAGTACAAATTCTGAAGAAGTTTATCGGGGGGATGAATGGATCGGAATGGCGGCGGGCGCAGCCACTTCTTTAGCGGAATATACAGCCTTAATTGAACAGCAATTTATTGCCCCTTATATTCAGAAAAATCATACCGTTTTAGAAATTGGTGTTGGGGGTGGAAAAACGGCGGCTTTATTATTGAATTATTGCGATCGCCTGATTTGTGCAGATATTTCCAGTAACCTGTTAAATGCCACTCGAACTCGCCTCGGAGAAGAGCGAGTTTCCTATGTTAAACTGAATGGAATTACCTTAGATGGAATTGAACCCAACTCCGTTGATGTGTGTTTTTGTTATGACACAATGGTACATATTGAACCGAGAGATATTTTTAACTATTTAACTCGGATTCCGGCTTTATTAAAAGGCGATCGCCTTTGTATTTTCCACCATACGAATATGCTCAGTGAATTAGGCTGGAAAAAATTCCTGATAGACTGGGATAAAAACTTATTAGGAAAACGACACGGAACTGCTTTTTCCTTAATGACCGATACCATAATGGAAAAATTTTTGACCCATCTCAACTATGAAATTTTGCTCAAAGACACTCAATCAGTTCCCAGAGATTGTGTGTGGATATGTCGCGCACCCCGTACAGTCAACCAGTAGGATGGGCTCTGCCCATCATTATCCTGCCGTGTTTAAAATTAAATTATGGTGTCTTTAGATTGCTTTAATTTCAGTATTAATACAGACAAAAAATAGAAGATATTGAAGTTTTTGATGGTTAATGAGCAGTTTTAGTTGTTGTGATGGGCAAAGCCCATCCGACTAATTCTGACTTCTCTTCTTCGTGTACATTTCTTGAATCTAAACCATGAAAGCCTTATTTTTACATCCCAACTTTCCCGCCCAATACCGTCATATTATTACCGCATTAGGAGCCGATCCGAATAATCAGATTGTGTTTGGAACCAAAAACGAGCGTCCTGAATGGACGATTCCAGGGGTAGAAAAAGCAGTTTTTACCCCCAGTCGAGATCCGAGTCCTGAAACCCATCAATATGTTCGGGTACTAGAAAGTGCGGTTCTTTATGGACAGTCTGTATTTAGAATGGCAGAACAACTGAAAGCCAAAGGATTTGTACCGGATATTATTTGCGGTCATTCCGGTTGGGGGCCGACCTTATTTGTCAAAGAAGCCTTTCCGAATACTCCCGTACTTTGCTATTTTGAATGGTTTTATCATGCTGAAGGTTCCGATGCCGATTTTGATCCGGCTGACCCATTAACCATTGATGATAAAGCTAGAATTCGGGTTAAAAATACACCGATTTTAATTGATTTATACTCCTGTGATTGGGGCGTTTCTCCCACCCATTGGCAACAATCGCAATTTCCACCGGAACTAAGACAAAAAATTTCGGTGATTCATGATGGGGTGGATACCAGTTATTTTAAACCGGAACCTGGGGCTAAATTAGTATTGCCCAATTTAGACTTATCCCATGTTGAAGAACTGGTAACTTATGTGGGACGCGGAATGGAACCCTATCGCGGATTTCCTGAGTTTATTGAAGCGGTGGCTTATATCCAAGAACGCAGACCGAATTGCCATGTGGTGGTGGTCGGTTCAGAACGGGTTTGCTATGGAAAAGCATTACCCAATGGAATGAGTTACAAAGAATATATGCTCAAAAAAATTCCCTTAGATTTGTCCCGAATTCACTTTGTTGGCCCCTTACCTTATGGTCAATATCTGCAAGTGATTCAAGCCTCCGATGTCCATATTTACCTGACTCGGCCTTTTGTTTTGTCTTGGTCGATGATTGAATCCTTATCCACCGGATGTTTAGTGATTGGTTCCGATACAGCCCCAGTTCGAGAAGTGATTGAAGATGGTGTGAATGGTTTACTGGTGGACTTTTTCTCCCCCAAACAAATTGCTGATCGGGTGGATGAAGTCTTAGATCATCCAAACCGGATGGCTGAACTCCGAATTAAAGCTCGCGAAACGGCCTTAGAACGGTATGATTTGGCCAAACTTTTGTCCAAACATTTACAACTGATTACAGAAGTTGCAAATCGTTCTCTACCCGCAACGGTTGGACGAGTTGAGCCGGAATTTGCGCTTCGGTAGACGCAACTATTTGGGGTGATCAAGAATGCCACCTTTGATCGGAACTTTAGCCCCTGCTAAAGCGTCTGATCAGGATAGGGCAATTTGATCAAACGCCGTTTAAGACTTAAGAGTAATGAGTAGAAGACGTATTGAAGATGAGAATTTTCAACACAGAATTCATAATAGACTCTAGCAGTCGAAACCGCCACACCAATCAAGTAGACAAGAGGGTTGGCAAAGGACTAGACTTGCTGAAGGCAAAAAGGTTAAACTACTGCCGAACAAGGTATGGTGTTTTAGGCAGTGTCTGTCGTCCCGACAATTCAATGACATTATTGCGGAGGAGTGTAATCAAATGACAACAAATCTAGGCGCTGGCCCCCAGTTTTACGATCAAGATGTTGGATTTGCCCCTAGACCCGATACAATTCTCGGCGAAGCCGGAAATGATACGATTCTATCCTCAACCCTAGGAGGCAGTCTCATTGACGGTGGCACGGATAACGATATCCTGCAAAGCAGAGGCCCTGGTGATACGGTTCTGGGTAATGATGGGAATGATTCACTCAGATCTCTTCAACTTCGGACAGTCCTGCTCGGGAATCAAGGCCGTGATAGCTTATCGGCTGATATCACAGCCAGCCTTTATGGGGGTCAAGATGGAGACTTCTTAATTGCCGTCGCTGGTAACAACTTCCTATCTGGAAACAAAGACGACGATATTTTGCTGGGCGGTTTCCAAGGCGGAGACGTCTTATACGGGGGTCAAGGAAATGATCAAATCGGATTCGTGACCGCCAGTGGCCAAAGCAACATCGGGGTTAACGTCAGTGTTGGTGTTGGTGGTGTAAACCAAGGGAATAACTACGCCTCTGGAGACCTCGGCAGAGACACCATCGTTGGAATTAACCAAGGAGATAGTCTCTACGGGGGTGATGACGCAGACTCCATCCTGGGTGTTGGCAGCCGGAACCTGCTCTCCGGTGATGGGGGGAACGATACGCTTCGAGTTCAGAATCCCGTCGGTTCCATCCAATTCCAAACCGGATCAGCCCTTGTTGGTTTAACCCAAGTCAGCCTGATTGGCGGTGGCGGTGATGATTCCCTATATGGTGCCATCGGTCGTTTTGGTGAAGGCTTAAACTTCATGGATGGTGGCGATGGTAACGATACAATCCGAAGCTTTGCCATTCAAGATGCCTTGTACGGGGGCGGTGGTAATGACTTAATTACCACAGCAACCACCAATGAATTAACCACTCAAGGCCCCAATTCCAGCCTTCCAGGGTTTGCGGGTCAAAGCACCCTAGACGGCGGAGATGGTAATGATACGCTGCTTGCTGCCTTTAGCACCGATGTCCTCTTTGGTGGGCTTGGTAATGATAGTCTGAGTGGATCATTCTCTCTCCTAGAAGGCGGAGATGGTAATGATACCCTTGATGGCAGCCTATTCGGAACCAACCCTGGTCAAGTCAGCCTGTTTGGGGGTTCTGGCAACGACTTCATTCGTGGCGTAACAACATCTGGAGTTATTAATATTTATGATGGCGGTTCTGGAAATGACACCATTATCTTTGCTGGAACCCGTGATAGCCTCGTCGGCACTGTAGAAGGAAATGACCAGATTTCAGCGGCTCCAGACCTCAACTTTGGCGTTACAGGTGTCAGCTTTGTCATCCTAGATACCCTCGGTAACAATACACTGGTCGGTAGCGATGGTAATGACAGTATTGTTTCGGGTAGTGGCTCCGACTTCTTACAAGGGGGAACCGTTGTCGCAGCAGCCCAAACCTCCGTTGGTTTCGGAGATGACACTGTAGTTGCAGGGGGTGGTGATGACTACCTCTTCGGTGGTGCCGGCAAGGATGTCTTAATTGGTGACGATGGGATTGATACCCTGCAAGGCTTCATTGAACCCGATACGTTAGTGGGTGGTGCTGGTGCAGATATCTTCCTTTACCAATTTGCTGTTGAAGTAAGTGGAACCTCTGGCGACTTTATTACTGACTTCAAGTCCGGTGAAGACAAACTCCGCTTCAATCGAAACCCCCTGGCTGGCGGTTTCACCTTTGAACTGGTGGGTGGTGTCCCTGCTAATGAACTCGGTTCCCAACAGTTCCTTGTCCTTGATTCAGGTTCTTACATTGACAATGGAGCCAGTTCTCAAGCAAGCGGTACTACTCCGCTTCTGATTTACGAGAAAGCGTCTGGCTTCTTGAAGTATGACGTCGATGGTAAAGGTGCAACACCAGCAGACATCGTTGCGGCTTTTGCCAAGGTAGATAACACCTTCCCGAACCTGACCCGAACAGATATTGTTCTCTTCTAATTTTAGAGATTGGTGAGAAGATCGTAGCTGTTAAAAACGGATTCCGACTCGGAAAACTTGCTTAGTCTATTTTCTTCTCACGGCTCTCAAGCTTTAGAATTCAACGATTTAAAAAGACCGAGGTAGAATTAATCTCTCGGTCTTTTTTGATCGCACCTGAATGCTAAACTTCTTCTTTGGGGATAACAGGCTGATTAGCCATTGTTTCTTCCTTTACTTCACCCTGAGAATGTTTAACTTGCCCACCAATTAAATTGAGAAATCCTGAACCAAAATGCTGAATTTCTAAAAAGTTGGCATGGGCAGCCGTTGGTTTATAAATTTTAAAGGTTTTCATCACACCCAAAGTCGCTGCACTTTCTAAAGGCCCAATAAAACTACAATCTTTATCTAAAAAATAAGGTTGTTCTGCCCAATATTCCATTTGTGCAGCATTTAAAAAGAAACAACCGGAATGGGGATTTAAAGGGCGCTGAAATAAAATCTCTTGCCCCATCATTTTTCCAATACATTTGGCTTGATCTTGAATATTTTGAAAATTAGCCGTTAGATGGGGGAGAATATCCCCATCAATATAAGCTTTAATGACTTTTCCATAGGGAGAAGCTTCATAACGATTCGGCTGTAATAACGAACTATTTCCAGCATAAGAGGTAAACCAATTTAACTTAACAAATAACCAAGGATCACGCAGAATTAAATCATCTTCTAAATAACAATAATAATCATACTGACCTAAATGTTCTCGTAAAACCCGATGACATTCAAATCCTAATAGTTTAGGTTCTGCTTCAGTAGGACGATGTTTACAAAATGTTGGGGGTAAGGGAATATTAGCTAATAAATGATAATTTTGAGTGGTACAAATAACAATATCAACCTCATGGCTTTGTTTTTGATTAACGGGAATGGTGACACATTGACCAATATCAATCATGCACTGCGATTGACTATACAATTCTCGTAAAGCCGTTAAGGCTAACATTAAAGCTGTAATTCGAGGACGCGGATCTTTGCTTAAAGAGGCATGTCTTCCATCTCCATTGGGATTAAAAAAATGAGGAATTGTAAATAAAATACGCATAGTTATTATTTAAAAAATCAGGTTATAATCCTATTCTATTTTACCAAACACCATAAACCCTTTTCGTTTTAATACCCTTGACTTTGACACCATTAATTAACAAATAACTCTGGAACTCGATGGCGACGTTCTTCATTTAATTCAGGTAGCTGATCTCGCAATTGCAAATACCAGTGTCGCCGTTGTTGATAATGTTGGCACAGTAAACGATTATTTTTAACCCAATGATAAGCATTTGTTGCTAGTTTTTGTCGGAGTGAAGTATTATTAATGAGTTCGTTTAATAGGATTTCAAACTGTCGAATTGTCCGATAAATCAAACCCGTTTCTCCGTGAATAATCGATTGTTCATAAACTGTCGGACTTGCTATCACTGCCACACCCTGACCAGCACATTCTAAAAATTTTAGATCGGATTTCATCAGATTAACAGGAGTGGGTGTTAGGGGGAGTAAACCAATATCACAAGTGCTAATAATTTGAAGATAGCGCTCATAACTGCAAAACGCCTCAAACTCTTTTTGTTCTATCTCTAGACTATCAAAAAAACGCTGATCATGAATAACTTTAACCCGCACTTGATTAGAATACCGCACTAAGACCCGATTTAACGCCTCCATAATGGGTTCCCAATCTTTTTCTCGATTTAATGCACCGAAAAATAACGTGACAATTTCACTTGGATTTATTTTCAGAGGCGGGAGATCAGCTAATTGATTTTGAAAGACTGCAACATGAGGATTAAATTGTTGAAGAAATACCCCCAAAGGTTTTGTTGAAGTTTGAACCCCATGACAACCTCGATAACTCAAATAACGATTTTCTGCATATTCTCGGCGTCGTAAGGGATTATCATCAATTTCTGCAATAATTAAATAATCTTGCTTTAATAATTGCTTGAGAAATTCTAAATGGTTTTGATAAGACAAAATCGTTCTTTGCCAAATAAAAACCTTTTCTTCTTCCGGTAAAGTTGGGGTATTAGGAGCCGATTTCATGGCAGAACTTGTCCGGGTTCCTGGGATAGTTGCACTAAATTGATCCGGTTCTAAAACCCGAAGGCGATCGCATCCTGTTGGCGCCATAATTGCGGTTTGAATGACGAGACGGCGCGGTGGTTGAGTTGATTTAATCGCTCGAATGATATAAGATTGGGCAGCCGTTTGAGCAACAAAACGAGGTTGATCTAATCCTAAAGCATCCCGCATCGGTTCAATGAACTGAAGAAATTTTTGAAACTGATCATCTTTTTGTCCTTTTGTTTGAATTTCATAGATTAATAGTCCGGCTTCCCAAAAAAGTTTTTGAATCGTTTCTAGCGTTAATCCAAGAGAAGGATGATCTTGATTACCCGATTTTCCTTGCAATAAATTAACAATATTTCGCCAATACTGACTGTTAGGAATTAAGGCTAAAACTTGCCCTTCAGGTTTTAACCATTGAGTTTGATGTTTGAAAACCGTTAGCGGATTACTCAGTTGAGATAAAATGCCATCATATACCAAACAATCAACCGTTGATGGTTGTAAATCTAGGGATAAGGTTTCTAATTGATTCCTTGAACTCAAGATCACTTGATCTAACCCATCTTGTTTGCAATCACTGAATTCAGCATCAACTAAAACTTTAAGATAAATACTATGAGGATTAATCCGTTTATAATCGGAACCTATTTTGCTTTTTTGACAACCAATATCCACGATCATTTTAGCATCAGGAGGTAAAAAATCCAGAAGATCTAAAGGATAATCATTGCAAATCTGTAAATGGGTTTCATCTGTATTCTCTCGATTCATAATGTTGCGTTTATGCTAGGTTCTCGATTTTGTGAATTTTGATCGGGATCGCAATTTAAAATTTTTCTATATTGTTTTAAAATTAAGGTTCTACATTCCCCACCTAGAGTGCTTCAGGAATTTGGCAAGGGGTAGATTGGACGGAAGGGGTCACGGACTCTCCCCAAGGCTACTTTTAACAAGCCCTCACCCTCGCCACCCAGACCTCCGCCAGTATGACCGTCAACCCATCCAAAACCGGATGGAAAACCACCCTCAAGTGTTGAATTATCGAGAGTATAGCCAACAAATCGGAATTTTATTAATGCGGTTGTATCAGCAAAACTTAAGAAAACAGCCTTGAGTGAAGGACAAGCTAACCTAGGGCGAGTTAGGGCTGGGGAACCCTCGACAAGAAGTTACGTCACAACGACTTAGAATTAGTATTATTAAAGAACAGCAATGTGATATAAAAAGCAACAGTTACAAAATTTAATGATAATTTTTAACTAAATTATGCAGAAGCAATGAAACTCTATCTGTAGGGTTTCAGGAGGTTTGATCACCCAATTGGGTTAGATGAACTGAATGCTAGATTGTATCCAAAATGAGTCGCCCTTAACCGTGGGATAGCTGAAAAGACGGCTGAGTCGGCAATCTGTGCCAACAGAAAGCCAGTACCTCAAACGGATCAGGTCTGCTATTATCGGGGAAGGGACATCTGCAAACCGTAGTCGCTCTGAGACTACCAAAGCTAAAGTTGAAAGGGGTAGTGCAAGTCGGGTGGAGAATTCCATGACAGGAGTGTTCAAAGTCGGAAAAACCATTATTAAAGCAGAGGATATGCCATCGCTGCTGAAGCGTTATCAACTAATGCCGATGTTTTTACGAGAGGCGGTTGTTGATCAAGCGATCGCATCGATTACCTGTACAGAAGCTGAACGAGCAGCCGCCTTAGAACGATTTGAAACTCAGCACCAACTGACGTCCCCAGAAGCCAAAGCGGCTTGGCTAGCTGCTTATGATATGACCCCTGAAGAATTTCAGGAAATGGCAGAAAGGCCTGTGAAAGTTGAAAAATTTAAACAAGAAACCTGGAATGGTCGAGTTGAAAGTTATTTTCTTAGTCGTAAAAGTAATTTAGATCAAGTTGTTTATTCCTTAATTAGAACTAAAAATCCCGGGCTTGCTCAAGAACTCTATTTTCGGATTGCAGAAGGAGAACAAACCTTTGCGGAAGTCGCCCGTGACCATTCAGAAGGGCCGGAATCCCGGACGGGAGGACTACTGGGGCCCGTTTCCGTGTCCCAGCCTCACCCAGCCATTAGTAAACTTTTATCTGTGAGCCAACCTGGTCAACTCTGGGCGCCTCGTCCCTTAGCGGAATGGTTCGTCATTATTCGGCTAGAAAAATTCCTTCCCGCCCAGTTAGATGAATCCATGCGTCGCCGTTTAGTTGATGAAATGTTTGAAACTTGGGTGCGAGAACAACTCACTCAAGTTGGTTCCCTCCAATCTCTTCGCACTTCAATGTCTTCAGTGTCATGACAACATCTGCCGTTTCTCAATCTCAAATCCAATCATTTTTAGCAGAAACCAGTCCCTTTGATCGTCTCTCGGAAAGTGCCCTCGCCCGTTTGATTCCCAAATGCCAATTGTTGGGGTATCGCACCGGACAGCCGATGTATGAACGGGATAAAATGCCGACTCAAATCGCCATTATTTATCAAGGTCAAGCTCGATTATTGGGGTTTGAACCGCGAGGACAGCGACACGTGAGTTTGCGCTTAGCGGGAGCCCGAGAAGTTTTAGGATGGACAGGGTTACTGCGGGGCGCACCTTGTGAAACAGCGATCGCCTCAACAGAAACAATCTGTATTACCCTATCGGCGGCTGATTTTCTGCAACTAATTGCTAAAGAACAAGACTTTGCGGAAGCCTTCCGGGATCACGCGGCTTTAAGTGAAGTTTTTGAACTCTTAAGCCAACACCTCCAACAACAAGCCGTTCCTGTACACAATATCAAAGAATTAGCCGTTGAACTGTGGCAAGATGCCGTCGTCGTTAACTTACTCAATGGCACAACCAAAACCAGAGAATTGCAAAATTTACTCGATCCGAATCGGATCTGGTTGGTGAGCAGTGGCACATTAGGAAACTTCGCGGCGGGAAGCCGGGTGATCTTGGAGGGCGAAGCGTCATCGCTCAAAGCAGAAGGGCCCCAAGGGGTGCGATTAATCGGGCTGCGGGAACCCGCCACCGAAGAGGCAGTAGAAGACAGCGAAAATGGGTCAACGTCCCAACCAATTATTAAAGAAAAAACGATTGATTGGTCAGCCGTTACTCAAGCGCCGGAAAGACCACCCACCCCAGAACCCGCTTTAACCAAAGCAGCCCAACGATTCCCAGTTGTACGAGGACGGGGGAAAATTGAAGCCCCTCTGGCTTGCTTCCAGATGCTCGCCAAATACTTCGGGCTGAACTTTAAAAAAGACGTCGTTCGCAAGGTTTTAGATAATCAGTTAAATACCGTTGGCAGTATTAGCCTACAAGCCTGTGGGGCGGTGGCTCAAATGTTAGGGTTGACGGCTCAACTGGTGCAAGTTCCCGCCCGGGCTGTGCCTCGTTTAAGGGCTCCCGCCTTGATCACTTGGCAAGACAGCTTTGCCCTGCTTTACAGTATCACCGAGCGAGAATTGGTGCTGGCGTCCCCGGAAAAGGGATTGATGCGCCTGCGTCCGGGTCAGTTTGCAGAAATTTGGGGCGAAGAAGGACAAGTCCTACTGTTAGAAGCTCCCCGAGTTGACAAAAAAGAGCAGTTTAGCTTCTGGTGGTTTGTTCCCGCGTTATTGGAGCATCGGACAACCTTTATTGAGGTGTTGTTCTCCTCGTTCTTTATTCAAATGTTTGGCTTGGTCAACCCCTTGGTCAGTATGGTGATTATTGACAAGGTGTTAGCCCAACGAAATATTGATGTCCTCAATGTTTTAGGACTTTTGCTGTTGGGAGTGGCTTTGTTTGAGGGACTGCTCACTGCCTTGAGAACCTATCTGTTTGTCGATAGTACCAACCGAGTTGATATTAAATTGACGGCTGAGGTGATTGACCATATGTTGCGTCTTCCCCTCGGTTTCTTTGATGCTCGGCAGGTTGGGGATTTGATGAGCCGTTTTAGTGAACTGGGGAACATTCGCAACTTCTTAACCGGAACTGCCTTAACCGTTGTGTTAGATGCGATATTTTCGGTGGTCTACCTGGCGGTGATGTTTGCCCTCAGCCCGATTCTAACCCTAGTAGCCCTCGCTCCGTTACCGTTGTTTGCCGGAATTATTATTATTACCTCCCCGATTATTCTGCGGTTAATCCGTAAACGGGCAGCTTTATTAGGGGGAGCAATGGCTTATATTGTAGAAGTCATTGGTGGGATTCAAACGATTAAATCTCAAACGATGGAACTCACCGCCCGTTGGCGTTGGCAGGGCCTTTATGCACGGTATATGAGTGCGAGTTTACAAACCACCCTCACCCAAACAGGTGCGGGAGTTTTAAGTGATTTCCTCAATAAAATTGGGGGAATTGCTTTGTTGTGGGTCGGAGCTTATTTGGTTATTAAACAAGAGCTATCCATCGGGGGGTTAATCGCCTTCCGAATTATTTCAAGTAACGTGACGGGTTCCTTACTCCGGTTTATTAGTGTGTGGCAGAGTGTTCAAGAGGTGAGCATTGGGGTAGAACGGTTACGGGATATTATTGATACCCATGCTGAAGTGGATGAGAGCGATCGCAACAACATTCCCTTACCCGAAATTCAAGGTTCAGTTACCTTTGAGGAACTGTCCTTCCGATTCAATCAATCCGGGCCACTCCAACTCGCGAACATTAATTTAGATTTTCCATCGGGATCATTTGTTGCCATTGTCGGATTGAGTGGATCGGGTAAAAGTACCTTGATGAAGTTGCTACAACGTTTGTACCCCCCTCTATCGGGCCGAATTCTGATTGATGGTTATGATATTAATAAGGTGGAAATGTACTCGGTACGGCGTCAGTTGGGAGTTGTGCTGCAAGACACCCTTCTGTTTAGCGGAACAGTACAGGAAAACATCGGGATGAGTAATCCAGAAGCCACTACCGAGGAAATTATTCGCGCTTCAAAAATTGCCGCCGCCCATGATTTTATTATGAGCTTACCGAATGGGTACAATACCGTTGTGGGGGAACGGGGGACAGGTTTATCCGGTGGACAACGCCAACGGATTGCGATCGCCCGAACCGTTCTCCAAAATCCGAAATTATTAATTTTAGACGAAGCAACCAGTGCTTTGGACTATCAATCCGAACGCAGTGTGATTAATAACCTCATGGAAATTTTCCATGACCGTACCGTTTTCTTTATTACCCACCGTCTAACGGCTGTCACAAACGCCGATGTCATTATTATGATGGATCAAGGCTCAATCGTAGAACAAGGGAATCATCAAGAACTACTAGCCTTAAAAGGACGTTACTACTGTCTCTATCAACAACAAGAGGCACATTAAAGACAGTTCAACCGTCTACAGTCATCAGTCATCAGTTATCAGCTATCAGCTACAATTCTTCTGACTCAGTGACTCCTCTTCTTAATTCTTAATTCTTACTTCTTAATTCTTACTTCTTCCCATTCAACTTATGAAAACTGTATCTCTTGGCGATCAACCCGTTATTCTTGAGAAACCTGCCCTTTGGTCTCACCTGTTTCTCTGGATGATTATGCTGGTCACGACTTCAACCATTGTCTGGGCTTATTTCTCCCGGATTGAGCAAACGGTTCCGGCGGTGGGAGAATTGGAATACAAAGAAGGCGCTAGAGAAATTCAAGCTCCAACGACTGGAACGGTGGTGAGACTGCACGTTGAAAATGGCGATCGCGTGCAGAAAAATCAACCCCTACTCACGTTTAGTCCCACCAACCCCAGCGCTGACATCAGATCCTTAGAAACTTTACAAGAAACCTTAAAAAAAGAAAATGAATTTTATAACAATATTGTCCAAGGAGGCAGAGGGGGTAATCTTCCTCCTGAGTGGGAAGCCCTAGTCAAAGATCGAGAGGCTCGGCTTCAAGAAAACCAAGTTTTACAATCCTTAATTAATGAACTTTATAATGGCGGAGGTCGCACCTTTGCCTATAGTGCCGATCAAGCGGGCTTAGTCGCAAATTATCGGGCTGAATATCAATCTCGGATTTCTGCGATTCAAGGACGAATTACAGAATTTGAGAAACAAATTGACCAAACCCAAAATTCAATTCGCTCAACGCAGGAACAACTTCAATATGCTCAAAACCAAATTCGTTACTCAGAAGAGCAATTAAAGTTAGCAAAAGATCAATTAGCAAAATCAGAAGAATCCCTGGGACTGAATGAATCAATCCTGAATCAAATCACTCCTTTAGTTGAAGAAGGAGCCATGTCTGACTTGAATAAAAAACGTCAAGAACAGGAAGTTCTGAGAAGTCAGAATGAAATTTTACGACAAGCTGATCAGATTAAAACCCGTGAATCTGAAATTAATGTCCGTAAAGGGGAAGTCGAAAAACAACAAGCTGAAATCGAGCGTCTTCGGGATGAAGAACAAAAATTTCTCGCTTCGATTGATCGAACTAAACTGGAGATGCAAAATACCAAAGATGCTTGGGCAAAAGAAATTTATTTTAGAATTGAAGAAAATAACAAACAAATTGCCAGTATTGATTCTCAACTCAGTCGATACAAACTAGAAAATCAGAAAAAATTAACGGAAATTAACTCCCAATTAGAAAAAGTTGAGGAAGAACGCAATACTCAAGTGTTACGATCGCCAGTAGCTGGGGTTATTTACGATTTACAACCTTCAACCAAACAGGATTCTGAACGAGATATCAAGCAGGATGAAATCTGCTCTTATATTAATGAAAAGGTGTTACAACCAGGCGATGGCAAAATGAAACGTTGTCAGGAAGCTTATTATGAAGCCCAGCAAACCGAAAAACTGTTGCAAATTTTAGCCGATGATAAGGGTGTAGAAGCCACCATTTATATCAGGAATACTGATTTAGCGTTGGTCTTAAATGCTTTACGGGTGAAACGGAAATTTTTACAGCCTTACGATGGTAAAACTGTTGCGGGTGAAGTCATTGAATGTAAAGCGGACAAAGATTGTATCTGTCCAACTTCTCCAGAAGCTCGTCAAGAAATTGGCATTTCTAATGAAGATTGCATTGAGGTTCAGGTGAATATTGATGCGTTCCCTAATGATGAATTTGGGACGGTTCCAGGGCAATTAAAATGGATTAGTCAGGATGTGATTAAACCCGATCCTGAAAAGCTGCGCGATTATTTCTCTTTTAAGGGTAAAGTTCAACTGGATCGCCAGCATTTCACCCTTGATGAGCAGAAAGAGATTAAAATTGCCTTGCAGTCGGGAATGTCGGTGGATACTAAGATCAATATCGGGAAACGTTCTGTTCTGGATATGTTCTTTAACCGCCTCACGGGTCGTGTCAATAGTGTGACCAACCTGAAGTAATTCTAGGTTAAGAAAAGGGGGATTAAATTGGATTGTCCCCCTTTCCAACACAGAAGTAAAATTGTTATACGGGTAATGGGTAAATATTTACATCAAAAGCATTTAATTTTCTGGTTCCTCTACAGTTTACCCATCTTATTTATTACAAAGTTTATTCTTGATTTTGGTGTAGATGTTCCCTTTTACGATCAGTGGGTGATTCCGAAATTATTCGAGAAAACGGTGACTGGAACACTGGGATTTCAAGATTTATTTGAACTGCATAATACCCACCGTCTCGTTTTTCCTCGCTTAATTTTCATCGGTTTAGGATTAATTTCTAATTGGAATATTAAAGGAGAACTGTTTTTTAGCTTAGGATTAGCAATTTTTACCTTTATTATCCTTTATAAAATTTCCGCTTTAACTTCTTCTCAACATAATCATCGGCTTTATTTTACGAATTTATTAACTGCTTTACTCTTCTTTTCGGCGGTTCAATGGGAAAATTGGTTATGGGGATTTCAGATTGCTTTATTTTTAATTAACGGTTGTGTCATCCTTAGCTGTTTTATTCTAACTCAATATCAATTTCAACCTCGAACCCAATTATCTGTTGCGGCAATTTTATGTGGGATAGCTAGTTTTTCATCTCTGCAAGGGTTAATTAGTTGGTTAGCTTTAATTCCATTAGTATTATATCTTCCTGGGAATAAAACGCAAAAGAAAAAAAGATTAATATTTTGGTTCTTGTTATTTATTTTATCGAGTTTAATTTATTTTACAGGATATATTCGAGAACCCCGAACAATAGAACTGTCTTTTGGGGAACGAATTTTAACGACAATTCACTTTTTTTTCAATGTATTAGCTGCGCCTTTAACAGGTTCCTATACAGTAAGCGGTTGGATCGGAGGCTTAATTTTTCTTAACTTTTTAGGATTTTTGCTGTATGTGGTGATGCGATCGCACCAACCCGAAAACTTAATCAAACCGTTCATTCCTTGGCTATCAATTGGTTTATTTTCGCTGTTATCTTCTATTTTAATTTCATTAGGACGGGCAGATTTTGGGGCAAATTATGCCATTGATACATCTCGCTATACCACCCATTCTTTATTATTAATCATAGCTGTTATTCAACTGTGGCAAATTAT
>JBMDYE010000488.1:0-10354 GCA_048595135.1 Planktothrix sp. | reverse complement strand
CCATGACCCAACCCATATTTAACATTATTATATCGATCAATATCAATCACTAAAACGGCAAACAATTGCGCTTGATTCAGTTTCCGATTTAACCGTTGACGTAAGGTTTCTAAAAATTGAGTTTTATTCGCTAAACCCGTTAACTCATCATGAAAGGCTAAGTATTGAATTCGATGTAAAGCTTGGTGGTGTTCTTGACGAATGCGTGCTTCCCGAATTTCCCGTTGAACCACAGGAATTAATCGAGCTAAATTCCCTTTGAGAATATAATCATGGGCCCCAGCTTTCATGGCGGCGACCGCAATTTCTTCTCCAATGGCACCGGAAACAATAATAAAGGGAATATCCAGTTGTTGCTGCTGGATAATTGCCAAGGCATCTAAGGCACTGAATTGAGGTAAAGAATAATCCGCTAAAATAACATCCCAGTGCTGAGATGCTAAGGCTTGAATTAGGGCTGTTTTAGATTCAACTCGTTGGGCGATTAATTCATAGCCTTCTTGCTCTAATTGAAGTAATATCAGTTCACTATCATCAGGATTATCTTCAATTAACAACACTCTAAGCTGGGGAGAAAGTTTAAACATAATCTCGTTAAGAAAATGGGAATTTGTCGTGTAAATGAGGGTAATTTAGACGGATGGATGGCTTTTTTCAGCAGATTTTAAATGTAGGATAGTCCCAAAACTTGATTAGGAAAAGCACTCAGAGACAGCAGGAAAGGGCTATAGGAATTCTACTGGTAATTTTGGAACCAATAAAATGCTAATGATGATGAAATTAATAAGGGAATTTCCATAAAAGCCAAACAAGAGGGGAACAATTGAGCACCCTGGCCTCTTAAAAGCAAGCTATTTTAACGAATAGAGAGGAAATAGCGTTTGACTGAATCGGCTGTTAAAAATTTTTTAACATTTTTAACCTTAGTATACAGTGTTAAAGTATACTTTCTGCATCTGGAACAGGAAAAAAAATCTGTGATCATCCTTCAGTGATTAATAACCCGCAACAAACTAAAGAAATTATAACGAAAAATAAAAGGTGGCTCCCGTGTCTGGCGCACTAACAGCCCAAACTTGACCACCGTGACGATGGATAATTCGTTGGACTGTTGCCAATCCAATCCCTGTCCCTGGAAAAACATCAGCGGAATGGAGCCGTTGAAAAACCCCAAATAATTTATCGGCATAGTTCATATCAAATCCTGTACCATTATCTTTAACCCAGTAGATTTGTTGACCGGTTTCTGGGTCAAACGATTGGTTAAATTCAATGCAAGCTTGTCTTTGTTGACTGGTAAATTTCCAGGCATTCCCCAGTAAGTTTTCTAAAGCCACTGTCAGCAATCGTTGATCGCCATAAGCCAAAACCTCAGAAGCAATTTTACACTGCACTTGACGCTCAGGTTGTGCTGCCGTGAGATTGTCTACAATGGTTTCAACAATTGTCGTTAAATTCACCTCAGCCCATTGTAATTCAGTGCGGGTCACCCTTGACAACGCTAATAAATCTTCAATCAACTCGCCCATACGTTGGACTCCGGCTCGAATGCGGGTCACATAATGTTTCCCTTTGTCATCCAGAACCGTTTGATACCGATCCAATAGCACCTGACTAAACCCGTCTATATTTCGCAACGGCGCTCGTAAATCATGGGAAACCGAATAACAAAACGCTTCGAGTTCTTTATTCGTTGCTTGCAGTTCCGCCGTCCGTTGTTTCACCCGTTGTTCTAACTCTTCATTCAGTTGACGAATGGCGAGTTCTGCCTGTTTGCGTTCCGTAATATCAGTACAAGCACCCACCCACTCTCGAATCTGACCCTCTTTTTCTAGCACAGGAACACTGCGAACCCAGAAATAACGATAGGTTCCATCTTTTCCCCGCAGCCGCACTTCATTTTCATAGAAACTGCGGTTCGCCACTGCCTGTGACCAAACTTGTGCCGTTCGTTCTCGATCACCCGGATGAATCCCATTTGCCCATCCCCAACCCGCGTAGTCTTCAAAGCTTTGACCTGTGTATGCACTCCAACTCGGTTGCTCAGTTAGCATTTCACCAGTGGCACCCGTTGTCCAAATCACTTGAGCCGTTGCTTCCACCAATGATCGGTATCGCTCTTCACTATGACATCGGGCGAGATCGGCTTCCTTATAATCTGTGATATCTTCAGCAATCCCTGGATGACTCATGGGTTTCCCCTGCTCATCTAAAACGGGAACCGTTCGCGCCCGAATCCAACGAATCGAACCATCAGGCCGAATAATGCGATATTCCTCTTTAAATTCTCGTCCCTGAAGCATTCCTTCGCAACCCCTCATCACCCGTTCTAAATCCTCTGGATGAACTGAGTCTACCCAGGATTGGGACTGTTCATAGACACTTTCACAGGAACGACCCCAAACGGTTTCATAAGCGGGGCTAATGTACAACATCTGGGTGAGATCGCCACCATTAATGAAAAAGACTTCTTGGATATTATCTGCTAATTGCCGGAATTTAGCTTCACTGTCTCGCAAAGCTTGTTCGGCTTGTTTGCGATCGCTAATATCCGATAGAAAACCGATGATTTTCCCTTGATGATTTTGTTCTTGAAACACAAATTGACTGCGATCTTCTATCCATCGATAATCTCCTCGTTGATGTCGGATTCGATATTCGGCTCGAAAGGGCGATTGTTGAGTAATGGCTTGTTCCATTAACACGCGAACTGAGTCCTGATCATCAGGATGAACGAAATTTAGTAAATCTTCGCAGAAAATTGGCATGGATGCTTGGGAGTACCCTAAAATCGACTCAATATTCGGCCCCCAAGTGTGCTGTCCTGTTTGTAAATCATATTCATAGAGAATCTGACCACTGACTAACGCTGCGGTTTCATAGCGATTTTGCCAAGCTTTGAGTTGAGCTAAATACGCTTGTCGCTCTTGTTCTGCTTGTTTGCGTTCCGTGATTTCCCTTGTCACGGCCAAATGAACAATTTTTTGATCCGAGTGTTGTACCCAAGGAACCGCATGGGTTTCCATCCAGCGCCGTTTTCCCTTACAGGTAATCAATTCATATTCCATCACCCCTGCTTGTCCGCTACACACTTGTTGATGAAATTGTTGATAAGCGTCTTGATACTCTGGGACAATGAAGGAATAAATAGATTGTCCAATTAAGGATGGAATGCTGTCAACTTCTAGGATCTCTGCACCCGCCGCATTAATTTCTAACAGATTTCCCTCTATGTTAACCAGCTTTACACATTCGGGTTCGGCATCAATTAGCGCTCTTAATCGATTTTCACTGGCGCGTAATTGCGCTTCTGCTAATTTCAACGCAGTAATATCGGTAATAAATCCTTCAATACTGATCATTTCCCCTGACTCATCCCAAACTCCATTCCCTTGTTCCCAAAACCATTTTTCTTGATTCGATTTCGTGACAATTCGATATTCGATCCCATAGCGTTTTTGTTGCCTTAACCCTTGGCGAATTGTGTTAAACAGTTTAGGTAAGTCTTCAGTGTGAATTAAATCGTTATAGGTCTTGGCTTCACAGCTTGTTAAATCTTCAAAACTATATCCGGTTAAGGGTAAACATCCATCACTAAGATATTGTACTGAATAAGTTGTCTTTGGGTTTCGCACAAAGACAATCCCAGGTAAGGTATTAATTAGATTACTGAGTTGTCGCCGACTTTCTGTTAATTCTGCGGTACGTTCACGCACTCGATCTTCAAGTTTGATCTGAGACTGTCGCAATTGCTGTTCGGTTTGTTGTTGTTGCCAGTCTAGAACGTTCAAATATTGAGCTTGCCATCCTAATAAACATCCCATGATCACCATATTAAACAAGCTTCTCAGAACTAGCACCACTTCTACCCAATCGGGCATTTTGCGAAATAAAATTAAAGAAATACACCCTAACAGTAGGGGAATTACGATCACCGCAGGTAATAACCGTCGGAATAAGAAACCTCCTGCATAACTACTAACTAGGATTTGTAACCAACCCCGATGGGGAACCGCAAAGATAATTCCTAACGTCAATAGCACAAACCCAACACTGGTATGCAGAGCCATTGCAGTATGGAACCCAGTGCTGTAGAGAAATTTAATTTGGTAGAGATAACCCAGTAATCCTAATAACCCAATACAACAGCTACCCAATCCCACAAACTGTGCAACCGTATAAATTTGTTGGTGCAGTAAGGTTAAGGCTGAACCGATTAGCAAAAAATTTAAAGCCGTGTGGGGTGCCATTCGACCTGGAGCCGTTGTCTGTACAGGATTGTAATCTTCTGAGAGGAGTAATTGATCAATCCCTAAGTTGAGATGAAAACCATATTGAATTAAGGTCAGTAACCCCAGTACGGCCACTAAGATTGCTAACCCTATTGAGAATTGAGATAACTGACGTTGAAAACGAGAACGGAAAGAAAGATCGATGGCGGGTGAAACCAGAAAATGTCCTGTATGAACGTGCCACAACGTTAATGAGAGTCCGCTGAGGAGAAATCCCGAGGCAGTATTGACTTTCATACTCACTAACCCCGGCACGACGCTCTTGAGTTCAGGAATATTGAACATCCAACCCACCATGACGATACTTCCTAATAGCAGAGCCAACAGACTCACCCATCGTGAAAATCGTTGTAAAGACTTGGTTAAATTCATCTGACAAGAGGACAAGGGGACAATTTATTAACTGATGACTGATAACTGGGTAGAGACGCGCCATGGCGCGTCTCTACTGACTGATGAGTGTCTCCACTGTACCACCGAATTTTTAATGGGTTTGGGGGTTGACAACCTAAGAAAACTATGGCAAGATTAAAAATTGTGCAATGTAAAAGAAATAAGCGGAACTGGCGGAATTGGTAGACGCGCTAGATTCAGGTTCTAGTGTTCGCAAGGACTTCCGGGTTCAAGTCCCGGGTTCCGCATTTAAGAAAGACAAGACCAAGAGATTAAGGAACAGGGGGACAAGCTGAGAAATCAGGTTTCCTTGTTCCTGATTCTTAATTCCTAGTTCCTAAATTCTAATATCTCTAATTCTTCCCCCTGTCTCCCCTTCCTGTTCTTCTGACTCCTGAGTTAGTAGCAGGCGCGACTTCTTTCTTCTAACAGGTGAGTATAAAAAACTCTGGCACTGTTAAACTAAGTTAGAGGGTCGCCCCTCTAACTCGTCTTCAGAACCGTACATGAGACTTTCGACCTCATACGGCTCCTCAATTGTAAGGCGCTTGTTACGCGCACTAGAGCCATCTTGGGTGGTCTTTTTATCGTGACAGTGGCGATGAAGCAATTGTTTATTACTTTTGTGATTACTACCTCCAAGAGATTTGGGGGTAATATGGTCAACTTCCATTAAGTCACCGTCACGAAACGTTAGTTCACAGTATGCACATTTGCCTATTTGTTTTTTAAGCAGAAAGGCTTTTTCTTGTGGCATTTCTGGGTGAGAACCCATACGGCTACTCCAGTATGTTAAATCCCCATCATACGGACTTTTTTCGCCTCTAACTTTTGTATGTCTAACGATTTTAGTGTCAGAGTGTTTTAGAAGTTTATAGGCTTTTTGTCCTTCCCTAGTTGAGAATACCCAATTTCTTGTCCCGATTGAGTTCCAATATTTATTATGTACCCATTTTAAGGATTTGTTTGGGTGTCGTCTTTTCCCCCATCTTCTGAGTTGCAGGTATAGAATATTATCACAATAGTTGTAAACTCCTTTGCTCACTTGGGTTGAGTAGTAGTTAGACCATCCTCTAATAATCGGGTTAACCTCCTTTATTAATGCAATTTGGGGAGAGGATTTGTGTTTGGCTATTGTGTCTGCCAACTTTCGGATGTGGACTTTGACCTTTTCTTTGCTTGGGGTGATGAGGATTTTGTAACCTAGTTTTTCCCCTTTGGTGTTACATCCGCATTGATTTTTACCTTGTGGGTATTGTCTAACGTTGAAACCTAAGAAGTCGAAACCTATTTTCCCTTCGTACTTATTGAGTGTGTGGGTTATTTTGGTTTTACTAGGTTTGAGTTCCAATCCCATTTCGGCTAGCCAATCACTTATTATCTTTTGACAATCAAGGATGGCATCCAGTCTTTCGTGCATGATGATGAAATCATCCGCATATCGGATTAGGGAAAGGGATTCTTTTTTACTCCGTGAGGGTATTGTTTTCCCATTTCTGTCTTTCCATTTTTGACTTTCTGCGTATTGTTTAACTTGTTCTTCCATACCGTGTAAGGCTATGTTGGCTAATAATGGGCTGATTACACCGCCCTGGGGTGTACCTTCATTGGTAGGGAAGAGTGTTTTGTTGTCTATGACTCCCGACTTTAGCCAAGCTTTTACTTGTCGTCTTAACTTAGGGTAAGTCCGTAATTTTGCCAAAAGTTTTTCGTGATTGATTTTATCGAAGCATTTTGAAATATCTGCATCTAGTACAAATTTGGGTTTGTATCGTATTGCGAGAAATATTGCTCCGATGGCATCGTGGGCTGAACGTCCTGGTCTAAATCCATAACTGTTAGGTTCAAATTTGGCTTCCCATTCAGGTTCTAACGTTAGTTTTACTAGAGCTTGTAATGCTCGTTCATACATGGTTGGAATACCCAATGGTCGTTTTTCTTCCGTGTTGGGTTTGGGAATCCAGACTCTACGGGTCGGTTTCGATTTGTTGCCAAGTTTCAAGTTGTTAGCAAGTGCCATTCTTTGTTCTGGTGTTAATGATTTAACCCCATCTATTCCTGCGGTTTTCTTGCCTTGATTATCTTGGTTAACCCGTCTAACAGCTAACAGTTTGGCGTACCAGCTTTTTATGAGTAGCCTTTGTAATTTATGGACTAACTTGACATTACCTTGTTGGCTAGCTCTGAATATCCGTTTTTGCATCTTGAAAACACATCTTTCAACTTTACGCCAATTGATGTCCTTCCATTCATACATCGATTTTTCAATCGTGTTCATAACTTATTAAATGCTACTCACAACTATTCAATCCTTACAACCGGATTCACGTCAGCATATCCTTGTTTATTACAAACAGGCGTTAGCTTCTTGAATCATCCTGCTTCTATAAATCTTGCGCTGGTTGCTACTTAGAATTCGACCATTTCTAAGAGATTTATAGAGGTTATTTCGTTCCTAATTTCCGTTGTTTCTAATTTTAGGGTCTCTCTATCCACCGAGTCTTTATGGATGTTCCCAGTTAAGATTTTCGAGTCTTCTGGCATTTTAGACTTATTGACATTTTGTCTCCAGCCAATAATCCACGTAGGCTGGTTTATCATGACGATGGTTCAGACAAGAGTTTGTATTCCTACCCATGATTAGATGCTAAACGGGATTCCCTGTTGGATTCAGAGTTACCGCCGTTTAACCCCGCTTCAGTTCATAAAGTTACCAATTTTATGAACTGGGGGTTATGCTGTCACCGCAACATCTACGGGGATGGGCTTTCACCATCACGAAAATTAAGTTGTCAAGGTTCAGTTACCTGAATCACTTGCCCTGCTTACATTTCAGTTTTTATGCTGATATTCCAGCAGGAACGAAACGCACCGAAACCTGATAGAATAACTCAGTTTGGATAACTTGCAATTCATTGATACTCAACGTGGTTCAAGCACTGCCTTCCCCGAATAGTCCCTCTGCGGCCAACGATACCTCGTTGGAATTGCCTCAGCGTTGGGAAACCTTAGAAAGCCTGCAAACTTGGCTTTCATCCTTAGTCCAGCGAATTATTTCAGGCGATCGCATCCTCAGAGAAGAAGCACTCGCCCTAACGCACCTAGACGACCAAGAACAAATTTTGTTATTGTGCCAAGCAGCCGATCAAGTTCGTCGCGAATGCTGTGGCAATACGGTTGATCTGTGCAGCATTGTTAATATTAAATCAGGGAACTGTTCAGAAAACTGTAGCTTTTGTTCCCAATCTGCCCATCATCCCGGACAAGATTCTCCCATTTATGGGTTAAAACCCATTGATGAAATTTTAGCTCATGCGAAAGCAGCAGAGGAAGCAGGAGCCAAACGGTTTTGCTTAGTGTCCCAAGGGCGCGGTCTTAAATACAATAGTCCCAAATCTGCTGAATTTCAGCAAATTTTAGCAGCCGTTCACCGCATTATTAATGAAACCAATGTTAAGCCGTGCTGTGCGTTGGGAGAATTAACCTTAGAACAAGCCCAAGCCTTAGCCGAAGCAGGCGTAACCCGCTACAACCATAATTTAGAAGCATCTGAACAGTTTTATCCAAAAATTGTCTCGACCCATACTTGGCAAGATCGAGTAGAAACCGTCAAAAACTTGAAAGCTGCTGGTATTCAAGCTTGTACAGGTGGCATTATGGGCATGGGGGAAACCTGGGAAGATCGGGTTGATTTAGCGTTTGCATTAAGAGATTTAGAAGTCGAGTCTGTCCCGATTAATTTATTAAATCCCCGGTCTGGGACTCCATTGGGAGATGTTCCTAGATTAGATCCCTATCAAGCCTTAAAAGCGATCGCGATTTTCCGCCTCATTCTTCCCTATCAAATTTTACGTTACGCCGGAGGACGGGAAGCCATCATGGGCGAACTGCAAAGTTTAGGTTTCCAAGCCGGAATGAACGCCATGTTAATTGGAAACTACCTAACCACCCTTGGTCAACCCCCCGAACAAGATCAAGCCATGTTAGAAGCCCTCGGACTCCAAGGCGGCGAAGCTCCCGTCCCACAATTTTAGATAGGGGACAAGGAGACAAGGGGACAAGGGGACAAGGAGAAGGGGAGACAACGGGAGTATTTTTCATTCCTTCAGCCTTATGCCTTATGCCTACCTCCTGCCTCCTGCCTCCTGCCTTCTGCCTCCTGCTTTCTATTCTTAATTCTTAATTCCTAATTTGACTGCTCCGTTTGAATTACTTTGGGCAATTGTTGGTGTTTTATTAACGATTGGTGGCACGTTTTTAGAAGCTTTTGTCACCGATCCGTCTTGGCTTTGGCAACAAGAAAATATTGAGGTTCACTCGTTAGGAGTAACCTATCAAATTGGGGCGGTTTTATTGGTGGGATGTTTAGGGGGAAAAAATGCCGCTGCTATTTCTCAAATTGCTTATCTCGCTTTAGGATTAACGGTTTTACCCGTATTTTCAGAAGGGGGAGGAATAGGCTATCTAAAAGAGCCAACGTTTGGGTATTTATTAGGGTTTATTCCGGGGGGTTGGCTCTGTGGATTTCTGGCATTTAAAGCTTTACCCAAATTAGAATTATTAGCCTTTAGTTGTTTTTGTGGTTTATTGACAGTTCATGGAGTAGGATTAATTTATCTAACCTTAAACCAGCTAATTAACGGCGTTGCAACTCAAACGATTTCTCTGGTAGAAGCCGTTCAAAAATACTCAGTTCAACCCTTACCCGGACAATTAGCGGTTAGCTGTGCGGTAGCCGTTCTCTCCTATATTTTAAGAAGATTAATGTTTTATTAAACATAGCAGAACTCAGAAGAAGGCAGGAGGAAGAGAGCAGGGGGAGCGGGGGGAGCGGAGGGAGCGGAGGGAGCGGAGGGAGAAATTTGTGTTCTTTATTCCCTATTCCCTAATTCTTAATTCTTAATTCTTAATTCTTAATTCTTAATTTATGCAGTTTAAGAAAAATCAGTTTTTTTGGATTGTTGCGGTGATCAGCTTAGTGGTTGATCATCTGACAAAATTTTGGGTGGTGCGAACCTTTGAACTGGGGGAAACCTTACCGATTTTGCCCGATATTTTTCACTTCACCTATGTCACGAATACAGGTGCCGCGTTTAGCTTATTTAGCAACGGTGGTGTTTATTGGTTGCGCTGGTTATCGTTGCTCGTCAGTTTAGGTTTAATGGCAATGGCTTGGTTTGGCCCCCGCTTTAACCGTTGGGAACAAGTGGGATATGGCTGTATTTTAGGCGGTGCATTAGGTAACGGTATTGATCGCTTTATTGCAGGTTATGTGATTGATTTTTTAGATTTTCGACTCATTCAATTTCCGATCTTTAATTTAGCCGATGTCTCCATTAATATCGGAATTTTCTGTTTAATTATCGCCACATTCCGCTCAACTAATCACTAAGAATTAAGAGGGAATAGGGAATAGGAATGAAGAACGCTCTTACTGGTGACTGGTGATGTGTCCGACTGATAACTGATGAGGAGTGACTGATGACTGGGTACAGACGCGCCAAAAGCCTATCGGCATGGCTCCGCCCCGGCGCGTCTCTACTGACGGGTGACTGGTGACTGATTCCGCCACTTCAAGGAACATTCAGCTTAAAATAAAAGTAGCCCAACGCGAGTTTAAGTGTTGAAAATGTCTACAACCAAAGCCCCCCGGTCACCCCCCCGCCTGG
>JBMDYE010000487.1:0-33404 GCA_048595135.1 Planktothrix sp. | reverse complement strand
TTCAAACTAGTTAACAGTAATCAGTAATCAGTAATCAGTAATCAGTAATCAGTCATCATTAATCAGTAATCAGTAATTAGTAATCAGTAATTAGTCGTTAGTGATTCTTTCTTTGGAGTTTGAGTTAATCGTTGACAAGTAGTAACAATTAACAATTTACTGATTGTTGACCGTCTACCCTGTAACTGTTAACTCTTACACGCTATAACTGATTACTGTTTTACTGATTACTGTTTTACTGATTACTGTTTTACTGATTACTGATTACTGATTACTGATTACTGATTAGTGGTGGCGAACTGACGTTCGGGGAGGGTGGTATGTTGGGCGACAATTTGACGGAATTGTTCTCCTTCAATCGTTTCCATTTCTAACAGTAATTCTACCAAGAGATCAACTAAGGTTCGATGTTCTCGAATCAAGTCTCGTGCCTTTTCATAAGCATCAAAGGCAAGTTGTCGAATTTGATGATCAATTTGAGTGGCAATTTCTTCAGAATATTCTGATTGAGAGGGGAACCCGCGCCCTAAAAATACTTCTCCCGATGGACTTTCTAACGCCACTAATCCTAATTCAGACATTCCATAGCGGGTGATCATTTCCCGTGCTAAATTGGTAACGTTTTGAATATCATTACTGGCGCCAATGGTGACTTCTGCATCACCAAATACTTCAATTTCCGCCGCCCGTCCACCGAGGCAAATGGTAATTTGATCCATTAACCAAGACTTCGTATAAAGCCCACTATCGACCATTTCTTCATTAAACATTTGTTGGGCAAATCCCCCAATCCCACCGGAACGGGGAATAATGGTCACTTTATTTAAGGGATCGGAATTTTTCAGCAATGTCATTAACAAAGCGTGTCCGATTTCATGATAGGCAATTAATCGTTTTTTCTTGCTATCTAATAACGGCGTTAACGCTAATCCAATCGTGATCCGATCAATGGCATCATCAATTTCTAAAGGTGTAATTCCTTCTTTCCGACGTCGGGCGGTTAAAATTGCCGCTTCATTGAGTAAATTCGCTAAATCAGCACCGGATAATCCAGGGGTACGACGGGCGATCGCTTCTAAAGAAACTTGATCGGATAACTTCTTATTGCGAGCATGAACTTTGAGAATCCCTAAGCGCCCATTGTAACTCGGTAAATCCACAATCACTTGTCGATCAAAACGTCCCGGACGCAGTAACGCCGCATCCAACACATCAGGGCGGTTAGTCGCGGCGATAATAATAATTCCAGGGTTGCCTTCAAACCCATCCATTTCCGTTAACAATTGGTTCAGGGTTTGTTCCCGTTCATCATTACCCCCGCCAATTCCAGCCCCCCGTTGACGTCCAACGGCATCAATTTCATCAATGAACACCAAACAAGGGGCGTTTTCCTTGGCTTTTCTAAATAAATCTCTAACCCGGGACGCGCCAACCCCGACGAACATTTCCACAAATTCAGAACCAGAAATGCTGAAGAAGGGAACTCCGGCTTCTCCAGCGATCGCTTTAGCGAGTAAGGTTTTACCTGTCCCTGGAGGGCCCACTAACAACACTCCTCTGGGAATTTTCGCCCCAATGGCGGTAAAGCGTTCGGGTTGCTTGAGGAAGGTCACCACCTCTTGCAATTCTTCTTTGGCTTCTTCAACCCCCGCCACATCATCGAACAAGACTCCGGTTTTGGCTTCCATTTGGAATCTAGCCCGTGATTTACCAAAGTTCATGGCTTGACCGGACGCCTGGGTAGAACGCCGCAGAATCATCAGTAAAAATGCCACGAGACCGAAAATGATCAGCATATTGAGAATTAATCCCATTGCGGCACTGTTACTCGGACTGGGTGTGAGTTCATACTCAACGTTATTCGCCCGCACTTCTTCCATCAATTCTGGGTTCTGTTGAAACAGTCGCACCTCATAGACGGAAGGATTATTGTTATCTCCCTTGACCGTCACTCGCGCCACCTGTCGGGCGGGATCTTCTTGAATTCTTTGAACTTCTCCCGCCTCAATTTTCTGCAACAGTTGACTGTAGCTTAGGGTTTTGGGGGCATTATCTGCTAACGCTGGTGTTCCTAGAAGCACCCCTTGGGCGATCATCCAACTCCCCAAAAGACGTCCCAGCCGTTTTCCTGTCGTTGTGTTTTGGGGGGCTGTCTGTTTGCCATTGGGCCTCCCCTTCCAGACGTTCATCCAAGAACTCTTCATACAATCTACCCTTTTCCTGTTGCTACGATCCCAAGTTGAATCATTGGGGCGTAAATCTAGTTTAACGCTCCGACGAGAGTTGTTTCAGTTCATCCTCCATCTGAATCACGAATTTTTACGGATAACGCGGATGACACGGATTAGCTCTCTAATTATTATCCCTGTAATCACAAACAACAATATGCGATTAATCATCCGTGTCATCTGTGTCATCCGTAAGTAAAAATCCGTGATTCATTTTTTCTTCAATACCAATAACGTAATATCATCAAACAGTTTTTGTTCTCCGATAAATTGTCGGACATCTTCAATCACGGCTTGTTTAATGCCATCGGCAGAACTTAACCAATGGGTTTGAATGACATTGCAGAGTCTTTCTAATCCATATTGTTGGTTATCCATATTAAACGCTTCTGTGATTCCATCGGTATAGAGAACAATCCCTTCTCCTGAATTTAATTCAATACAAGTTTGATTAATAAATTCACTAATTTCTCCATCTAACCCAATGGGAAATCCTAAATCAATTGTATCAATTCGTTCGATTCTTCCCGGGTCTCGAATCACTAAAACTTCCTCATGCTGCCCACTAATCATTAATTGACCTTGACAATAATTTAAAATAGCAAGGGTTAGATTTTTATCTGTCTTCATTCTTTGAATATTTTTATAAATTGTTCGATTGAGTATGGTTAAAAATTGAACGAAATCTGTTTCTTGAATTTCTTTTAAAGTGCGAACTGCGGTTTGGGTCATTAACATTAAAATTCCACTTTCGAGTCCATGTCCGGTCACGTCACCGATGCCAATTGTGACGACACCATCAGTCTGCAAAACATCATAATAATCTCCCCCCACTTCCTCTGCTGGTTCCATATAGCCTGCAATATCTAAAAAACTGATGGCTTTGAGTTCTTCGGGTCTGGGAAGAATCATCTGCTGCATTTTTTTCAGCAAATCTAATTCTGTACTCATTCGCACATTTTCTAGTTTTAACTTCTTATTAAAATCCGTAATTTTTTGATTTAATATCGCTATTTTTTGATTACTTTTAATTAAATTGTTAATCAATACAATTGAAATCGTAACGACTCCTATTAAAAACCAAACATAAGTAATGATTCGATAGAAATTAACAGATTTAAAGGCTTTCTCTTCAGTATAAATATAAAGGTCTTCTATAAGACGAGTGTTCGCAGATAAAGGGATTTTTAGGACTTGATGGGTTAAATCATCAACTTCTGGTTTATATTTAAGAATAATTTTAGCATGAGCGATCGCTAAAGAAATCGGAAAATCACTGTCCTGAATTTGATATTGCTGTTGAAGGTTAGACAAGTCTTCCAGTTGACTCAAAATTTTGAACTGAAGGGTTTGATCAGGCGTCAGGTTATATAGCAAAATATCATACAGCAACCGATTAAGGGTTGATAAGAGTAAATTAAACTGCGGTTTAGCAGAAGATAAATTTTTAGCTTCTTCTACTAAAGCAGGGAGATAACGCAAAGAATTTTTAAAAGCTGAGTTTTTAGACTTAAATTGTTCTAATAATGTTTCTTTTTGTTTTAATAGTTCTCTATGTTGGTTTAGAGAATTTAAAATCTGTTGTTGGTCTTTTTCCTGAACAAAATTAGGAAGATCCTGCAATTGGGTTTCTAAGGCTTTTTGATTTAATAAATGTTCCACTAAAAAATCATAGTTAGGAAACAATTCATATCTCGCTTGCAAAATCTCTTGATTTAACTGTGCCTCTTTTGACTGTAATTTCAGAATCGTATTGTGATAAGCTTTATAATGATCTGTCCTGAAAGAAAAGCTTTTACTAATTCCAAAAAACAAAATTAGCACAAACAAAATGGTCAAACAGCTTATCACAATCCGATAATCGATTTTTTTGAACATGATTGAACCTATTTAGGCAAGTCTCCAGTTAAACTATTTAAAAACTGAATGATCCCATCAACATCTTCTTGAGAAATTTCACGACCTAGTTGGTATTTTGCCATGATTTTAATCGCTTCATCCAGGGTCGCAACAGAACCATCATGAAAATAAGGAGACGTTAATACAATATTTCGCAAACTGGGTACTTTAAAAACATAGCGATCGTTTGGATTTCCAGTCACGTTATAACGCCCTAAATCCGCTGTCATAATTTCTACTTTAGCTTGATTTGGATAACGCTGTTGTCGATCTTTAAAATAATCCCCAAATAGTCCAAAGGTTTGAAACATATTTCCTCCGACTAATTTGCCTTGATGGCAACTCACACAACCATAGGCTTTAAATAAATCATACCCCCGTTTCTCCTGTTCTGTAAGAATCTGGTTATCCCCTTTTAAAAATTGATCAAACCGAGAATTGGGTGTGGTCAGAGATTGTTCATAGGTAGCGATCGCATTTTGAATATTTTCCTGGGTTATCCCATCAGGATAAATCATTTTAAATGCCTCCTGATATTCCAGATCTTGCTTGAGTTTAGAGAGAACTTCTAACCAACTGGAATTCCCCATTTCATCCGCTAAAACAGCACTATTAATTTGTTCTTCTAAGGTTTCTGCACGTCCATCCCAAAATTGTTTAAAATGATATCCACTATTCAACACCGTCGGTGCATTAACAACGCCTTCTTGTCCTCCCATTCCAAAAGAATGAATTAAGCGATCAGTTCCACCTGTGTTCAAATTGTGGCAACTTAAACAAGAAATTGTATTATCTTGAGATAAACGAACATCGGAAAACAGCCTGCGCCCTAATTTAACTTTATTTTGATTCAGTTTTAAATGGGTCGGGATCGGTTGAATCGGTTCTGAGAAACTTAAAGAAGATTCTAAAGGAATATTAACCGCGCTTCTAGGGGGTTCTATCGGTTGATAATATAGCCATAATAGTCCAATAATTCCGCAAAATAGGATTAACGGAATCCAATATAATCTTCTAATCAATTTTGGATTAGAGGTAGTTTTAATCATTCTATTTTAACTTAATTTAACAAGAACTAAATCATTTTCTTCTTTAACAAGATAAGTTTTTAGAGAGCTTTCAGCCGGCCCTTGAATCACTTCACCCTGATGATTATATCGAGAACCGTGACAAGGACAAATGATGAGTTGAGCCGTTTGATCCCATCCCACCGGACATCCCTCATGGGTACATTTAATATTAAGTGCAGATAAATGATTATTGCTTGAGTTCTTAATAACAATGAGTTCATTTTTAACATCAATAATTTGTTCACTTTCCTTGAGTTCTGCAACTGTCCCAACCACAATAAATCCATCAGAACGAATTGTAGATGAGGGTTCAGAAGCAGTTTCCTTTGTTACAATCAAAGAATTTTTCGATGAAGAAGACTCAGAACAAGCAGCAATCACAACAGATAATGAACTTGCTAAAGCACTGATGCTCAACCAACTAAAAAACTCGCGCCGCTGCATATTAATTCTATCTAATTAGGTTTGCTCATCACTTATTTTAGAAGGTTTATCTCCCCTCGGTGGGGTGTTCCTCTGTCAGTCCTGCGGGTCAGTTTGCGTTGTGCTATTATAGACTTAAGTGAAGTCAGTATGAGTACGAGTTATTCATGAAGGAGAAGGAAATGGTGAAAATTGCAGGAATAACAGGAAGTTTGCGTTCAGGTTCCCATAGTTACCAAGCTTTGAGTGAAGCAGCAAAACGGGTGAAGGCGTTGGGAGGGGAAGTAGAACTGTTAGATTTGCGGTTACTGAATCTTCCTTTTTGCAATGGGGAAGAGGATTATCCCGACTATCCCGACGTTGAAAAAATGCGAACCCTGGTTAAAGAAGCGGATGGATTAATTTTAGCAACACCGGAATATCATGGCAGCGTCAGTGGGGTTTTAAAAAACGCCCTAGATTTGATGAGCTTTGAACATTTAGATGGAAAAGTTGTCGGTTTAATCAGTGTTTTAGGAGGTCAATCCAATAGCAACGCACTCAACGATTTACGAGTGATTATGCGCTGGGTTCATTCCTTTGTAATTCCTGAACAAGTTGCCATTGGTCAAGCGTGGAAAGCGTTTGATACCGATGGAAAATTAGTCGATGAAACCCTTTCTCAACGCTTGGATGAGTTTACGAAAAGCTTAGTTAATTATAGCACAAAATTGAGGAAATAACTGATTTTATCATTGCCACCTTTCCTCAATAATTTTAATTTCATCCTCGGTTAATCCATATAACGGATAAATCACCGCATCAATGAGGTGATCCGTTAAACGAAGTTGCTGTTTAAGAGGGAGAAGTTTTTCTAAACTCCCTCGATATTCTGTTTCTAACTGATTTTGAACAGAAATAGAAGATAAGTCAATCGAAATTTTATTGCGGTTTTCCTTCAGAATCTTCAGAAGTTCAGAAAACGATAGATGCGGTTCATTTTTTTGATAGTTCCCCAAATAGTTAAGCAGTTTGGTTTTAAATTTAAGATCCTTTAAGTTGGTTCCCAAGTGATTCAAAAAATGCTTTAAAAATCTTTGCAGTTCAGTTTGTTTCTGTTGATGGAGATCAATCATTTGTTTCGCCAGATCAGCTAATAACTGATAAATGACATCCTGGCGATCGCCATCGATACAAGTTTTAACCGTATTCAGCAGCCATTGCTCATCTCCTTGATGTTGATAACGTTGATAATCCGCCTGGAATTGCTGAAAATAGGGAGCATAGAATGTTGAGACTGTAAACTGATTAAATTTGGGGATAGGTAAAGCACCAATTTCTGCGGTACTAACATGATTATTACTACTGGTAATCTGAAATCGCCATTCGATTAACTTAGAATTTAATAAGGCTAAAAGCGCAAAAGCTTGGGTTTGATCCTGAACCATAAAATAGGAAATACTATCGAAACAATAACAAGGATAGGGTAACGGTGCGAATAATAAACGTTTCCAACTATCTAACGCCGCATTTCGTTGATAACCCATTCGCATTTTCTGACAATGATGAATGCGATCGCCTTGAATCACCTGTTGATAATCTTGAACTTTTATATATTTTATTTTCCCCTGTTTCGGTTGAGCAATAAACTCATACCGCTGAATATTCCCTCCCCGCAACACTTGCTCACCGTCCCTTGCTTCCGTACTCAAAAATTGAGCCATTTTAGTTTCATTAATTTCTCCTTGGTAGGTTGGAAAAATATCTTTTATCCTTTGGATACGAGGGTTTTGATGTAACTTTTTTAAAATGTCCAGATCCAGATTAGATTTTAAAATCGGGATCGGGTATTGTTCAGCATTTAATTGTTTTAACTGAGTATCATTACAATCAAATTGACCCCAAATTTCCTGAAACTCTTTACCAGGATGGACAATAACCGAAAAACTAGAATGATTCGGCTTAATTTTTTGGAGGTAAAGAATACAAGTGGGTAACTTAGCATCCTGAAACACTCGATGATTTGGATCATCTTTTTGCGGAAACGCATGAATTTTAATAAGTTTAACTTCTGATAAAATAAATTTTCTTAACCGACTACTTTGTTGATCCGCCAACAATGACATCGGGACAATCAAACCAATAAATCCTTGTTCTCGGACTAAGTAAATCGATTGAGCAATAAAAACTTTGAATAAATCTAGCTTTCCTCCTAAACTTGGTTTTAATTCCTGATGAGTTTTTAGATAATCTTTAAACTTTTCTGTCCGTTTCAAAATAGAATAGGGAGGATTACCAATAATTGCATCAAACTGAAGTTGTTCTCCCCAAGGAAAATCAGTTAACGCATTTCCACAATATAAATGAATCTCTAAATTTGATAGATCAACTCCCTTACTCAAACACTGTAACCATAAACTAAATTTGCTTAATTCTACGGCGATCGCATCAATATCCACTCCATAAATACAATGCTTGATCACCAGTTGATAAAGGAACCGTTCTGAAATTAAATCAGGATCAGGAAACTGATTTAACATTTCTAATAGTTTATTGACGATAAACTCAACCGCATAAACTAAAAAATGACCGCTTCCCATTGCTAAATCACAAACTTTAAAATTGAGAAGGATTTCCCAAACGTCCTGCTGGATTAAGTTGTCAGATTGAATCATCAACCTTTGAAATTGTTCTCCCCGTTGTTGAAGAATGGGTTCTAAAGTTTGGGTAACGATTTCTCTAACAACATAATCCGGCGTATAATAAGAAGCGGTTAACTTTCGTTGATGTTGATTGCGTTTTAAAATCACTGTTCCTAACGTCTCATCAACAATTTCTAAGTGATATTCTAATAGTCCTTGGTAAAGTGTTCCTAAATAGTCTACCTTAATTAACTGATAATTAATCCATTCCCCATCCAGTCGCGTTAATAACTCTAAACTTAGTCCTAAACTAGCGTCAGTTAGTTGATTTTTTATTAAAAATTGATTGACAGGTGGTAAGTTTTCAACAGGTTCAGTAAACCGGAATAATTCCCCACCATATTGAAGGAAACCCTGGCTATTCTCCTCAGCCTTAATTTCCTTAAAAACCCTCAGCAAGCTATCATAAATTGCAGTCGAACTTGAGCTAAAAATTTGTTTTTGGTTGACAGGGACAGAAATTTGAGTTAAGATTAGAATAATGCTATTATTGGGACATCTATTGCCTGTTGCCTCTAAATAACGAGCTTCAGCATAAAGCAGAAATAGAATTTGATATAAAAACCAAAGAGTTACTTGATAAGCAAACGTCGCGGAAATCTTGTTTCCTTTTGCAATTCCAGACGCAACAAACCCACCTGCTAAAATTGAGAATAGCTTGTTTAAAATTAATGTTGTGAGTTTCTCCTCAATGAGTTTAGATGAATGACTGACCATCGGAGAACTAAAATAAGGCTAACACGGAAACAGGCGATCCTGAACCGTCTTTTAAACGGATAATCCCAATCATTAATGTTATCCCTGTGGCGGGTAACTGATCAAGGTTATTAAGATTTTCTAAAACCAAACCGGAATTTTTCAGAATTAATTGATTTGTCGTAAAGGTTTGATCACACCCCGGATCAACGCCATGAGTATCAATCCCTAGTCCAGCAATCCTGCGCTGTTCAATTAAAAATTGAGTGGCTTCCCCACCAAACCCAGGAAAGTGCATTTTTCCCTGTTCATCCTGATTAAAAAATAAAGTTTGGTTATGCCATTTTTTCTGCCAACCTGTAAAGAGAATCACCAAAGCATTTGCAGGAATTTTTTGATGTTTTGCTTCCCAAGCTTCTATCTGTTGAATCGTTAACTTATAATCCGGGTTAAATTTAACAATTTCACAAATATCAATAACCACTGCGGAGACAATACAAGACTGAGGAGAATATTGATCAATTCCCATTCCATCAGGATCAAAACTTTTCGGAGAATTAATATGAGTGCCACTATGTTCTCCGATAGAAAATTTCCTTAAAAAATAACCCGATGTGGAAAAATCAGCAACGGTTTCAAACTCAACCGGAGGATCTCCAGGCCAAATCGGAATATCCCGATCAATCGAGTGGGTTAAATCCACCACATTTTGATAGTGAATTGTTGGCATATTTTTTTAACCTACAAACAGATTAATTTTACAAATTATGGGTTAAACTTTTAACGTTTTCCGCTAAAATTTATTGTGATCAGTGATGAAAATATCATGGAAGTGACCGAGCATCAAAGTCCCCCTTTAAAACGAGCAGATGCGTTAGATGCGCTGCGAGGAATTGCGGTTTTAGCAATGGTCTTATCTGGAGTCATTCCCTTTGATGGAACCTTACCAGATTGGATGTATCATGCCCAATTTCCACCGCCTAATCATCAGTATAATTCTAAATTAGCCGGATTAACTTGGGTTGATGTTGTTTTTCCGATTTTTCTATTTTCTTTAGGTGCAGCAATTCCCTTAGCCTTGTCTCGGCGTTTATCCCAAGGATGGAACATTCTTCAAATTAGTTTAGGAATTTTAAAACGCGGATTTTTTCTGGTTAGCTTTGCGATTATTTTACAACATTTTCGCCCAACAGTCATTAATCCTGAAGCGGGATTAGAAAAATGGCAATTGGCATTAATCGGGTTTACGATTCTATTTTTAATGTTTGTTCAGTTACCTAAACTAATTCCGAATTGGATAAATTGGGGGCTTAATTTACTGGGATGGGGAAGTGCGATCGCCATTTTAACTCAAATTCAATATCCCCCTGGAAGTAAATTTCTCGGCTTTTCCCTCTACCGCAGCGATATTATTTTATTAGTGATTGCCAATCTCTTTGTAATCACGGCGTTTATTTGGCTATTAACCCCCCATCAACCTAACATTAGAGCCGCATTATTAGCTATTTTATTCGCCCTGAATTTATCGAAATCAGCCGGGGGTTGGATCAGTGATTTTTTATCAACGTCTCCGGTTCCGTGGTTATTTCAATTTGATTATTTAAAGTATTTATTTATTGCAATTCCAGGAACTATAATCGGAGATTGGTTAATAGCTTGGCAACTGGCTGAACAGGAGGAAAAATTTAACAATTGGAATCAATTTAGATTGGGAACTATCATCATTTTAATGATTCTAATTAATCTCAATTTATTAATCGGCTTACAATCTCGATTATTAATTCAAACTGCTGTAATTAGTTTAATGTTATTGGTGGTTGGCGATCGCTTAATGACCCACCCCAGCCACCCAACGGAACAGTTATTAAATAAACTGTATAGTTGGGGAATGTATTGGCTGATTTTAGGGTTAGCTTTTGAACCCTATCAAGGAGGAATTAAAAAAGATTCAGCAACGATGAGTTATTTTTTTATCACAACGGCGATCGCCATTTTCCTCATGATTGCTTTAATGATTATCATCAATTGTTTTCATCAAAAGTCTTTATTTCAATTGTTGATTGATAATGGTAAAAATCCGATGATCGGTTATGTAGCTTTCGCTAACTTGTTATGGCCAATTTTAGAACTAACGGGTTTAAAAGCTCAACTAGACACCTTAACAACAACCCCTTGGCTTGGCTTTTTACGAGGAGTCGGCTATACTTTAATTATTGCGTTGTTTGTGAGTTTATGTACTCGCTTAAAGTTAGTCTGGAAAACTTAATAAATATTAAATAAATGACGGCTGTAATTCCTTCCTCTCAACTAATTTTAGTAACTGGGCCATCCCGTTCAGGAAAAAGCGAATGGGCTGAAACCTTAGCGTCTCAATCCAAACAACAAGTGATTTATATTGCCACTTCTAAAACCGATCCAACGGATTTAGAATGGCAAAATCGAATTTTAATTCATAAAAATCGTCGTCCGGTCGAGTGGATCACCCAAGAAATTCCGGAAAATTTAACAACAACGTTACCGATTTTATCCCGACCCGATACTTGTATTCTAGTAGATTCATTAGGCACTTGGTTAGCCAATTGTCTGGAACAAAACGAAAGTACCTGGGAAATGACTCAAAATCATTTCTTAGAAATATTGACTCAACTCCCAGGAACAATTATTTTAGTGGCAGAAGAAACAGGATGGGGTGTAGTTCCCGCTTACCCGTTGGGACGAACCTTTCGCGATCGCTTGGGAATGTTAGTTCGTAAAATAGGGGCGATATCCACCTGTGTTTATCTGGTGACAGGAGGTTACGTTTTGAATCTGACTGAATTGGGTTCCCCACTTCAATCAATTTAGGGCTAAAATATAGTCGAACTTAAATAGAATCGAAACCCCGACAACCTGCTAACCCATTGTTCAATTAATTCTGAGTCCGGTGATTGTTAGTTTCAATTTATGACTAAATGGTTTATATCGCACTGGCGTTTAATCTCTTTATCTGTTGTTTTAGCAAGTGTGCTGACGCCATTTTTTCTGAGTTTTTATGTTAAAACCATTACCAGTAGTCGCCGCTTTACTCAACCCGATCAAGTTCCCAATGAACCCGTTGCGATCGTCTTTGGGGCAGGGGTTTGGGCGGATGGAACCCCAACACCCATGTTAGCAGATCGGGTGGATGGTGCGGTGGAACTGTATCGTTTGGGACGAGTTAGTAGAATATTAATGACGGGAGATAACAGCACCCCCGAATATAATGAAGTGGTCGCGATGCAGGAATATGCTGAAAAATTAGGAGTTCCTCGCCAACATATTCGCTTAGATTATGCCGGATTTAGTACCTATGAAAGCTGTTATCGTGCTAAAGTAATCTTTGGGGTAGAACGGGCTGTTTTAATTACTCAAAAATATCATCTTCCCCGTGCTGTTTATACCTGTAATCAGTTAGGGGTTAATGCAGTGGGGTTAGGGACACCGGACTGGGGAAAATATCAAGATGATTCCATGCGATTTTATACCCAACGGGAAGTTT
This sequence comes from Planktothrix sp., assembly GCA_048595135.1. Lineage (GTDB taxonomy): Bacteria > Cyanobacteriota > Cyanobacteriia > Cyanobacteriales > Microcoleaceae > JBMDYE01. Next base: position 20,890 of record JBMDYE010000487.1, on the reverse strand, counting down.
TAGCAGTTCTTAAAGCCATCCTAGAACTGCACCTCATTCGTCCTAAACCTACCTTTTTGGGCCCCTTTGAAGGAATGTCTTGAAGGAGGCAGGAGGCAGGAGGCAGGAGGCAGGAGGCAGGAGGGATAAGGGGAGGAGGAAGAAGGAAGAAAAAATAGCAAGAGTGCCTATTGCCTAATTCAGATCCTTCGCTCCGCTCAGGACGCTGCGCGATTCAGATCCTTACGTGCTACGCACAGGCTCCGCCTACGCTCCGCGACTGACGCTACTTGAGTCTCTTAATTCTTAATTCGACTTATGGCTTTATATTTAGATTCGGCAATTGTTGCTGAGGCAAAATTAGTTAAAGAATGGGGATGGGTGAAGGGAATTACCACTAACCCGACTTTATTGGCAAAAAGTGAATTATCCCCAGAAGAAACTTTAATCCAGTTAAAACAGATGATTAAAGGGGAAATTTATTATCAATTAATGGCGCAGGATTTTGAAGGAATGGTGGCGGAAGGAAACGCGGCTTATGAAATTTTAGGAGAACAACCGGTTTTAAAAATTCCCGCCACAACTGTTGGGTTTCAAGCCGTTGCTTATTTATCGCCTCAAATTCCTTGTTCTGTAACTGCTATTTATAGCCCTTCTCAAGCGGCGGTAGCGATGGAAGCAGGGGCAAAATATGCGATCGCTTATGTTAACCGCGCTACCCGTTTATTAGGAGATGGTATTGCACTTGTTAAAGATATGGCGACTGTATTAGCTGGAAGTGAAACCAAAATTTTAGCCGCCAGTATTAAATCTCCCCAAGAAGCCGCAGCCACCTTACAAGCAGGCGCTTATCATTTAACGTTACCGTTGGAGATATTAAAAGCCATGACCACTCACGATTTATCAGAACAAACCGTTGCTGAATTTAATCAAAATGGCACGAGAATCAGTAATCAGTAATCAGTAATCAGTAATCAGTAATCAGTAATTAGTGCTTCTTCCCTGTTCCCAGTTAAGCGTTCTTTAATTCTTAATTCTTAATTCTGATCCTTACGTGCTACGCACAGGCTCCGCCTACGCTCCGCTCAGGACGCTACTTGAGTCTCTTAATTCTTAATTACAAATTTCTTGGCAATGGGCATTCTCCAACCTGTACCGAAGGCGCGATCGCTAATTTTTAATCCAGGGGGTGCTTGACGTCGTTTAAATTCTGCCCGCATGACTAATTGAGTGACCTTTTCAACAACTGCTTTGTCATGTCCAGCGGCTATAATTTCTTGAAAAGATTCATTTCTTTCAATCATCCGATATAAAATATCATCCAAAATTTCATAAGGCGGTAAAGAATCTTGATCCGTTTGTCCGGGTTTTAGTTCCGCACTCGGAGCTTTTGTTAAGACATTTTCGGGAATAATTTCTTGTCCTAAATGTTGATTTAACCACCGACACATTGAGTAAACACGGGTTTTTGGAACATCTGCAATGACTGATAAGCCACCATTCATATCCCCATATAAGGTACAATATCCCACCGCCAGTTCGGATTTATTTCCCGTTGATAATAACAAATGCCCAAATTTATTAGAAATTGCCATTAATAATGTGCCTCGAATGCGAGATTGCAGATTTTCTTCTGCTAGCCCAAACGAAGTGTCCTTAAAAATATCTTCTAAGGTTAGATCAAAGGTTTTCATTAAATCCCCAATGGGTAAAGTTTGGGTTTGAATTCCTAAAGATTCGGCTAATTTTAACGCATCTTGAATCGAATGATCGGAACTATAAGGAGAAGGCATTAACACCCCTAACACATTTTCTTTCCCTAACGCTTCCGCTGCAATAGCCGCTACTAAAGAAGAATCAATTCCCCCACTTAACCCTAAAACTGCTTTAGAAAAACCACATTTCCTAGCGTAATCTTTTACCCCTAAAACCAAAGCTCTCCAAATTTCCTCATCAGAACTTAAGTTGACTGGATCAGTTAATTTAACCTCCTTAAAATCTCTACGAACGGAATCAAATTCTATGATCGAAAAATCCGGTTCAAACCCTTTTAAACTTAAAACTTTATCCCCATCTTGATTTAAAACAAAACTAAAGCCATCAAATAATAAATCATCATTTCCCCCGATTTGATTGACATATACAATGGGGATGTGATATCGTTTCACACTATGACTAATCATCGAATGGCGAAATTTTTCCTTACCAACTTGATAAGGGGAAGCGGATAAATTAACGATTAAATCAAGATTCAGTTTCGCTAAATCTTCCCAAGGATCGCCTGCATAACTGCGTTTTCCCCAAAAATCCTCATCGTTCCATAGATCTTCGCAAATCGCCACACCCACTTGAATAAAATCTGAGGTTTGATCATCCAAACTTTGAAATAAGGTAAAGGATTTACTGCTGAATCCCGGTTCAAAATAACGATGTTCATCAAAGACATCATAAGTGGGAAGTAACCGCTTTTGAAAATAACGTTTTATTGTTCCATTTTCTAGTAAAGCAGCACTATTAAACAGCGGTTTTCCCCCTTGTTTAATATAGTTCGGATTCAGTTCAACAGTCCCCACTAAAACAGCGAGTTGTGGCGGTAAATCTTTGGCTAATTGTTCTAATTGTTGAGTGGCGGCTTGAATAAAACTGGGACGAATTAATAAGTCTCTGGGAGGATATCCCACTAACGATAACTCAGTTGTCACGAGAAGACGGCATCCCCCATCGATTGCTTTTTGAGCCGCCTCTAAAATTTGTTGAGCATTTCCGCTTACATCTCCAACGGTAGGGTTGAGTTGAGCGATCGCAATTTTCATATTCATTTTTATAGATACTTTAGTTTAAGCTTATTTTAAATGATAAATAGAAATTCCGATGAGACACCGTAGCGATTAAAAACCGAATCCCAAGTAAAAAAAAACCCAAGCTCGTTTCACGAGCGCAGGCTTCTTTAAAGGTTATCGGAGAATATCACGTTAATGGATACGGCTAAACTCTTGATCATGGTAAACCATTAACGGTTGTGGCTGTTGATTGCTAACATCCTTTGATGGGAAAGTTGCTTTCAAACTGGAATTCAAAGTTGATCTAAGCCATCAACCTTCAATTTTGAACCCAGTGCCAGTCACTCTACCCGAGCTTCTGCTTTGTAAGTTTCGATGGTGCAATACAGAAGCTGGGTAAGCGATACCGATTAAAAGATCGGGTAGAGATTTGCTTATGCGATCTCTTCCTCTTTGTGAGTTTCGATGGTGCAATCAGAAGCCGGGTAAGCGACGCAGGTTAAAACATATCCCGCGGCAATTTGGTCATCGTCTAAGAAATTTTGATCACTTTGATCGACGGAACCAGAAGTAATCTTACCAGCACAGGTAGAGCAAGCCCCTGCACGACAAGAGTAGGGCAGATTAATTCCTTGCTCCTCAGCCACATCTAAAATATATTCATCATCAGGGACATCAATTGTTTGGCTACTGCCGTCTTCAAGTACCAATGTAACTTTATAGCTAGGCATTTCGTGTTCCTCTCGTGAATTGTGACCAAATTATAAAAATCTCTTATGCAAACTCAAAGGGTTAATTAGCCTTAGTTTGCATTGCTGATTTTTTTTACCTCTCGATATTAAAAGAAAAAGCGGACATTGTAAAACCTTGTTAACCCCAATTTTGAAAGAGATTTGTTATAAATTTTTCTAATTACATCTCAATTGCTTATAGTTATTATTTTTGTCCCCGACCCTGTTATCATGATTCAGTCTTGACGGTTTTTTGCTGGGGGTGGCGTTTCCCCAGTGCTACAAGTTGGTATCCTTGGGACTGGCTCAACCCCAAAAATGTAGATGATGGCCTGAAACGCTAAGGGCGATCGCATCGCTTCCTCTAAATTTTTATCAAGGGTTGACTTGAAATGGATCTGTTGATCTGAAGGTAAGCAAGGGCGGTTATAACCTTGTGCCTGTGGGTCAGATACAAGTCAAAAACCGATTTTTTTAATCATTAAATATAGCCTATTTTAATAACAGATCTCGCCAAGTGGTTGTCGGGTAGGTGACATCTAGGTGAGGGTGTTACCTTGTGTTAAGTCATAGTTTTAAGTAATTGTTTATCTAAAAAGAGAATGATATTATTGCGGAAAACTACTAGGGGGTTATATATAGCTAAAATCAGTGGTAACGTGGTCAAAAATCTTAATTTACACCAGCTACTTTAGTTTTCTTGAAAAAAAAATTGCATTTGGTATGTTTAACTACAAAAATATCCCCTCCCAGATGTCAGGGCTGCTGTTAACTTTAACTGTTGCTACCGCAGTTCCTACAGTTCCAGAGTTAAGCCCTCAAGCGGTTGCCCAACCTTCCAATAATACACAGAATTCTCCCTTGCCTGAATCAGCTTTCCCCCAATCACTAACGGGCAAGAAAACCGTAATTATCCAGGGTTCTAGTAGCATGGCAACTCCGAATCAAGCCCTTAAAGAACGCTTGGAAACTAAATACTCTGGTTCCCAGATCCAAGTGGAAACAACGACCTCGAATGAAGCATTGCAGGCATTGCTAGAGGGTAAAATTGATCTGGCGGCTGTGGGACGACCTTTAACTTGGCAAGAAAAAAAACAGCAGTTAGTTTTTGTCCCTATAAAACGAGAGAAAATAGCAATAATTATTGGAACTAATAATCCCTTCCAAAGTAATCTTACGTTTGAACAATTTGCTAGAATCTTTCGCGGAGAAATTACCGATTGGTCGCAGGTGGGAGGGCCACCTGGGAAAATTCGCCTCGTTGATCGCCCAGCCTATAGCGATACCCGATTAGCATTGAGTACCTACGATGTTTTTAAGAAAGCTCCCTTTCAAACCGGAAGCACTGCTGATCCCGTATCTGAGGATGACACACCTACTGTTATAGAAAACTTGGGCAGCGATGGGATTAGTTATGCGGTCGCCGATCAAGTTATGAACTTGCCCAATGTTCGGATCGTGCCTATGCACAAAGTTTTACCGAGTGACCCCCGTTATCCTTATTCTCAACTTCGAGGATATGTCTACAAACAAGGCGCTCCTTTCGTTCTTATCCCACCACCAGGAACGATCCCATCCGACCCTTCTGTACCTGTCACCCCAACAGATAATCCCGCCACACAAACCCCAGCCGCCGTTGTATCCCCACCCGGAGCAACAACACCCAACCCTGCTTTACCTGTCACCCCAACGGATAATCCCACCCCGCAAACCCCAGCCGCAGTTGTTCCGCTACTGGGAGCGACAACACCCGACCCCGCCACACCTGTCACTCCAACGGATAATTCAATAACAACAGAAGGAGATTTTCCTTGGTGGTTACTTCTATTACTGCTTTTTCCTCTTGTAGGGGGGTTACTCTGGTGGCTCGTCAAAGGTTCTAAAGGTAAGCCAGTCGCTCCAGTTCCACCAGTTCCACCCACTCCACCAGTAACTTCATTAGATCCAGTCGCTCCAGTTGACCCTGTACCCCCCGTTGCACCTGTTCCGATGGGTGGTTTAGAAGACCCCGTTGAACCTGTACCCCCTGTTGCACCTGTTCCGTTCAGCGGTTTAGAAGAACCCGCTGAACCCATACCCCCGGTTGCACCTATTCCGTTCAGCGGTTTAGAAGAACCCGTTGAACCCGTACCCCCGGTTGCACCTATTCCGTTCAGCGATTCGGAAGAACCCGCTGAACCCGTACCCCCGGTTGTACCTGTTCCGTTCAGTGGTTTAGAAGAACCCGTTGAACCCGTACCTCCGGTTGTACCTGTTCCGTTCAGCGATTCGGAAGAACCCGTTGAACCGATTCCACCCGTTATACCTGTTCCGTTCAGCGATTCGGAAGACCCAGTTGAACCCGTACCCCCTGTTATACCTGTTCCAGGAATTCCAGTTGCTCCGGTCATTCCAGAAACTGGGGAACTGATTGTTTATGCCATTTGGGGTAATGATGAATATGAGATGCAGAATCTACCCAATTACACGAATAAATCCGACAAACCAATTACCTTAAAAATAGAAACTGAGGGGACTTGGAGTTATGGAGCGCCTGATCCAAATCATCAGTTTGATTTGCAAGTCGATGGTGATGGTAATGAATATATGGCGGAGAAAGAGTGGCAAGATAATGATCTGCGTTACCAACGTTTAAAACCCGCCGCCTTAGTCGCACTTAAAAATGGTGAAGTGTTTATCAGTGGTAAAGGGCCTTATGAAGTTACCCTTCAACCTTGCGAAACCCTTTCATTTGTTATCAACGATGAACCCGGTTTTTACAAAGATAACACGGGTCAAATCACGGTTAAGTGGACGGTGGTACAAAATTAGTAATGGGATTAACCCCTAGTTGCTAGACGCTATAGCACTATTATAGAGGGCAAACAGAAGAAAAAAAGAGATAGCTTGTCTGGGAAGGAAGATGTTCTAAGGCAAGCTGTTTTTTTATAGCAGAAAGTAGCTATGCTCACGGGAGAAGAATTATCCCGGTTTTGTCCTTATAATCCCCCTTAATATCCTAATCTTTAGGTCGAGTGCTAAACCTCTTCAAGTTTAGAGAGCTTTCACAAAAATTGATTATTTTTTTTATAAGTAGCGGTGCGATCGCTTTTTTTGAACCGACTTAATTATCGTAAAAATTATATTTTTATGTAAAATAGATAGTTTAACGATAGCACATTTTTTGACCATGGGCAATCTGCCACTTTATAGATGACAGTTAAGTAATTATTAATAATGGCTATGAGCCTTAATTTTTTAAGGCTCTTACTTGAATTTCCAGTAAAACGTTGTCAGAGCAAGACATTTGGCCTGATTCTTGCGCCCTATCTAATTGAGTTACCTTTTGTCAAGTCTTAAATTTACGTTGACAAATCTTTTATCTTAAGACATCATTGATATTCGATACATTAAAACTTTGGCAATTCATTCACTAATCTTTCAGGATAAATCCTCATGGTTTCAAGTACATCACCCAGCCTTTCACCGACTAACGAAAATCAACATAAATTAAACGATGAGGAGAAAACCCTCATCTGGCGTCCTCATGATCAAAAGTACCGAACTTCAGAATGGTACACGGGAACAGGTGAAATTACTCATTCCGATCAAGAACTTTCTTTTGAAGTGACAGCCACCTATCAACTCAAATCAGAAGTTAAAGTTGTTAGAGGAATCTTTGAAGTCAGGAATCCAATTTTAGCCAATATTTATCGCCCTCTGGGACGTTGTATCGCCATTGTCGATCAAACCGTTGATCAGCTTTATGGTGACTCAATCAAGCATTATTTTAATGCCCATGAAATTCCCTTAGAATTCCTAAGCTGTCGCGCTTGGGAATCTGACAAAAATCCTGATACTGTCCATCAATTGTTAGCCTTTTTAGGAACAGAAGGGTGTGATGTTTCCCGTAATGAACCTGTTTTAGTGGTGGGGGGAGGGGTTTTAAGCGATGTGGCGGGTTTAGCTTGTGCATTACAACACCGTCGCACCCCCTATATTATGATTGGAACAACAGTCGTCGCGGCGATTGATGCTGGCCCTTCTCCTCGAACTTGTGTCAATGGGACTCAATTTAAAAATAGTATTGGTGCTTATCACCCTCCCGTTTTAACGTTAGTAGATCGCAGTTTTTTCCGGACTTTAGCCGTCGGACATATTCGCAACGGGATGGCGGAAATTATCAAAATGGCAATTACGGAGGATTTGAGTTTATTTGAGTTATTAGAAAAATACGGAGAACGCTTAATTGAAACTCATTTTGCCACCGTTGACGCTGATCCAGAATTAGAAAAAATTGCGGATGAAGTGATTTATAAAGCCCTTTATGCTTATATGAAGCATGAAGGAACGAATATGTTTGAAACTTATCAAGATCGTCCCCATGCTTACGGACATACTTGGAGTCCTAAATTTGAACCCGTCGCTAAATTAATGCACGGTCATGCAGTCACAATTGGCATGGCGTTTGGAGCAACTTTAGCAACAGAAATGGGTTGGTTATCTGTCCCCGAACGCGATCGCATTTTAAAGCTTTGCCAAGATTTAGGATTATCGGTTTATCATCCAATTTTGGAAGATATGAATATTATGATCCAAGGGCAAAAAAATATGCGAAGAAAACGGGGTTCAGGGGGATTATGGGCTCCTTTACCTATTAAAATTGGGGCTTGTGATTATGCTCAAGAAGTCTCTCCTGAACTCTTAGCAAAAGCCGTCCAAAAACATAAAACAGTTTGTGAAGAATTCCCCAATCAAGGAGCCGGAAAACAAATGTATTTAAGTGATTTAGGCTTACAGTAATCAGTCATCAGTCACCAGTCACCAGTCATCAGTAGAAAATTATTGTCTTCTTGTCTCCCCTTCCCTTGATTCCCATGTCATCAATAACACCAACCCGTCGCGCTACATCCTCTTCTGTAACGTTAGAGGGGATAGAAATGCTGCGAGTATTACACCTAGCAGGTTCTAGGGTATCCGACTTTTACTATAATTTGTCAATGCTCTACGCCAAGGACGTTGTACAACCCGTTGGAGTTAGTCCCTATTACGCTGTCATCCATCCTGATAACTCTTGGCAGCTAGGAACCGCCTTAGATAAACTGTCTGAGAAAATGTCCCTCTCGGAGATGATTTCTCAACTTCCACAAATTGATGTTGTGGTTCCCCATCTGTTTTGTTTTCCGGGGATGACCAGTTTTCGGGCTTTATTCGAGGATGTTTTAGGCTTACCCATTGTCGGTTCTGCTTCTCCCTGTACAGCGCTCGCAACCAACAAAGCCCAAACCCGCAGCATTGTTGCAACGTCCGGTGTGCGGGTAGCGAAAGCCCAGCTACTCCGTCAAGGAGACGTCTTGACCATGCGGCCTCCATTTGTTGTCAAACCCAATTCGGAAGATAACTCGTTAGGGGTAACGTTGGTTTGGGACGACACTCAAATTGCAGACGCGTTGCAAGTGGCTTTTCAACTAGACGACACGCTGTTAATTGAAGACTATATCCCCGGACGAGAACTGCGGGTCGGTGTCGTGGAACGTGGCGGTGAACTTTGCGTACTACCGATGATTGAGTATTTAGTCACAGAGGAACACCCCATTAGAACCGTTGACGATAAATATGAACGTCAAGCGGACGGAATGCCTCATCAGCAACCTAAGAAACCCGTCGCTACCCCTATTTGTCCGGCTTCGGTTACACCCGATTTATTCGAGAAGTTGGCAAATGCTGCCAAACAAGCTCATATAGCTTTGGGTTGTCGCGATTATTCGTTATATGATTTTCGCGTCCACAAAGAAACCGAAGAACCCTATCTGTTAGAAGCTGGCTTGTTTTGGTCTTTCAGCAAAATTAGTATGATTTCGCGAATGCTGATGGCGGATGGGCAAAATTTAGAGGATGTCGCGTTGGAGTTGTGGACTACCGCCGCAAAGCGAACCCGTGTTGCTTGTGGGTCATTGTTTAAATACAACCCGTAGGGGCGGGGGAACCCCCCCTGACCTCAGCATTCAAGCTCACTGATCTTCGACTTCAATATTAGGACGTTTAACCCGTTCTTTCGTTCAAATTGTCAATTAATATAGGCAGAAAAAATGTCATCTATTCAACCTCGTCCTGTTACGCCTTTGAGTATTTTGGTTGCACAGTTAGAACAGATTGTGCAACAAGTTAATACAACAACGATAGCCCCAGAGTTAAAAACAGCAATTACAGAAGCGTATCAATTAGCGGCAGGAATCGATCCGTATTTAAGTAATGTTTCCACACCGGAATCTCCGGCTTTAGCTAATTTAGCTCAAAAAACGGCTTCAGCCGATTGGAGTCAATTATTTACCGATGGAGAAACCTGCCAAGCATTGGAACAGGAAATGCTTTCGGGTCATATTGAAGGGCAAATTTTAAAATTGTTTGTTCGGATTTTAAACGCAAAAAAAGTGTTAGAAGTGGGAATGTTTACCGGGTATTCTGCTTTAGCAATGGCGGAAGCGTTACCGGAAGATGGAGAAGTCATTGCTTGTGAATTAGATGAATATGTGGCTGAATTTGCTCAAAACTGTTTTGCGGCTTCTCCCCATGGTCATAAAATTAAAGTTCGGGTGGCTCCTGCTTTAGAAACAATGAAAAATCTTGCCGATGCAGGAGAACAGTTTGATCTCGTGTTTATTGATGCCAGTAAAAAAGAGTATGTTGATTACTTTAAATTGCTGTTAGATACCAATTTATTGCAGCCGGAAGGATTAATTTTAGTCGATAATACTCTTTTTCAAGGGCAAGTTTATTTACCGGAAGAGAAACAAACGGCGAATGGAAAAGCGATCGCTTATTTTAACCAAATCGTCGCAGCCGATGAAAGAGTTGAACAAGTGTTACTTCCCCTGCGGGATGGTTTAACTGTGATTAGACGGAAAGATCATTAATTTTGATTATGCAAAAACTCTCTGCTTTTTTTAAAACGGTAGGAACTTTGTTCCTATTACTGTTAGCGTTTCCCTTTAATTTAGCGTTAGTTTTAGTTGCTTTGGCGGTGAATTTATTCACCCTTCCCTTTCGTCAACCCGTTAAAATTGAAAACCCCAAAAAAGTTTTAATTACAGGGGCAAAAATGACGAAAGCTCTGCAACTTGCCCGATGTTTCCACCAAGCCGGACATGAAGTAACGTTAGTGGAAACCCATAAATATTGGTTAACGGGTCATCGATTTTCGAGGGCGATTAAACACTTTTATACGGTTCCAATACCAGAAAAAGATCTCGAAGGATTCTGTCAAGAATTACTGAATATTGTTAAACGAGAAAAGATTGATCTCGTGATTCCGGTTTCTAGTGCGGCTGGGAGTTACAATGAATCTTTAGCAAAAATGCTGTTAAAAGATTATTGTGAAGTGCTGCATTTTGATCCAGAAATAACCCAAATGCTTGATGATAAACATAGTTTTTGTAAGAAAGCTCAGGAATTAGGATTATCGGTTCCTAAATCTTTCTATATTACTGATCCTCAGCAAATCTTAGATTATGATTTTAGGGATGGTTATCAATATATTCTCAAAAGTCTTAAATATGATTCGGTGACTCGTTTAGATTTAACTCAATTACCCTTTGAAGGAATGGAAGAGTATGTGCGATCGCTTCCCATTAGCGAAAGCCGACCTTGGACGATGCAACAGTTTATTCAAGGACAAGAATACTGCACCCATAGCACCGTTAGAAACGGGAAAGTTCGTCTTCATTGTTGTTCAAAATCTTCTCCCTTCCAAGTCAATTATGAACAAGTTGATAACCCTGAAATTTACGCCTGGGTTGAAACGTTTGTTAGTAAGTTAAATCTTACGGGACAAATCTCTTTTGATTTTATCCAGACCAAAGATGGAACTGTTTATCCGATAGAATGTAATCCCCGTACCCATTCCGCAATTACAATGTTTTATAATCATCCCGGTGTAGCGAATGCTTATTTAACGGATGCAGAACACGAAACAGAACCTCCTATTACCCCTTTAACTAATAGTAAACCCACCTATTGGACATACCATGAAATCTGGCGGTTAACGGGAATTCGATCGTTTCAAGACTTACAAGCTTGGCTGAAAAAAGTGACTCAAGGGACTGATGCGATTTTTAAAATTAATGATCCGTTACCATTTTTAATGGTACATCATTGGCACATTCCCTTACTGTTACTCGGAAACTTACAGAAACTAAAAGGTTGGGTAAAAATAGACTTTAATATTGGGAAATTAGTTGAACTTGGAGGAGACTAAGAATTAAGAATCGCGCAGCGTCAGTCGCGGAGCGTAGGCGGAGCCTGTGCGTAGCACTTAAGGATCTGAATTAAGAATTAAGAATAGGCAATGGGCAATGGGTAATGGGCAATAGGAAATAGGGAATAGATAAGTATCAGAATCTCAGCTTATTTATCTCAACTATCCCTAAATTTAGGAGACACTTCAAACGCGAATTGCGAACGATAAAAACAGACATCAAACGCCAGAAAAAAGTTTAACTGACCTAAAATAATAGGTGGATCGTTAGACTTCGCCCAAGCAAAAGCTAAACGAACAGGTGGAAAATCGCTAATTTGTCCCACAATAGCTAAACCCCTTGCTTCCACTGGTGCAAGATTACCTGCTAACGGAATTGAAAGTGTTTGCTCCTCCCAAACGGCTCCTAACGCTAAACCAACATGGTAAGGTAAAACATTCAGACTCGCTCCCGTATCTAACAAACCAACAACTTCTAAAACACAATCGCGATAGCTTAAAGTTATAGGTACACAAGGAAAAACATTAGCCTCTCCTGCTTGATTCCTTCGTTCAATAAAAGGAAATCTTTCAGCATTTCGCATTTTCTTTCGCTTCTTCTTGTTCTAATAAGCTCATTAATTTCTGAGCAGCGTCACCATAATCATAAGGCGACCAAAGACGATAAATCACGTCATTATCTAATGGTTTTAAACCTTCTTCTTTCGCCAATTCAGCCGTTAAAAACTGCATCATTTCAACTTTTTCAGCAGGGGATAACTGTCGCAGTTGCGCTAATAATTCAGGATTTGACATAAAACAACCTTGAATTTATTTTTCCATCTTACCACTACCCTAAAGATTCCACCAAACCCTACAACTCTTCTGCATCGACCGTAACAAATTCGATAACCGCATTCTTAATTCTTAATTCTTAATTCTTAATTCTATAAATATTCCTCTTGAACGGGAACAGGCAATTTTTGTAAATCGGGAAATTTGACCACTTCTTTTTCCATTTCCTTAACATGAATTGGCACTCGTAACGGTTGACGTTGTTCAACCCAACAACTGGCTAACGGTAACGTTTGATCTAACTCATCCAAGGGTCTAGGAATCACCATCACCGCATTTAACTCGCCAATGCGTTCCGCCTCGAACATTCCCGCCTCAACGGCCACAGCCACATCCGCCACAGAACCCCGAATAATTGCCGTACACAACCCCGCCCCAATTCTTTCATAGGACATTAACATCACATCCGCCGCCTTTAACATGGCATCCGCCGCCCCCACCATGGCTGGAAATCCCCTGGTTTCCACTAATCCCACCGCTTTATTACTCAAACGGCTGCCTTGTCTTGCCAAGCTTGACAACCGAGAACCAATGGGAAGAATAATCTCTAAATTCGGAAACGGTCGAGGAATGACTAACTTCGAGACAAACTGACCAAACTGTTGAGCCGTTTGGGCGCCTGTATCGACTGCTAATCGAACTTCAGCCACTTTTCCCCGAATAATAGCCGTGCAGTAGCCGCCTCCAATTTTCTCATAGCCGACTAAATGCACACCAGAAGACTTGAGCATCATGTCTGCTGTTCCGACAATCGCAGGGAAGCTCTGAGTGGAAACTAAACCCAGAGCCATATCTTTAAATTCGGACTGAACATTATCCTGACGATGGGTGGATAAGGGTCTATTTGTATCCATTTTTAATTCGGGGGTTGAGACAGTCACCAGTTATCAGTCACCAGTCAGTAGGGGCAAAGCATACGTTCTGTAAGTTATCGGTTTTTGTCATAAATTTCTGCCCGAATGATGAGCCCCTACTCAGTCACCAGTGAGCAGAAAGAATTTGTCTTGTTAACTTAAGCCTTTTAGGACTTACTACCATTGTGACTTAGCCTGTGCCTTTTAACTGATCACTGGTGACTGATGACTGGTGACTGTTAAAAGCTTTCCGGTGGGGAAGTAAGGAATCCAACAACTGACTCAGATGATCCTTTCCGTAGATGATTGGAGGCATCGGGGGTTGGGGCTGTTCCAGTTGTCCGGGGGTTTCTTCCTGAACTTGAGGAGGATCAGGTTCACCGTTCTCCTCCCTTGACACAGGGGTCACTTGCGGTTCAGGGGGAGCGGGTTTCACAGTTTCCTGTTTTGAAACCGCGATTAAGTAGGGGTTAGGAAAAGCTGGTTTAACCAGTTCCGGGGTTGAGACAGGGACAACCTGGGGTTTCGGTGGAACAGGTTTAACCGTTTCCTGTTTTGAAACCGAAGGAATTTCAGGTTCAGGAAAACTGGGTTTAACCGGTTCCGGGGTTGAAACAACAGCCGCCTGCGGTTCAGAAACAGTGGATTCAACTTTTGGGGGTTCTTCTGGTGGCAGGACACGGGAGGTATCCCCAATCAAAGAACCTGGGGGAATCACTTGTTTCGGTTCAATGGCGATCGCCAGTAGGGTCGTTTCTGAACCAATACAAGCATTTTCCCCTATTTTTCCTGCCCCGACCACCAAGACCTTCGCCCCCAGAATGGCGCCTGTCTCTATTTCTAGGATACCTTGGTGGGCATGAAGAATAACTTCTTTGCCGATACAGACGCCCGCCCCAATGACGATCTGAGCCTCTGGATCGGCACGAAGCACGACTCCTGGTGCAATCGCTGCACTGGGATCAATCGTTACATCGCCACTCACATAAACATCGGTGTTCAGGAGTTGCGGTGGCGATATATCCATACGATTTAGACCTCTCGCGCAATCAACAACTTCCAACTGGTTAGGGACGTTGGATAATTTCCTCCAGCACGCGGCGCTTGGCTTTGGAATCGATCCCAATTAACCGCACATATTCCCCTTTGTGTTCAGTTAAGCAGCCTTCTAAAGCTGACATCACTTCAGAGATATTGTTAGATTGAATCGGAGCGCAACTCTTCCAAGATCCGGTACGGAAGCGACGCGCATCGGCGTGTTCAGTGCCAATCTTGAAGCCTTTGGCTAACAGATCCCGAACTTGGTCGCCGACGCCTTGAGCGAGTTTCCCGTTGCCATTACTGGAAGCAGAAGCAGAACGAGCCGGAGCCGCAGCAGGGCTAGAGGCTGTACTGGTGGTCGTCACTTTGCCATCGGGACGTTGAATAATTTCTTCAACCACGCGGCGTTTGTTTTTCGGATCAATGCCAATTAAACGAACATATTCTCCGGTGTGTTCGCTCATCACCGCATCTAATTTACCCAGAACGTCAGAGGCACTGGTTCCCGATAAAGTGGGGCCACTACGCCAAGAACCCGTGCGGAAGCGACGGGTATCTGCATATTCTGTTCCGATTTTGAAGCCTTTGGTTAACAGATCTTGAATTTGACCCGCTAAATTCCCACTCGCAACCGATCCCGCCTTAGCAGGGGCAGCAGGGGCGCTAACTTTCCCCCCATTGCTGGCTTTTTTAGCAACGGGGCCATCGGGACGTTGAATAATTTCTTCTGTGACGCGGCGTTTGGCTTTGGTGTCAATCCCCAACAAGCGGACATATTCCCCTTGATGTTCGTTTAAACAAGCTTCTAACGCAGCAACGACTTCATTGGTATTTTTGGAGTCGATGGGGGCGCAACTCTTCCAAGATCCAGTGCGGAAGCGACGGGCATCGGCGTGTTCAGCCCCGATTTTGTAGCCCTGGGCTAGGAGTTGACTGACTTGTTGGACGACTTCAGGTGCCAAGCTAGAACTTCCAGAATAGGCATAGCCGCGATCGCGTCCGCTACCATTGCCAATACCAGGGGTTTCATTGCGCAGAGGGGCAATACAAGAGGAGCTTTCAGAACATTGATAACCCGCTTTCAGAGATTGGTTCACGCCAATCACATGGGTGGCAAAGCTCAGATCGGCTTCGGTCACATCCGGTAAGCGATCAGCTTGTTTTTGATTGGTAATAATGGAACCCGAAGGAACGTATTTTCCGGGGGGAATTTCCACGTCTTTGACTAAGGCGTGCATCATCACAATGCAGCCGTTGCCAACTCTGGCATTAAAGACCGTTGACCGGAAGCCAATAAAACAGTTATCGCCGACGTAGGCAGGGCCATGAATTAAGGCCATGTGGGTCAAAGAGCAATTTTTACCCACCCAAACGGAATAGCTTTGTCCGTCGTCGCCTTTGACGCGACCTTCTTCTAAACCGTGAATCACAACACCATCTTGGATATTGCTATTTTCACCAATACTAAAGGGTGATCCTTCATCTGCCCGAATTGAAGTTCCTGGGGCGACTAAGACATTGGCGCCAATCCGTACATCTCCAATAATGTTAGAAAAGGAATGGACGTAAGCGGATGGATCGATTTGAGGCTCGGCTAAGTTTTTAGACCAAGGAGTTGGAGGAGCCGCTAGACCACGAACTGCCATAATGTTAATTCTCCTAACCAAAGTTTAGTTGTTTTGTTTTTCGTTTTCAGTGGTTCGTTGTCTCAGATCAAAAATTTGGAAGAAAAGAAGTGTCCAGAATTAAAACTTAAGAAGTTCTAAAATTTGTGCGGTTTGAGGAGGAGGGCTAACCATTTTTAGGAATTTTGAATTATTCTATAATTAACGATCTCCGTGCCTGTGTCTTCTTATCGGTTTAATTCTCCTTAACTTCTGAATTCCTCCCAGTTTCTCGACTGTTAATAGTGATCTTTTTTGTTGTAGATCGAGCGATTTCCAACACTAATTGTGTCGATAATGGCAACGATCGCCGCATCGCTGGGTCGATGTTCACTCCCTTCAATTTGACGCGCTGCACTGCCTAAACTCACGAGTACCCATTCATTGACTCCAGCACCAACAGAATCAATGGCGACTTCGTATTCTTCGGGAATTTCTTCTCCAGTTTCATCTAAAAATTGTAAGAGAAGAAACTTGGAACCTCGCAGAGTAGGCTCTTTTTGAGTGCTGACAACAGTGCCAATGACTTTGGCAATTCGCATAATAAAAGGGCTACAGCTAAACGTCTATGTTATGGACGGCTTAAGGGACGAATCCCACTCAAACTTTCGCGGAATTGTTCAACGGCTTCGGTATAACGAATCGGTAGAACATATTCTAAGTTTTCGTGGGGACGGGCAATAATATGGGTGGATAACACCTGTCCGCCATTAACGCGACGCACGGAATCAATTCCGGCAGCAACGGAGGCTTGCACTTCAGAAACGTCGCCCCGAACAATCACGGTCACGCGACCACTGCCGATTTTTTCGTAACCCACTAAGGTCACACGGGCGGCTTTCACCATTGAATCGGCGGCTTCCACAACAGCAGGAAAACCTAACGTTTCAATCATGCCAACTGCAATAGCCATTAAATTTGACTCCTAATCTCAATCAACAAGTTATAAATGGAGAATTTTGTCGGTCGTACAATTCTATTTTTTGACGATTATTTGAAAGTTTGTTAAGCTGTAATCTTTCAACCTTAGCTAACAAAAATTCCCTCGTTTTTGATTCTAATTTGTACGACGCGTTCCAATTGAAAGGTTTCGTTAATAGAGGCTAAAAAAATGCCTTAGTAGGAACGAAACTGCTCAACCGCATCGGTATAACGAATCGGTAAAACGTATTCCAGGTTTTCGTGAGGACGGGCAATAATATGAGTGGATGCCAGTTCACCGCCATTGACCCGTTTGATGGATTCAATTCCAGCAGCAACGGAGGCTTGCACTTCCGACACATCGCCCCGAACAATCACGGTAACGCGACCACTCCCAATTTTTTCATACCCCACTAAGGTGACACGGGCGGCTTTCACCATCGAGTCCGCTGCTTCCACAACAGCCGGAAATCCAATGGTTTCAATCATTCCAACAGCAATCGACATTGTTTAACTCCTATTTAACGGACAGCTAACTCCGCTCTAATTTTTTTAGCAATAATTAACGCTCCCACAGGTGCTTCTGTCGGACGTTAGGCTCAACTTGTTTTTGAAGTTCGCCTCTTATTGAAATTGTACGGCTTATGTTTCCCCAAATTTCACAATAGTTATATATTCCTATTGATTATTGCTGACTCGCTAAAGCCACAATGGGGAGAGGGATCAACACTGGATTCTAGGTGGCAGACGGTTTCGGTAGGCTCAACCGCACCGTAATTGCTTGAATTCCGCGCTTAGTTTACCTATAATTTCAGCCTGCAAAAATTGCAACGAACTTCCCTCTCTAAGAATAGGAGAAGTGGGGTACCCTTGACAATATTAAGCTGCATTATATTTTCTCATTTTTGTTATTATGTTTATTAATCGTTAATATTTATTAATAATTTTTAACGTCATTTTAAGTTATAAAGTAGTGTTTAAAATAAAAAGACTGTTATTTATAGAGTTAGATCTCCTTTTAACTATAAAATCGCGTACAGATTCGCCGAATTCAAGGCGTTGAGCAGCCTGTCCGGCGTAAATCTTGGTATATTAAGGGGTAATTCCAGCAGAATTTTTTGATCAGAACTTAAATGATTGATTTCCTCCTCCAGACCAGTTGGTGGATACCTTTATATGGCTTTATCGGGGCAGTATTGACCTTACCCTGGTCAATGGGGCTAATCCGCCGGACTGGGCCAAGACCGGCTGCCTACTTTAATTTATTAATGACCGTCTTAGCCGTTGTGCATGGTTCGGTGATTTTCCTCACCAGTTGGGACGCACCGAGCCGCCAAATCGTGCTGCATTGGCTGCATACCACCAGCTTAGACTTATCCTTCGCCTTAGAAATCTCTCCAGTGAGTTTAGGGGCGATGGAACTGATCACAGCCATTAGTTTAGCGGCTCAGGTTTTTGCCTTGGGCTATATGGAAAAAGACTGGGCGCTGGCTCGGTTTTTTGGCTTAATGGGCTTTTTTGAAGGGGCAATTAGCGGTTTAGCCTTGAGTGATTCTTTATTACTCAGCTATATTCTCCTAGAACTGCTGACCCTCTCAACTTATTTATTAGTCGGTTTTTGGTACGCTCAACCGTTGGTCGTCACCGCCGCTAGAGATGCGTTCTTAACCAAACGGGTCGGAGATGTCTTGCTCTTAATGGGGGTTGTCTACCTCGCCACCCTCGCCGGAAGTTTAAACTTTTCCGACTTAGCAATCTGGGCAAAAACTGCCCATTTACAACCCTTAACCGCCACTTTACTCGGTTTAGCCTTAATTGCTGGCCCAACCGGAAAATGCGCTCAGTTTCCCTTGCATTTATGGCTAGATGAAGCCATGGAAGGCCCTAATCCCGCTTCCATTCAACGAAATTCCGTCGTGGTCGCCAGTGGCGCTTATGTGTTGATTAAATTACAACCCGTTTTAGCACTGTCTCCCGTTGCGTCCACCACCTTAATTGTCCTCGGAACGATCACAGCCATTGGTGCTTCCTTGGTTTCCATTGCCCAAATTGACATTAAACGGGCATTTTCCCATTCCACCAGTGCCTATTTAGGGTTAGTGTTTATCGCCGTTGGTCAGAGTCAAGTCGAAATCGCCCTTCTTTTATTATTTACCCATGCGATCGCGAAATCCCTCCTATTTATGAGTGCTGGGTCAATTATTCTCACCACCAATAACCAAGATCTAACCCAATTGGGGGGATTATGGTCAAGAATGCCAGCCACCACAACCGCTTATCTGGCGGGGTCGGCGGGGTTAGTCGCCTTACTCCCATTAGGAACCTTTTGGACAATGCGAGGTTGGATTAATGGATGGGGGCCCGTTCCTGGGTGGTTAATCGTTGTGTTGCTGTTGGTGAATGGTTTAACCGCTTTGAACTTAACCCGCGTGTTTGGTTTAGTGTTTGCCGGAGAACCCAAACCCAAAACTCGACGAGCGCCAGAAGTGCCTTGGCCGATGGCTGTGCCGATGGTGTCGTTAACGATTATGACCTTGTTAGTCCCGATGATGTTGCAGCAATGGCAACCGTTATTGACTTGGGAATCTCCTAATTTTGAGATTCCCGCTTCAGGAGTAACAGAATTGTTGCGACAAGCGTTTGTTCCTTTATTAATTTCTTCTGGCTTAATTGGAGTATTAATTGGCGGGGCAATTTATCTTTACGGGTTCGGTTCAAAACCGTTTAAATTCCCTTGGAAAGGATTCCAAGATTTACTGGCTTACGACTTTTATATTGATCGAATTTACAATCTAACAGTTGTCTTTTTAGTCAGTCGGATTTCGGCCTTGAGTGCTTGGGTTGACCGTTACATTATTGATGGGGTTGTGAATGCTTTTGGTTTAGCGACTCTCTTTAGTGGAGAAGGCTTAAAATACAGCATTTCAGGACAATCTCAATTTTATGTTCTTACCATTACCCTCGGTGTGGGAATTTTAGTGGCTTTAATGTTGTGGCAATTCTAGGAAGACGATCACGTTAACGGTTAACAGGTTATGCTCAGTTTATTAATTTGGGCTCCCATTGTGGGAGCGGGTTTAATTGCCTTTTTGCCTAATATAACTGCTCAAAAAGCGCGGAATATTGCCTTTGCAATTGCCGGAGGATTATTCATTGGGTCGTTAATTTTAGCCGGATTATTTGATAGGAGTAATCCCGATTTACAGTTTGTAGAATTTATTCCTTGGTTAAACCCTTTAGGATTAAATTATTATTTAGGAGCCGATGGCTTATCCTTACCGTTGGTAATTTTAAATGGCTTATTAATTAGTATTGCCATTTGGTGTACTGACTTAGGAGTTGCCCGCCATCAACTGTATTATGCGTTAATGTTGTTGATCGCGGCGGGAATTGCTGGAACTTTTTTAGCACAAAATTTATTACTGTTCCTGCTGTTTTATGAAGTGGAATTAATTCCTCTGTATTTATTAATTGCCATTTGGGGAGGCAAACGCAAAGGCTACGCAGCTACAAAATTTCTACTGTATACAGCCGTTTCAGGGTTCTTAATTTTAGCGTCATTTTTAGGGATTGTTTGGCTAACGGATACCCCAACTTTTGACTTAGATGTCATTAGCACTTCTGTTTCCGGGGTATCTTCTTTACCCCTAGCAACTCAACTAATTTTATTAGGGGGTTTAGTCATTGGATTTGGAATTAAAATTCCTTTGGTTCCCTTCCATACTTGGCTACCGGATGCTCACGTGGAAGCGTCAACGCCTGTTTCAGTTCTCTTAGCAGGGGTTTTATTAAAATTAGGAACCTACGGGTTATTACGATTCGGTGTCGGGTTATTTCCTGATGCTTGGTCAAC
>JBMDYE010000486.1:0-5217 GCA_048595135.1 Planktothrix sp. | reverse complement strand
TGTACGCAATTGCCTATGGTACATTACGCTAACGCACTTATTTTTTTGTGCAACTTCAGTCACTCAACCGACTGTTTTGATAAAACTTCAACAATCTTCCCAGCTAAAGCATTACCCAATTCCCTCGGTTCCAGTTTATGCAACCCACCCCCATAAACGCGACCCTCACTCATTAGAGCCTCATCGGAAATACGATCAAGTACCTCCCACACCTGTTTCACCAATTCTGGCTTCTCTAAAAGCACTTTAGCAAGAGCGGGTTTAGGATAGAGCATCAAATAAACATTGGTAGCCGTCGCCCTTGAATGATTGAGAATAAATCGAAAAGGTCTACCTCTACCAGTATTCTGACGACCCATATAGGTACATAGGAATGGAGCAGGCGGACGCTTTTCTTGAGAATACCAAGGAAAGCGATGCTTGCAGAGATAGCGATCGCAAATTTCCTGTCTTACTCCCATCTGCAAATATTCCCAAAGTGTAGGATACTTAGCTTTCACTTCATCTGGCGGCAACTCGCACGAGAGCAGAAAAAGCTGACGATCAAGAATTGGATTTCCTAAATCATCGGCTTTAATTTCATCCACTGGTAACAGTCGAGGGCTGGGCAAAACGGGCTGAAGAAATTCCATCGGCAATTGATATGCAGAAATTTGTTTTGGTTTCAACACAAAAAAATCATTTGCTCCTGTCGCCAACCCTCGTTTGATTGTGAATAAATCCTTCAGCCTCAAAGACTGCTCCTGAGAAATCACCCGCTCCGACATCAACCCGAACTTAGTCCACTTAGTTGCACCGCGTAGCGATTCTACCGACATCATCACGGACATCTTCGGTTCTGTCAAACTTCCCCCGTAGGTAAATTCAACAGCATGGTTAACAGATGGCAAAGCTTTCTTAAACCAAACGACTGCGGACGATACCAACGCATCCTCAAATTGCACGTCCACCGGATCAAAACAATGAATTCGCAGTAAACTAACGCAGTTGAGCAGATAATCTTTAATGGGCTGTCCGTAATTCACATCCATAAATCCGGTCGGAATCAGCCATCCTGCTAACCCATCAGTTGCTATCCAAGCATCTGAAAGACACAAAAAATAACAGTAAAGACTAGCCAACTGACTAAGTTTTATTCCCGCTATCTGTTCTGTTACCCGTTGCAACCGCAGCTTTTCAACTCGACTCAAATGATGATGTCGGGTGTACGGAGGATTGCAAATCAGCAAATTAGCTTTAATCTCGTCAGAATTGGGTGGTACAGCCTTGGTAAAATCTGCAATATTTAGCTGAAGTGGCGTATCACACCAAAGTTTGATCGCTTCATTTCCATAGTGAGGGTCAATTTCGTATGCGATCGCTTCTACAATTTGCGATAGGGGAAATTGCTCCAATAATGCGGAGTAGAACGCTCCCGTTCCAAAAGCTGGGTCAAGAAAGCGAATTTTTGAGGCAGATGGTAATAACGTCTTGGCATACTTCAACATCTCTGTTGCCAGGGCTGTAGGCGTGGCAAACTGACCCAACTTATTTCGCTCTGTTTGGGTTTTCGCGCTATCGAGTTGCAACTGTCGCAACGTTCGTATGGATTCTGTGGTAGTTAAATTCATACCCGCAACAATGCTAATAAATCATCTTTATTAGCATTGTTGCACTGAAACGCGATCGCAAAATTTTTATTGAACTTGCCCAATCACTTCTTGACTTTGTTGATTATGAGAACGCTGATTTGAAGAAAGTAATTCTTCTTTAGTAACTGGTGTTCTTCTAAGCGTATCTAAAGGAACAAGAAACTCACCTTTTTGAATTTGGATATCCAGCGCATCAATTACAAATCTTACATCCATAAAGCTAGCATCTTCATAGTCGTTATCTTCATAACGTTTAATTTGTTCTTCTGTCAACCCAGCTAAATCTGCTAATTCTTTCTGACTTAGTTTGGCTGCCATT
This sequence comes from Planktothrix sp., assembly GCA_048595135.1. Taxonomy (GTDB): domain Bacteria; phylum Cyanobacteriota; class Cyanobacteriia; order Cyanobacteriales; family Microcoleaceae; genus JBMDYE01. Next base: position 3,267 of record JBMDYE010000486.1, on the reverse strand, counting down.
CTAGCTCTAATCAAGATTTGAGGTAAATAATCAATATCATCAAGTGTTAATACTATCGGCGTGTGGCTATCATGGGATGTTAGCCTGTCATATTCAGCAATTTCTGCTTGCAATTTCTCTAAATGACATTGTAATGTCTCTCGGTTCATTTTCCATCGCTCATGGTCATTCTTTTTACTATCTTCATCCTTTTCTATTGCGGCTAGAGATTTTTCAAACTTCTCTAACCATTCTTGACTAACTTGGTACTCTAATTCATTTTTAATCATCATTCCCACCTCATTAAATCTATGGCGATAATACCTTTAACATTTCCCCTTCTGTCACTCTGAAAAAATTCAAAAGAATTACTTCCATAATTACCTACAGGTTGCTGTGATGGGAAGATTTCTCCCCTATATTTAGCTTTCTGTCCAGCACGGTCATAATGATCAGCAATCACTCACGTTAAGAGAGCTAATTCACTAAACCAGCTCGCAAAGCTCGGACAGCAGCTTGGGTGCGATCATCACAAGCTAATTTATTGAGGATATTACGAACATGAGTTTTCACAGTTCCCATTGATATAAATAATTGCTCGGCAATTTCTTCATTACCATACCCTTCAACAATGAGTTCAATAATTTCATTTTCTCGTCGGGTTAGCGGATTAGATTGTAATAACTCGTTATCCTCTGGTTTTAACCCATGAATCGATACGGTCGGAATAGCACTTGAAGCAACAACTTCTTTAAACGGATTATTAAGTCGAGCTAAAACAATCCGTGCAATAGACGGGTCAATCCAGTTTGCTCCTCGGTGAGTTTCCAATATTGCTTCTAGCAGTTTTTCAAATTTCAAGTCTTTCATACAGTAAGAATCTGCTCCGGCTGCAAACGCAGCTAAAATGGATTCTTCTTCAGCTTGCGAGGTTAAAATTAAAACTTTAGGTTGGCTGATAGAGGAATCAAGCTGACGGGTTTGCACATACTCCTTAAACCGTTTAGTTAATTCAATTCCATCAACTAATCCAGGTAATCCTAAATCAATAATCGCCACATCGGGTAGCGTTTTCTCCAATAGTGTGATTCCTTGTAATCCATTACTTGCTTCCGCAATAAACTTGATTTCTTCACAATCCTCCAATGCTGCTTTAATTCCCACACGAGTTAAGTGATGATCTTCAATTAACACAATACTCACTCGATTCATGATTTTCTCCATTAATACTAATTTGAGATTAAAAGCACATTTTGAGGGTGAAACTTCAACGTTAGCAATTTGGGTTCCGAGGGAGACACAAAGTAAAAATACTTCCAACCCCCAGTTGTGAGGTCACTTCTAAACGACCCGAATGAGCTTTTGCAATACGCTGAGACAGATGTAACCCTAAACCACTTCCGACTCCTTTCTGATTTCCAGTACGAAAGCGTTCAAAGATTGTTTTTTGCTCTGATTCTGTGATTCCGGGACCTGTATCTTCGACCTGAATCGAAACGATCTGAGCATTGTACTCAACAGTGATCTTGATTTGACCGCGCTCTGTGAACTTAATCGCATTACTCACTAAATTAGTCAGAACTCGGCGCAGTTCTAAGCGATCACCTTGAATCCGAAAAAACTGTTGTTGGGTTTCAAAAATTAAGCGTAAGTTTTTGCTGACCGCAAGCGCCTCTTGCTCTTTAACCACTTCTTCAATGAGTTTATAAAGATCAAAAGTTGTGATAGCCATTGGTTTGCAACCCGCTTCAAATCGATGCACTTCTAGGAGGGTATTAACCAGCGTAATTAAGTTGTCATTGCTAACAACGATAGTCTGGAGAGCCTCTTTTACTGTGGGGGGTAAGGTTCCAAATTTCCCTTGCCCTAGTAAAGTTAGCATTTGTTGAGCGGCAATCAGAGGGTTACGCAAATCATGGGTTAGGCGAGAAACAAAATCTTCACGGGCTAAAGCCATCTCTCGCATTGAATCTAGGCTATGTTTGAGGCGAAGCAAGTTGCGGACACGGGCGAGTAATTCGTTAACTTGAATGGGTTTCCAGAGAAAATCATCGGCTCCCAGTTCTAATCCATTGGTAGAAGGAATGGAGGAATCTGGTGCGAGAAGCACAATGGGAATGAAGGGCAATTGAGGGGTAGAACGAATTTTGTAAGTGACTTCATAGCCGTCTGCATCTGGCATCATCACGTCCCATAGAATTAAATCGGGAGGATGGGTATTAATAGAGGCGATCGCTTCTTTTCCATTAGAACTGGTGCTAACACAATATCCTTCTTCGGTTAAAATCGTTTCCAAAATAAATAAGGTATCGGTTTTCTGATCGGCTGCAAAAATTTGGCTAGGTCTATCTTTCATGAATTGAATCTCCTTTCGGATAACCCTCCCCAACTCACAAGGGAGTTTGTATTGTCCATTGCTTGAATTTCTTGAATGACAGATAAAATTGGTTGAGAATTTTTTAATTGTTGAGCGGTGTTCAGTTTTTGCTCTTTCGTGATCCGGAGTAAGTAGTTTTTTAATCGGTCATAGCACCATCCCAGTCGCACCCCCAGTTCATAGATTGGTACACTTTGGCTGGGATTCACGGATTTTAGCAAGATTGGAGCTAAGGGGGGAGAGTCAGGAGCCGGAATGGTTCGTCTACTTTTTTTCCCATCTTGATAGCCTTGCCAAAATTCCAGAGATTGAGATGAAGGCTGGATGCGAAGTCGGTAGTGTTCTGCCATTGAAATTAGCCACTCTAAATCTTGTTTTCTTAAAGGAGAAAGTGCGTCATTGGGCTGGTAGTGGCTCCAGAGGTCAACTAAATTTTTTAGCTTTTTCTGAAATCGAGTGAAATGCTCAATAGCAGCTTGGGAAGACGTTATCCCTGAAAGCAGCTTGGGTTTGAGGATATTAATTGACACCATAATGAGTTGCTTCCTTTATATCAAAGTTAATCAGAAGGAAAAAGTAGGTTGAAGTTGCTGTTTTTCTATCTAAGATCCTAAATTAGCAATGGCATAGATTAAGAAAGTTCTACCTTAAAGCTGATTTATTCAAGCTGGCGACTGACAAAAAAAACTGTAAATTCTGGGATCTGAAATCTCGCCTGGTTTTTATCCCAACGATTTCGCTTTTTCAATCGAAAGCATAAAAATAAATAATGCTCCAAGATGAATGGAGCATTTTTAAAAGAATATTAAATTTGCTTCAGTTTATATCTAACGACAGTTGTTGATTCCAATTTCTTTTCTTAGCTAGATAACAAAGATTCTAAGTCTACTAAAAGTTTTTGGAGACGTGTT
>JBMDYE010000485.1:0-8242 GCA_048595135.1 Planktothrix sp. | reverse complement strand
GATTAACCAGAGGGTTTATGTATGCAGGCGCAAGACGAGTGGTGGTGAGTTTGTGGAGTGTGAATGATGTTGCCACTTCTGAAGTCATGGGAAAATTTTATCAAAAGATTTTGCAAGAAAAACAAAATCCGGTGACAGCGTCAAGGGAAGCACAATTAGAAATGTGGAATTCTCAACAATGGCAGTCTCCTTATTATTGGGCAGCGTTTACCGTTCAGGGAGACTGGAAATAATCAACATTCAAAACAATTAATTACTTTAATTCCCCCATTCTCCCCATTCTTGATATTCTTCCAAATTATTTTCATCTAAATCGTCAGATGCACTCATATCATCAATTCCATGTAAGGGATGTACAACAAAGGGTAAATTAGCCCCAACTAATCCGCGTTTAATGTGTTCAGGGGTTTCAGGAAATAGAATAAATAATGGATAAAGTTCCTCCGCTTCTTGGGAATAAATATGTTTATAATGATGGGGCATAATCCATTCATACCCTTTATCTAACCAAACTTGAGTTAACCGCCAACGGGTTAACAAATCCGATAATTCTTCTTGAGGTCGGTGAATAAAGATAAAAATTTCTACGCCAATTTTTACCTTCCATTCCGGGTCACACATCAAAATTCCAATATCGCAGGGTAAACAAACCGCATCCTCTGGTTTAATCGTAATTCCATTTTGTCCTGAATAGGAAACACCATCCCGCAACCGAACAATCGGTAATGGAATGGTAATCACACTTTCATCAGAACGTCGCATACTGGGAATCATTTCTAAGTAAGGACGATGCTGTTTTAGTAAGGTAACAGAAGCAGCCGAGTTGCTATATTCTGCGAGCAGAGATTCATATTGAGATTTTAGAATAGGCATAATAGTTTGAAGTTATTTATTTAATCGTGAAAAGTTGGAGTTTTAAATTGTTATTAATTTTCCAATCTAATTATCCAACTTTTTTTGATTTAGCATTAACCCAGTTTTTCAAACACAGCAAACATGGGGAGATACATGGATAACAAAATTGAACCGACAATTCCCGCCACCACCACAATCATCAGAGGTTCTAACATACTGGTTAGACCTTTAACAGCCTCTTCCACCTCTGTTTCATAGAACGCCCCAACTTTCATTAACATTTTATCCAGTTCCCCTGATTCTTCCCCAATCGCAATCATCTGAATCGCTAGGGGCGGAAAAACATTTCCTTCCTGTAAGGCAATACTAATTAAACCCCCTTGTTGAATGGAATTTCTAGCATTAGAAATCGCTAAAGCGATCGCAGCATTCCCAGCCACTTCCCCCACAATTTCTAAAGAGTTCATAATCGGAACCCCAGATCGGGTTAAACTACCAAAAATCGTACAAAAACGAGCAACCGCAGAGATTTGAATCAGATGTCCAAAAATGGGTAATTTCAAAAACAATCGATCAAAATACATTCGCCCTGCGGGGGTTTTATAAATAGTTTGATAGGCAAAAAATAAGCCAATTAAAGTTCCGATTACAATCCCTTGAGGAATCGGGGGCCATGTCCGACAGAAAGAGCTAATATTCAGCATAATCTGAGTAAACATGGGCAGTTCTGCACCAATATCTTGGAACACTTTCGCGAAAGTTGGTAGCAAAAATGTGGTCATCCCAAAAAAGATTGCCAACGCAATAAATAACACGGTTTTGGGATAAGACATGGCGGATTTAATTTCTGATTGGGTTTTGTGGTTTTTTTCCATCATCACCGCCAGGCGTTCTAAGACTTCATCTAATACCCCCCCCGTTTCTCCGGCTGAAACCATACTGACGAAAAGTTGATCAAAAATATCAGGGAATTTTCTCATTGCGACCGAGAGTTCACTCCCTTCTTCCACATCAGCCCGAATTGAAGTCAGGGCGTGTTTCAATTTTGCGTTACTACACTGTTCTGATAACACACTTAAACATCTTGCCATTGCAATCCCTGCATTAAACATGGAAGCAAATTGACGGGCAAAAATGGCTAAATCTTTAACCGTAATCGATGCTAAAGCAATACTAATACTTTCTTCAATTCGCTTGAAGTCAAAACCTCGATTTCGAGCTTGACTGCGAACCACACTACCAGCCATATTAATACCTCTGTAAAAAATTCTTAATTCTTAATTCTTAATTCTTAATTCCGCTTATGCTTTTGCTTTTTGTCCTTTAGCGGCGGAAGGAGCAGGGCCAATTAACCGTTCTAATTCATCAGGTTTACCAGTTTTACTCATGGCAGCTTCCCAACTCACTTGACCATCTTGATATAGTTTAGCTAATGCCATTTCCATTGTTTGCATTCCCAATTTTGCCCCCATTTGAATCTGAGAGTAAATTTGAGCGGTTTTTCCTTCCCGAATTAAGTTCGCCATAGCGGGAGTATTCATCATAATTTCAATCGCCGCCCGACGACCGCCCCCAATCGCAGGAACCAAGTTTTGACTACAAACCCCCACTAAAGACCCGGATAACTGGGCGCGAACTTGGGGCTGTTGAATGGGGGGGAACACATCTAACATCCGGTCAACGGTAGCGGCGGCGGAGTTCGTGTGTAAGGTTCCGAAGACTAAGTGACCGGTTTCTGCGGCAGAAATGGCTAGACCAATCGTTTCTAAGTCCCGCATTTCTCCCACCAGAATAATATCAGGGTCTTCCCGTAATGCAGCTTTGAGTGCATTCGCGAAACTCTTGGTATCTTCTCCTTTCTGGCGTTGGTGGAACAAGCTTTTAATATTGGGGAACACATATTCAATCGGGTCTTCCACCGTCAGAATATGTTCAGCGCGTGTGCGATTAATTAAATCTAATAAAGCAGCCATGGTGGTGGTTTTACCGGAACCTGTTTGACCCGTAACCAACACCATCCCCCTTGGGCGCTCAGTCATATCCCGAATCACTTGGGGAACACCTAATTTGTCCGCATTGGGAATTTTGGATGCTAACGCCCGTAAACAAGCCGCCCAGCACCCCCGTTCCCGATACACATTCACCCGGAATCGAGCTAATCCTTTAACCCCGTAAGCACAGTCTAATTCCCATTCCTGCTCTAACTGCTTACGCTGCATATTGTTCAGCATTTGGTAGATCAGAACTTGGGTTTCCTCCGCAGACATAACTTCCCCAAATTGAGGTTGAGGGGTGAGTTTCCCACTAATGCGGAAGAAGATGGGCGCACCGGCTTGAATATGAATATCTGATCCACCTTGCTCGATCAAAGACTCTAGCACGTCTTCAATCATTAATCCTGGCATAGCTGTAACTCCTTGAAATTAACTGGTACTGCGTTAAGGGTTGAGGGTTAAGGGATTCTGAAAGTGTAGAATCTCTATCCTAAGTTGTCGTTATTGTTCCCGATATCCAGTCACAGCGATCAGCGATCGCCGTTTGGATGTTAATCGGTAAAGCGAGGGGTCATACAGTAGGGGCAATCTAGCCATTCTGGTTTTAATTCCGCCACACAACTCTTGCAAGTTAAGCCTTGTTTGCGTTTTGCTTTCAGTTCTGCTTCTAAACCGGAGTCAGTGAACGTCACCCGTTCTACTTCCTCAAAGGTGGTATACCCTTCGCGCACTAACTGTAAACTATAAGCCAACAGGGTTTTCATGCCTTCTTCAACAGCGGCTTCTTTAATTTGTTCTGTGGGAGCGCCTTTAGTGACTAAGGTTTGAATTCGTTCCGTCACTTTCAGGAATTCATAGACCCCAACCCGACCTTTATAGCCCAGTCCGCCACATTTCTTACAGAGTTGACCGTTATCTAACAAATGTTTGCGTTGCTCAGGGGGAATGGTATTGGCTTTGTAGAAGGGAATATCAACTTCTTGGGACGCGGATAACCCATAACGACCTAGTTCTTCTGGGGTAGGAGTATAGGGAACCCGACACTCGCCACACACCCGACGCATCAGACGTTGTGCCAAAATCCCTAACAAAGCGGCGGAGACCATGAACGGTTCTACGCCCATTTCATCCAAACGAGCGATCGCTCCGGCGGCGTCGTTAGTGTGTAAGGTGGTTAAAACCAAGTGTCCCGTTAATGCCGCTTCAATAGCTGTTTTTGCCGTTTCTAAGTCTCGCGTTTCCCCCACCAGTAACACATCCGGGTCTTGTCGCAAAAACGCCCGGAGAATATTAGCAAAGGTTAAATTCTTTTCTCGAATCACCTGACATTGGGTAATCCCTGGTAAGGCATATTCAATCGGGTCTTCTGCGGTACTAATATTAATTCCTGGATCATTGCGTTCTGATAAAACCGAATACAACGACGTTGATTTACCCGAACCCGTCGGCCCCGTCACCAGAATCAATCCAAAGGGACGGGAGGCGGTTTCTCGAACCAAAGCTAAGGTTTCTTGATCTGTAATTAATTTATCCAAACCTAACTGAGTCGAGGAACTATCCAAAATCCGCAAGACGATTTTTTCCCCATACCGACTGGGGAGACAGTTCACCCGAAAGTCCACCGTCCGACCTCGGAAGCGACGACGAATCCGCCCGTCCTGAGCTTGACGACGTTCGGCGATATCCATTTCCGCTAGAATTTTGAAACGGGAGGTAATCGCCGGAATCACCTTTTTCGGAAATTTATAATATTCTTGCAACACCCCATCTTTGCGCATCCGCACCCGCATCTCATGTTCCTGGGGTTCAACGTGAATATCTGATACCCCTTCGGATAACGCTTTAGCCAGGATGACGTTAACGGCTTTAATCACAGGCCCCGTTTCGGCCTGTTCAATCTCTTCCGCCAAATCCATCCCGCCTGTTTCATCCCCGACTTCTTCTAAGTCTGTGGTTTCAAAATCTCCGGCGGTAAATTCGAGTTTTTCTTGTTCTCGACGGGAGGCTTCGGCGGCTTTGCGCTTCACATCTTCATCACTATAGGCAGAGATGATTTGATCATAATCTTCTTGAGTAATGACCCGTCGCTGCAACTTCAAGGCTTTGGGTCGAAGAATTTGGTTTCTCAATTCTTCCAAAGCATTGAGGTTGTCTGGATCAACCATGGCCATTAACACAGAAGTCGGATCATCGGTTGGTTTCCGTAAGGGGATAAAGCGATGACGCTTGCAGGTTTCTAGCGTGGTTTCCAGGGTATGCAGCATTTGATCCAAATCTTCAATCGACATCGGTTCAAGCTCTGGATCATAAGCTTCGACCCCATGCAGAATTCTCAGTTCAAATAACTGTTGTTTTTTATACTGACGGGCTAAGTCCGGTGGTAAGGGACGCCCGGTCAGGGACTCCAGAACTTCCGTGAGTGGTTTGCCAGCCCGACTGGTTTTTAGGGCTTGCTGCAATTGTTCTGGATTAATATAGCCTGACTGAATCAGCTTGTTGCCAAAGGGAGTATTGCTCTGGACAACAATGGCGCGTCGTTGAGATGTGTTCGTCATAGCTTAAAATTTAAGGCCTATGTCTTTAAAAATTCCCCCTGAGCGGGATTTCGGGATGATTTGACGAGCATTTTAAACCCAACTCTCGACGAACTCAGGAAATAGCCGAGATCAACGGTTCAAACAGGGGAAATTGCTAGTCATGCTATACCGATTGATGTGTCAATTTTAACCAGATTTGAGCCGTCTTGACTGCAAGCCGACTCTGGAACCGCTAACCGTTTTCCCACTAACCTAACATTCAACAGGCTACGTCTCAATTTTTGCTAAAAATCCTAACCCCATCGTTTCGCTTGGATGTTGAATAGTCGGTCATTGCCGAGTTTCCCTCTGGAATTCCCTGTTGTTCTGATTTAAGGGTTGATTGAGTTTGTCAATAAAAGTTGGCAACTCTGCCTAAAGTTAGAGGTCTCTCCTTATCATAGCGTTTTGAACCCCCAATTAGGGAACAGTCACCAGTCATCAGTGAAGGAGGGACAAGGGGAAGGAGGGAGAAGTTATTAACTGATGACTGATGACTGATGACTGGTGACTGATGACTGGTGACTGTATTGAACGGTTATCTCTCCCTTGCCGAAAGGAAAATCTCGGAGCGTGTTCGGTTAATATTTATAAAGAACGAAGTGTCATGATGAAAAAGAGTGTAGCTGTGACTAACGCGAGTTATCGTTAGGGACTCTTCGCTCGATTTTTTATGATTAATGAGGAAAAGCAGTACGATTATGACGCCTAACTCAACGGCTAATACTCCAGATGAAATTACGGGTGAAGTTTATTCCCCCTCCTCTTCTGAAGAATCTGTTTCAGAAACCCTAAACTCGGATGCGACCCAAACGCCTGTCGATTCTTCTGCTCACACCGAATCAGCAGGTCAAGAACCAGAAGTCACCTTTGGTCAGTCCATCGAAGAAAATTCGGATCAAATTCAACAAGAAATTGTGGCGTTAGCAGAAGCCAATGCGGCTCTGAAAGCGCAACTGGAAGATATAACCAGTCAATATCGACGTCTGGGTGCTGATTTTGAGAACTTCCGTAAACGGACTCAAAAGGAAAAAGAAGAGCAAGAAGCTAATATTAAATGCTCAACCTTGAAGCAGTTGTTACCAGCCATTGATAACTTTGAACGGGCTAGATCCCAAATTAAGCCCCAAACGGACGGGGAAATGAACATTCATAAGAGCTACCAAGGGGTTTATAAGCTCTTAGTCGATGGTCTCAAACAAATGGGAGTGTCGGTGATGCGTCCAGAGGGACAACCGTTTGATCCGAATTTACATGAAGCGGTGATGCGGGAACCGACGGATGCTTACCCGGAAGGAACGGTGATCGAAGATTTAATGCGGGGTTATCTGTTTGGAGATCGAGTATTGCGTCATGCAATGGTGAAGGTGGCAGCCCCCCCTGAACCGGATGCAACGCCTTCGGAACCAGAAGAAACTTCATCAGAAGCATAATTTAGCATCGGATTGAGGCTAAAGCATCTATTCAAGGAAAGTACCTTGTTGATCTAAAGTAAAGGCAAAATTTGCAAACATTCATCGCCGAGGCACTATGGGAAAAGTCATTGGCATTGACTTAGGCACAACCAATAGTTGTGTAGCTGTGTTGGAGGGAGGTCAACCCGTTGTCATCGCCAACTCTGAAGGAGGACGTACCACTCCCAGTATTGTTGGATTTGGCAAATATGGCGATCGCTTGATTGGCCAATTGGGCAAACGACAAGGGGTTACGAATGCTGAAAATACAGTGTTTAGCATTAAACGGTTTATCGGTCGTCGTTGGGACGATACCGAGGAGGAACGCTCACGGGTTCCCTATACCTGTGTTAAGGGGAAAGATGACACCGTTAATGTTCAAATTCGCAACCAAGTCTACACCCCCCAAGAAATCTCGGCGATGGTGTTGCAAAAGCTGAAAGAAGATGCTGAAGCTTATTTAGGCGAGGAAGTTACTCAAGTCGTGATCACGGTTCCGGCTTATTTTACAGATGCTCAACGCCAAGCAACGAAAGATGCCGGAACGATTGCCGGGTTGGAAGTGCTTCGCATTATCAACGAACCCACCGCTGCTGCCCTATCCTATGGGTTAGATAAACAAGACCAAGATCAAACAATTTTAGTGTTTGATTTAGGAGGAGGAACCTTCGATGTCTCGGTTTTACAACTCGGAGACGGCATTTTTGAAGTCAAATCTACCGCGGGAAACAACCATTTAGGAGGAGATGATTTTGATAATTGTCTCGTGAAATGGATGGTGGAAAAATTCAAAGTCCAAGAAGGTGTTAACTTAGGCACCGAAAAAATGGCGTTGCAACGGTTACGGGAAGCAGCGGAAAAAGCCAAAATTGAGTTATCGAGTCGCACCACCACTTCCATTAATTTGCCCTTTATTACCTCCGATGATTCGGGGCCAAAACATTTAGAGTTAGAATTAACCCGGGCTGAGTTTGAAAATCTGGTGAAGCATCTCGTTGATAGTACGATTGAACCCGTGACTCAAGCCTTAAAAGATGCGAATTTGCAACCCAATGATATTAATCGGATTATTTTAGTCGGCGGTTCGACTCGAATTCCGGCAGTTCAGCAAGCCATTAGTGATTATTTTTCTGGACGTTCTCCTGATCGCTCGGTTAACCCGGATGAAGCCGTCGCACTCGGTGCTGCCATTCAAGCGGGGGTACTGGCTGGCGAAGTCAAAGATTTATTATTACTCGATATCACGCCCTTCTCGTTGGGATTGGAAACTTTGGGAGGCGTTTCTACTAAAATTATCGAACGGAATACAACCATTCCCACCAGCCGTTCTCAAATGTTCTCCACTGCCGTTGACGGACAAACC
>JBMDYE010000484.1:0-2599 GCA_048595135.1 Planktothrix sp. | reverse complement strand
GCAGTTCCGATAAATCCTCTAAGCGATTTTGACTTTTGAGAATCAATTTAATCGCAATATATTCCCTCGCTAAATCAATGGTTCGGTCTAATTCTTGTTGATTTGCCACTAAAAATAATAATCGATTTCGATACAGTCTAAATTTTCCAGCTTCTCCGGTATTATTAAAAATTCGTTCCACTAAATCGGGAACGGTATCCGTAGAACTGCGAACTGTTGCTTCATCAAAATCAATTAAACACAACGCAATCTCATCGGGTTTATCATCGACATCCGCCGGACTTTCGGGACTGGAAATTAAGTTAAAATGTCGAGTCGCAAAAATCGTATCTCGACGGTTTCTTAATTCTTCTTTCCCTTGAGACAGTCCGATTTGCTCTTTTTCTTCCGTAATAATTTTATTAATCGAAGGTTCTTCTTTAAATCGAGCAATGGAAGTAATCGGATCATAATCTAAATACCAAGCGACTTTAATTAATTGTTCTAAAGCTTTTTCTACAAATCCAATTTCTAAACCTGGTGTTAATAAGGATAAATTTAATTCGGCTTGACGGATTCCCGATGAAATTCCCTGGGTTAATGAGTGTAAAAATATCGTTCGCGCGACCCAACTGGAAAAGGGCGGTTTTCCAGCAGCAACCCATTGTTCATCTTGAATTTGGGCGTAAGCCGGTCTACCATCTGGGTTATAAATATCAGCCCCAATGGGGGGATACATTTGCTGGCGTTGTAATTTTGAAGTTAATTCATTAGTCACTTCTGGATTAATTCCAACGGGGATATGATGGGTATGAATTAACGGAGTATAGTTGGGGGATTGAGTCCATAAATATTGAACCACTAACGCAAATAATCGCAGTGCGCCTCTGGTTTTTTGAAATTCGGGAATAGAAGCAATTTTTTTAGTTAATAAATTAAATAATTCGGGATGGAAGGGGTAACTATTCGTCAGGGCGGTGACATAACTGGAATCTTTACAACCATCCGGTAAATTCACGCGACTTCCCCGATAAGCGGCTAAATATTCAGAAGCGGCTTGTTGCGCGGCGTGAGCATCGACTCGATTAAAAATTCGTTGTTTGACAATATTATAAATTTCAAGATCTGTAGAAGGACTTAATACCCGTTCTTGTCGCGCCGAAGCACGAGTTAATTCTTGTAAATCAACAGTTTCTTCGGCAAAAGTATCGGAAGCGGACGCTAAAGAATAAACAAAGACTAAATGATTACAAGCTCCCGCTAAATCCATTAATGAAAATAGAAAGGCAACAACTTGTTCTGATAAATCACTATTGCCAATTAATTTGGCTTTAGCAGCCCGTAAATATCGAGCAATTTCATCTAAGATAATAACGGTAGGTTTACCATCCATTAACCGTTCCAGTACGGAAGTCCCTGGACTAATGCCACTGGTATCGGAACCTTTTAATAAGGAATATCCTTGAATCCCGCCAATTTGATAAGCAATTTCTCCCCAAAGGGTGTAGGTTGTAATTCCGGTTTCTGCATGAAAAACCCCATTTTCTGGGTCTAAATCTCGACCATCAACGGCGGCAACTTGGACGGAATAGTCAGGGATAACATTAACATCGGCGAAGCGTTCTAATCCTTGAATATGTCTGCCTTGTTTACAAATATGCCAAAGGGCAATTTCATCATGGGTTTTTCCACCGCCGAAGCTGGTTTCTAAGCGGATGACGGGGGAACCGGAGGTGATGCCATTTAAGCGTCCAAAGACTTCCCGAATTAAGGTTTTAATGCCATCGGTGGGAAAGGTATTGGCGAAAAAGGCATGAGCATCTTGATAAACCTGGGGGGCTTTTCCTTCCACGACTAACCGCAATTTGGCGGCAAATAAATCCAGGGATAAATCGCCGGATAAAATTTCGGGTCTGGGGTCACAGGTGTCAAAAATAGAGGCAAGCATTGTTTTTAATTAATCGGAATGGGCACACATCCCCATCTGGATGTTGTTTAAGGTGATGGCATTATTTATTAGCTTATCGTGGAAGTTCTCTGAAAAGATACAAGGAGTTATATAAGTGCAGGAACCCCACTGTTAAAGGATTAGATGAATTAATCCATCCCTTCCGGTCGCAATGTTTTGATGAAACTTTGCCATTGACTGACTTTGGAACCTGTAATATCCAAAATGGGAATATTAACCGTTGGACTCACTCGATAATAAGTAATTTCGGTGGGTTCAGTTTGTCCTAAACCAAACCGTCCTGCAACCATTCGAGCTTCTTGGCAATGAATTCCATAAGCTCCCATTTTGATATTTCCACCCCCAGCGTAATATCGCCAAATAATCATATTTAAAACTTGCCCTCTCCTCACACTGTCGAGGCATTCATAGTCAGTAATTTCAAACATTTTGGCAATATGAACATCATAACGGCTCAACTGTCCTCCGTAGGCTGAAGTCTCTCTAGGATTGCGATCTGGAACCACAAATTTGGCAACCCGATCTCTTTGACTCGGAGCCGGAAATACAATCTGGTCAATGGGAACTGCTGTTGATTGAGCGATCGCCTGTTGAGGGATTCCAGACGTTGATAAAGCCAAAGTTAAACCGACCCATCCCAGGGCGATTTTT
>JBMDYE010000483.1:0-2963 GCA_048595135.1 Planktothrix sp. | reverse complement strand
GATTAACCAGAGGGTTTATGTATGCAGGCGCAAGACGAGTGGTGGTGAGTTTGTGGAGTGTGAATGATGTTGCCACTTCTGAAGTCATGGGAAAATTTTATCAAAAGATTTTGCAAGAAAAACAAAATCCGGTGACAGCGTTAAGGGAAGCACAATTAGAAATGTGGAATTCTCAACAATGGAAATCTCCCTATTATTGGGCAGCATTTACTGTCCAGGGGGATTGGTAGTCAATCAATTTTAATCAAGTAAAGGTGCTACTATCATGGTTAGAATCCAGAAAAAAATCTCGTTTTTATTGGTTAAAAATATTTCAGTATCAGGAATAATTAGTGTAATATTACTGTCAGAATTAGTTTTATTTTTACCGGGGAAAATGGGTATTAGTGTTGCCCAGCAACCGACTCTGAGCGAACAAGAAGCATCTCGTCTAGAGGCAGAACGAGCATTTAAAGCCGCAGAGAAACTTTATGAGCAACCTACAGTAGAAACTTTGCAACAAGCATTAGTGAAATTTCAAGAAGCACTTTCTCTCTATCAAACTCTTAATGATAAAGGGCAGCAAGCAGAAACGCTCAGTTATATGGGTTTGATTTATAGTATTTTAGGAGATCAAGAAAAAGCCTTAAGTATTAGCTATAAGTCTTTAGCTTTATTTCGAGAAATGGGGGATCAATCAGGAGAAGCTACTATTCTTAATAATATTGCTAAATTCTACTCAGATTTAGGAAAAAATCAGGAAGCAATTAATTATTATAATCAATCTTTAAATTTAGCAAAAACCCTTGATGACGCCAAGTTAGAGTTGTTGGTTATGATGAATATTGTTTATGACTATTTAAAGCTAGGAGAAAAAGAGAAGGTAGTCGAATTATTGAATCAAGCATTGCAAGTGTCCCAGATGCTAGAAGACACAGCACAGAAAATTATGGTTCTTGAATTTATTGCCACAACCTATTATCAACTGAAAGATCCCCAAAAAGCTTTAGAAGCTTATAATCAAGCTCTTTCTCTTCATCGGAAAAGCGATAATAAATCAGGAGAAGCCAGTATTTTATTTGCAATCGGTGGAATTTATGAACATTCCTTTGAAAAGAAAGACAGACAGAAAGCTCTTGAATATTATGAGCAAGCTTTATCCCTGTACAGGGCTGAGGGGAATAAATCCCAAGAAGCTCATCTTCTCAGTCATCTAACTAAACTTTATTTAACTTTAGGAGAACCTCAAAAAGCCGAGGAATTCTATGATAAAATCGTATCTGTTTTTGAACAAAATACTAACCAATCTAACAATCAAAATCAGCAAATTGCTCAAATTTCCCAAGCTAATTTTTTAATGGATCTTGGTAATAGTTTTGAGGGATTTGGTTATCGCCAAAAAGCTCTAGAAATTCATCAAAAATCACTCCAGATGTTTCAAGATGTAGAAAAAGTTGCAGAAGGTGAATATGTGGCAGCAGCACGCTTAGGGATAGGTCGTTCGTTTGTTAATCTCAGTAGTGCTTATATCAATTTAGGCGAGAGACAACAAGGCTTAAATCTACTTTATGATGCTTTACCTATTTTTCAATCTCTAAAAGCCTCAGATCAAGAAGCTTTTGTTTTAAATAATATTGGATTAATTTACGATATATTAGGGGATAAACAAAAAGCGTTGGATTTTTATAATCAAGCTTTGGCTCTTAAACAAAAGCTGGGTTTATCATCTGGCTCTACCTTAGTCAATATTGGTGCAATTCACGTTGATTTAGGAGATGTACAAAAAGCATTAGAATTGTTTAACCAAGCGTTAACACTTGCTAAAGAGGCAGGTGATATCGCTAACCAAATTACTACATTAATTAATATTGCTACCTGTTATCAATTATTAGGAAATTTTCAAGATGCTTTAGAAATTTATAATCAGGTCTTACCTTTAGCCCAAGAAATTGGTTTTCTTAATGATCAAGCTAAAATTATGCACAGTTTAGGTCAAATTTATTTTGCTCAGGAAAACTTCTCTAAAGCGTTAGAGTCATACAATCAAGCCCTCTCACTTTTGCAAAAATTAGATGAACAGAGTTTAGAAACAGATATACGTTATGATTTAGCGCGACTTGAACGCCAGAGAGGCAATCTAAATAATGCTCTTACTCAAATTCAAACTGTGATTGATAGGATTGAAGACCGTCGCACTAAGATCGCTTCTCAGGAACTCCGCGCTTCTTACTTTGCTATTTTTCAAAAATACTACCATTTTTATATTGACCTACTCATGCAACTGCATCAACAAAACCCGAATCAAGGTTATGATGCCAAAGCTTTACACATTAGCGAACGCAGTCGCGCCCGTAGTCTCCTGGAACTGTTAACCGAAGCCAATGCTAATATCCGTACTGGGGTTGACCCCCAATTATTAGCCAAAGAACAAAACCTACAACAACAACTCAACGTCTTAGAACATCAACGCCATCAATTGTTAAGCGGTCAATACACCCAACCACAACTTGATGAAATTGAACAAAAATCTCAATCTCTGTTAACTCAACTCGACCAACTCGAAGCCGAAATTCGCACCAAAAGTCCCCGTTATGCTGACCTCAAATATCCTCAACCTCTGAACTTACAGCAGATTCAACAACAAGTTCTCGATGACAATACGCTGCTGTTACAATATTCTCTCGGTGAAGACCGCAGTTTTCTCTGGGCGGTGACTCCAAACAGCATCACCAGCTATATCCTACCGCCTCAAAGTAAAATCGAAGAACTTGCGAAAACCTTTGGAGAATCTGTAACCCAAAATAGCAGCGCATCCATTGAAACCGGACTACCTCTGAGTCAAATTATTCTCTCCCCCGTTGCGTCTCAACTCGCTAATACACGCTTATTAATTGTTGGCGATGGCGTGTTGCAATATGTTCCGTTTGCGGCCTTACCTCTGCCTTCTTCCCCAACCACCCCGCTTTTAGTTCAAAACGAAATTG
>JBMDYE010000482.1:0-6502 GCA_048595135.1 Planktothrix sp. | reverse complement strand
ACAAAAAACGCTCTCCGTTTCGGGGGGCGTTTTTTGTTGGTTCAATCTAAATCAAGAACTGAAATAGACTTAATTATTCTGGGCTGATGAAAGGGGATGAGATAAGGAGCCTGAGTCTTCTAATAGGGGAAGAATAATTTCAAAGGTTGTCCCTTTGCCCTCTTCAGAAATACAGAATAACTGACCTTTGTGTTTTTTAACAATAATTTGGTGAGAAATGGGTAATCCTAAACCCGTGCCTTTCCCTTCGGGTTTAGTGGTAAAAAACGCATTAAAGATTTGTTCTTTGACATTTTCAGGAATCCCCGCACCATTATCAGAAATACAAATCCGAACCCCATCAGCACCAGTCGATTCACTTCGGATTTTGCAGAGTTCCGTTTTAATCCTAATTGTTCGAGGTTCTAGTTGTGGTTCTAAGGCATCAATGGCGTTAGCTAAAAGGTTCATAAAAACCTGGCTTAATTGATTAGGATAGCATCTAACTAAAGGCAGTTGTCCATACTCTTTAATCACTGTAATTCCTGTATAATTTCCTTTTTCTTTGAGTTGGTTATTCAGAATTTTTAAGGTTCCATCTAGTCCAATATGAATATCTGCGGGAATCATTTCTTGGCTATCTAAGCGAGAAAAATTCCGCAAAGATAATGCTAATTCATAGAGACGATTAGCCCCTAATTTTAGAAATTCTAAGCTTTGGGGTAATTCTTGAGTGAGGGTATTGATGTCATGTACTTTTACAAACTGTTCAATTTCAGCATGGGGTTGAGGGTAATGCTGTTGATATAGTTGGAGTAGATCAAGAACACTCTGCAAATCTTGAGTTAAATAATTGAGATTGCCATAAATTGAATTAATGGGATTTTTAATTTCATGGGCAATTTCCGTCATCATGCGACCGAGACTAGACATTTTTTCAGCTTGGATGAGGTGAGCTTGGGTTTGCTGTAGTTCTTTCAAGGCTTTTTCGAGTTGTTCGGCTCTTTCTCGTTCTCGAATTTCCGAAACTCGTAGCTTGGCTTCAGCTTGTTTGCGGACTGTAATATCTCGGACAATTGCTAATACTTCGTTCTCGCCACTGGGAACATAACGAGCCTCATAGTGGAGCCATTTCTCATCCCGTTGCCAAACATATTCACCGACTTGAATTTCCCCTGTTTCTAATGTCTTTTGAATGTAATAATGTGTCCAATCTGCTAAATCTTTGGGGAAAACATTCTCTAAATGCTGTCCAATAATTTCTGACGTGGTTAGGGGATGAACATCATATTTATCGGGGTAATAATCTAAAAAATATCCTTGGCAATCAACACGAAACATTAAATCAGGAATAGCTTGAATTAAACTGTTTGTTTTCGTTTGGGCTTCTTCTAAAACCGTCTCGATTTCATGATATTTAGTTTGTAGCGACACAATAACTTGGTGTTCTAATTTAATCGACGCAACTTTAGAACTAGCTAGGGCTTTTTTTAGATCGGAAATTTCCTTTAAAGTTTGTTTTAACTCTTGATTTAGAAAATTTCGTTCAGCAATTAATTGCTCATAATCGGTTACAAAATGATTTAATAGTGAATTATGCCTTAAGCTTTCCCATACAGGCTCAGGTTGTAAATAATAATCAAAACTACCTTTTGTGAATAGCTGCTGACTCATAGCTGCGTTGCTCCTTAGTGTCGGAAATCGTATTGTTGGACTACCTAGATCTTTACAAAACCTTTATTTTTTGAACTCTGGTGATGGATTTTTTGAATACTGAGTGATTGATAATGCTACCCTACAGGCTGATATAAATTTACCTGTCCTGTTTAGTACGCTGGAATATTCTGAGATCAGTCTATCTTTAGGTAGATGGAAGCTTAGTAACCTAGAATACTAATTGGATTAAATTTTTTTAAAAAGTATAAAAATGATGACAATTTTTATAGGATTTTAAGGGTTTTGATGAATTTATGGATCTTAATATTTATTTTTGTAAAAGTTTAAGTTTTTATAAAGATTACCATTTTCTTGACGATTCAATAGACAATAAAATTACTCATTTTACTGTCTATTCGCTACGGGCTGTATGATTCAGACGCTATCGGTAATACTACTAAAATTAAAGGCTTTTACCCGGACTCCTGGTGCAACGGTGTTTCCATAGCGATGAACCGAACTGAGTGCATCTACATTTTGTAACATTTCTGGCAAACTTTGATTAAATCTTAAATTTTTAATGGGATAGGCAATCTTACCATTTTCAATCCAAAATGTTCCATCTCTAGTCATTCCCGTTACTTCTAAAGTCCGAGGATTAATATACCGGACATACCAAGCCCGACTCACTAAAATTCCCCGTTCTGTTTGAGCAATTAAATTTTCTAAATGTTGATCTGATCCTAACATAACAATCGGAGACATCGGCCCCTGTGCTATTTTACCTTGTTTTTCTGCCCAAAATCGACTGTAGGATAAGGTTTGAGGAACTCCATTTTTAATCACTTCTAAATGATCTTTTTTGATGCCATCTGCAAAAAAGGTTGAGGCTTTTAATAAGGGATGATTAGGATCTCGATTCACTTGAACTAACGGACTAAAAAGCAGTTCTCCGACTCGATTTCCGGTGGGTTTTCCATCAATATCTACCTGGGACATAAAAGAACGTCCTTCATCCGCTGCCCGTGCGTCTAAATTCCACATCACCCATTCTAATAAATCAGAAAAGGCAGCCCCATCGAAAATAACGGGATACACACCAGGGCTAACTTCACGGGGATTTCTCGATAATAATGCTCGATTAATAACCGTTTCTGTTAACGGTTCAATCGGTAATTCATGGATACCCCAAGCGGTTCGTTGACTCCAAGCTGAACCTGTTTCTAGACGACCTGTGACGCTAAAATCCGCAGAAGTTAAACGGTTACAAGCTTGTAACCCCCGTGAATTCCCGACTGCAAATAATATCGCCTCACTGCTGAGGGTTCCTGAACCTTCCAACTGAGAATTAGCACACTTACGGCACAGATTTTGGACAATTTCGCCTCTGACCAAGGGAGAAAGATTAGCGGTGGCTTCATCAAAAGCCGGAATGCGATCATCGTAAGTCTGGGGTTCAAGCAGGGGAACCCATTCAGGATCTTCAGGCGCAATTCGAGCGAGTTCTTCCGAACGACGAATCGCCGCAATCATAGCATCAGGCTCAAGTTCACTGGTGGCAGAGGTAGCACACCGTTTCCCAAAATAGCTGGTAATCGCTAGAGTAAATTTTGTGGTTATTAAATTTTGGGTAATTTGATTTTCTGAAAACCGAGTTAAGGCTTCTTCACTATTTTTGACGCTGACATTAACCTCCTCCGCTTGGGAATTTTTAAGGACAGTTTCAATTAAGGATAAGGCTTCGTCAGTGGAAATTAAATTAGAGGTTGTTGTTAACGTCATAATTTTATTTAAAGGATATATTTTAACTGATTATACTCTATATTAGGGCTGAATTTCACCCATCAACCATCGTGTAATTGCGCCATCATCTTCGGTTTGGGAACGGTGCAACGCTTCTGCAACTAATGTTATTTTTAATCCGGGTAAAACCTGGGATTCTTCAATTAAACGACTCCCTTGATTTTCCACCGCAAAGGCTAAAATTGTACTCTCTTCAACGTTAACAACCCAATATTCTTGTATTCCTAATCTTTCATACAGTAATCGTTTGCGACCAATATCGTCAGCAAAGGAGGATGCACCCACTTCAACGATTAAATTCGGAGAGGTGAGTTCATCTAAATTAATAGGGGAATTATTGCGAGGCGGAAATTGGAAATTATCCCCAATATAAAACCCCATATCCGGTTGGCTTTCTCTCACCCCTGTTTTTCTAAAAGAGGTGTTAGTATATCCTTTAATCCGAATCTTTTTAAGAGCAGCATAAATTAAGATGACAGTGGAGATAATCGTGTTGTTATGTCCATGTGCTGAACCGAGTGGTGCCATTTCTATCCTCACATATCCTTGATCATAATAAAATCTGCCTTCTGCATAATCAGGATGCTGTGCTAAGGCTAAAAAATCCTCCCAGGTGGCTTTTACCCAGGTGTCTGTTGCAATTGTTATTAAGGAAGGTGCTTGAACCATATTGAACACCTGTATTTAAAATTTAGCTATTTTAAAGATTATACTTGATCAAACCAATCTTTACCCCCTGGTAATTGAGCTAATTCTTGATCAATGCGATCTGGTAATGCTTTAACGGGATATTGATAGGTTAACTCAAGTAATTTTTGAGCGATTTCTAATAAAGCGTTGCGATCAATTCGGGCTGAAAGTTGAGTGGCTTTTAAACTTCCGCTTAAAACTTCTACACTCGCCGGACGAATGGCTTCTTCGATCGCATCTTCTAAATAAGGTTGCCATTCCTCAGCTTGAATATAACAAGATGTTTTGTTATCTTTTAAATTGAGTTTCTTAATTTGAATAATAGAATCGGATATTGAAGCAATCCAAGAATTCGTTAATCGGTTTTCAACTTGATTTTTAATTAAATGGATAAATAACCGAACTAAGAAGGATTCTATATTTCTCAAAATTGCTTGTTTTCCCATTAATTCAAGTTCATCAATAATCTCTAAAGCGTCTTGATAGCGTTCTTCTAAAATACATTGTTTTAAATCGGTTAGTTCTTGAACCATAACGATATTCTCACCTTGAATAACAATAATAAAAAGCTTTTAGAAAAGAGCGGTAATAAGCACAAAACTGGTCTGGAAATTACGACCGTTTTAGCCAAACTTTTTGTTATAGTAGGAGTATAGCAATTCTGTTTCTTGCATTCAAGTTTTAATCTAACGATGTCATCTGTTAAAATTCTTCCCCTGATTAAAGATCCAGAACGTTTAGAAAAACGGTTGCGGGAAATTCCTCCAGTTCCTGGGGTTTATTTGATGCGGGATAGTGCGGATCATATTCTTTATATTGGCAAATCTAAAAAGTTGCGATCGCGAGTTCGTTCTTATTTCCGAGAACACCATCATCATACCCCCCGCATTGCTTTAATGGTGCAACAAATTGCGGATATCGAATTTATTGTTACCGATACCGAAGCGGAAGCGTTAGCCTTAGAAGCGAATTTAGTTAAGCAACATCAACCGCATTTTAATGTCCTCCTGAAGGATGATAAAAAATATCCCTATTTATGTATTACTTGGTCAGAAGATTATCCGCGTATTTTTATTACCCGTAAACGTCGTTTAGGAAATGCGAAAGATCGCTATTACGGCCCCTATGTGGATACGCGACTGTTAAGAAATACATTACACATCGTTAAACGGATTTTTCCCCTCCGTCAACGTCCGAAACCGTTGTTTAAAGATCGACCTTGTTTAAATTATGATATCGGTCGCTGTCCGGGGGTTTGTCAACTGCTGATTTCGCCGGAAGATTATCGAAAAATTGTGCAAAAAGTGGCAATGGTTTTTCAAGGAAGATCCCAAGAACTAATTGACACTTTAACCGAACAAATGGAAGAAGCAGCGGAAAATTTAAACTTTGAAACGGCGGCTAGAATTCGAGATCAAATTCAAGGGTTAGGGTCTTTAAATGCGGATCAAAAAGTGTCTTTACCGGATGATCGGGTGTCACGGGATGCGATCGCCCTTGCGGCTAATTCTAAACAAGCTTGTATTCAACTATTTCAAATTCGCGCGGGTCAATTAGTCGGACGGTTAGGGTTTACGGCGGAAGTTCCCCAAGGGTTAAATTCAGATTCTTTAACCTTACCTGCTCCCGAATTAGGAGTTATTTTAGAACGGGTTTTAGAGGAACATTATCAAACCGTTGATTCGGTAGAAATTCCCAGTGAAATTTTAGTACAATATGAGTTACCCGATGAATCGATGTTAGCGGATTGGTTGAGCGATCGCAAAGGCAAAAAAGTCACCATTTTAACCCCGCAGCGTCAACAGAAAGCCGAACTGATTGATCTGGTTGAACGCAATGCACAATATGAATTAGAACGGGTACAAAAATTTAGCGATCGCAATAGCGAAGCGATGCAAGATTTAGCAGAAATTCTCGATTTAGAAGAAGTTCCCCACCGCATTGAAGGCTATGATATTTCCCATATTCAAGGATCAGATGCGGTCGCGTCCCGTGTGGTGTTTATTGATGGCTTACCCGCCAAACAACACTATCGTCATTATAAGATTAAAAACCCAACGGTTCGCACCGGACATTCCGATGATTTTGCGAGTTTAGCTGAAGTGATTGGTCGCCGTTTTCGAGATTATCACACCTCAACGGATAAACCGGATTTAGTGATGATTGATGGGGGAAAAGGTCAACTTTCGGCGGTAGTTTCAGTGTTACAAGAAATGAATTTATTAGAAGAAATTCGAGTGGTTAGTTTAGCCAAACAACGGGAAGAAATTTTTCTTCCGGGAGAATCTTTCCCGTTAGAAACCGACGCTGAACAACCAGGGGTTCAACTATTGCGACGGTTGCGAGATGAGGCGCATCGGTTTGCGGTGAGTTT
>JBMDYE010000481.1:0-7498 GCA_048595135.1 Planktothrix sp. | reverse complement strand
TTACCCTTTTAACGGATTTTGGGTTAAAAGATATTTATGTTGGGGTCATGAAAGGGGTGATTTCTCAAATTAATCCTCAAACTCAGATCATTGACTTAACCCATGAAATTCCGCCCCAGAATGTCGCCGCTGGACGGTTTTGTTTACTCAATGCTATTCCCTATTTTCCGAAAGGAACCGTTCATATCGCCGTTGTTGACCCAGGAGTGGGAACTCAGAGACGAGCGATCGCCATTCAATTTCCTGGGGGATATTTAGTGGGGCCAGATAATGGGTTACTAACGGGAATTTTAGAACAAGTTGATCACGATTTTAGTATTAATTTTAATGATAAAAATGGCAATGATGATCACGGTTCTCTGGGGTTACAACCGGAAATTTTAGCGGTAGAATTAACCAATCCTGACTATTGGCATACGGCTAAACCGAGTACAACCTTTCATGGTCGAGATATTTTTGCTGCCGTTGGCGCCCATTTAGTGAGTGGGGTTCCTTTAGAACAATTCGGCACTATTATTAACCCCGAAACGTTAGTCAAATTATCCTTTCCTCCTTATCAAGTTAAAGATTTAACGATCGAAGGTTCGATTCAATATATTGACGGGTTTGGCAATTTAGTAACGAATATTCCAGGAGATGTAGTCAAAGATAAAACTTGGTATGTTACCTTACCCAACCTTAAGAAAAAATTAAAAAAACTTAGCAAGATTAACTTTAAACTAAAGAAAAATAAGAAAAATAAAAAACATCTACCTTTTGATAGAAATGCTTATAAACTTTCTTGTCTCATCCCCAACGGTCAAACCTATGGCGATGTTTCATCGGGTCAACTCATTGCATTAGTCGGTTCTCACGGTTGGGTGGAAATTGCCCTCAATAGTGGCAATGCTCAACAACAACTTAAACTAGATTGGGGTGCGGCTGTTCAGGTCATAATCAGTCACCAGTCATCAGTCACCAGTCATCAGTCATCAGTCATCAGTTATTAGTGTTTCAGTTAGTAGTTCTCAGTTATTAGTCAGTAAGCGAATACAGCCAGAATGCACAGACTGTACAAATGTCTTGATTCACACTTTTACGGTGTTTAACTGTTAACTGGTGACTGGTGACTGTTCACTGTTAACTGGCGACTGTTAACTGGTGACTGTTAACTGGTGACTGGTGACTGTTCACTGGTGACTGTTCACTGGTGACTGGTGACTGTTGGGAAGACAACCCTACATTTTTACAGGGTTATCTACACTTATCGAACCCCCGTTAATTTTGTCATCCTATAACTATTAGAGCAAAACATTTAGGGCGACAAAATGAACAATGTAGTTCAGTCTTTCTATAACTGGTATCGCGGAACAATTCGCAATACAAAATATCGCTGGCTTGTAATTCTAGGAAGTTTACTTTATTTAATCAGTCCTATTGATATTTCCCCTGATTTTCTCCCGATTATTGGATGGTTAGATGATGGTGTGATTGCCACTATTTTAGTAACCGAAGTATCTCAGTTATTAATTGAAGGCGTCAACCGTCGGAAACAAACGAAAACAGCTAGCAATGTCAATACTGTTGATACAGAAGCAGACAAAACCGTTGTTGACGTCAGCGTCGGTTAATTCCTTTTAAGCTTGTAAACAACTCAATAACAGCCTACACAATTTGAAGTCCGCCTCAAACGGACTTTGTTGGTTTAGGGGGAAGAACTCGGATCAAGATAAACCAGATTTCCCCTTTTGTCAGTGCGATAATTTAAACGTTCTTTACCACTTTTAACCGTTATCAACCAACCGGGAACTAACGCTTGGGTACACATCGAATCGGGTGATTGAATTCCTAAACAACCATCGGGCCAAGTCCGAGGTTCAACGATGAGAATTTCTACCTGGTCAACGTTAACCTTCGTCAGTTCAGCCACCTTTTGTTTAATCCGTTGGGACACTTGCGGGGGTAAAGTCTGGGCTGCATTGGCGAGGTGAACGGGGTTCAGTGCGTAACTGGGTGCAATCCACAGTTCACTGAGGGCGATCGCAACAATTAAGATAAAATAGAGTTTTCTCTTCATCTGTTTTTTCCTGCTATTCAATTTCACAATAACAATTAAAAAGCACTTCAGCTAAAATCAAAGCAGTTTTTCTACCTTCCCCATTTTGTTGTGATAGCTGCTTTTCTTCCTCCCTCCTTGGTCATCGCTGTGGAAACAGTCCCTCTGCTGGGAAATATTTGGCTGGATAGTTTAGTTTTAGTCTTGATGCTGATTCTATCAGCCTTTTTCTCCGGTTCAGAAACCGCGATTACCGCTTTAGACAATTTAAAACTACGAGCGTTAATTCAAGAACAGGGTGATCCCAATAGAATGTATAACCTCGTTTTAGAAAAGCGGGCCAGATTTATCACGACGCTGTTAGTCGGAAACAACTTAGTGAATAACTTCTCAGCTATTCTCACCAGTAATTTATTTGCCATTTGGTTAGGAAATGCGGGAATTGGGGTGGCGACTGCCTTTGTCACCTTATTAGTCTTAATTTTTGGAGAAATTACCCCGAAATCCCTAGCGATTAATAATGTTTTACCGATTTTTAAAGCCGTTGTTTCTCCCATTTATTGGCTGTCGGTGATTCTATCTCCCCTTATTTTTCTGTTAGAAAACATTACCCAGAGAATTATTCGCTTGTTTAGTGGAAGTGGGATACAGCAGGGGTTATCGGTACAAGATTTACGCTTAATGATCGAAATTCTCGGCGGTCGGGGTCAACTAGATTGGCAAAAGCATCAACTGTTAAATAAAGCGTTGATGATGGATTATTTAATGGCGCGAGAAGTGGTTAAACCCCGGATTGATATGCGAACGATTTCTCATCAAGCAACGCTACCAGAAGTGATTAATTTATGTTTAGAAACCGGATATACCCGGATTCCGGTTCAGGGAGAATCAAAAGATGAAATTGTCGGAATTGTTCACCTTAAACAAGCGTTGCAACTTACCTATTCCCATCAGGAAGAGAGCAATCATATTTCGGTGACAGAAGCCATGAGTCCCCCGGTCTATATTCCCGACACAAAACGAGTGGGAGATTTACTCAAAGAAATGCTTCAACAACGGTTACATTTGGCAATTGTTGTGGATGAATACGGGGGAACTGTCGGGTTAGTCACCTTAGAAGACATTCTCGAAGAATTAGTGGGGGAAATTTACGATGAAAGCGACTTCCCCAACCCCCTGCAACGCACCCGCAACAATACTTCACCCCGAAGGAAATAACAGTCACCAGTCATCAGTCATCAGTCACCAGTCATCAGTCATAAGAAGGCAGGAGGCAGGAGGCAGGAGGCAGGAGGCAGGAAAGATAACCTGCTTGTCCCCTATTCCCTATTTCCTAATTCTTAATTCAGATCCTTACGTGCTACGCACAGGCTCCGCCTACGCTCCGCTCAGGACGCTACTTGAGTCTCTTAATTCTTAATTCTTAATTCTTCCCTGCTGTGACTTGATGGTGTAACGGGTTTCCCTGTTCAAAATCGGAAAGATTGGTGATGGTTGTCCGAGCGATATCTTCTAAGGCATTTTCAGTAAAAAAGGCTTGGTGGGCGGTAATGACAACATTGGGAAAAGATTGAAGCAATTGAAAGGTATCATCTTGAATAATCGTATCGGAGAGATCTTCAAAAAATAGATCATCTTCTTCTTCATAAACATCAATCCCAACGTAACCAATTTTTCCTGATTTAATCCCTTCAATGACAGCTTTTGTATCGACTAATTTTCCTCGACTGGTATTAATTAACATCACCCCAGATTTCATTTTAGCGATCGCATCCTGATTCACCAAATGATAGGTTTCTGGAAATAAGGGACAGTGCAACGAAATAATATCCGAACGTTGCCAAAGTTCATCTAAAGAAACATATTTAGCATTTCCCAATTGCTCAAACTTTGGGTTTGGATAAAGATCATATCCTAAAAGATGACAACCAAAGCCCTGCATAATTTGAGCAAAAATCAATCCGATTTTACCTGTACCAACAACGCCAACCGTGCAATTATGGAGGTCAAAACCCAATAACCCCTCTAAGGAAAAATTATCATCTCTGACCCGATTATAAGCTCGATATAACTTGCGATTGAGCATGAGGATTAATCCAACGGCGTGTTCAGCAACCGCATAAGGAGAGTAATCTGGAACTCGAACAACGGTCATCCCCAATTCGGTCGCTGTTTTCAGATCGACATTATTAAACCCTGCACAACGAAGGGCGATCAATTTTGTACCTTGAGCGGCTAAAATTTCTAAGGTTTCTGTTCCTAAATCATCATTAACAAAAACACAAACCGCCGGAAATCCGGCTGCTAACGATGCAGTTTGGGGTTCAAGACGAGCATCAAAGAAAACCAATTCATGATGGGTTTGGGAGGTAGTATTCTCCAACTCCAGAAAACGGCGATCGTAAGCTTTGGTACTAAAAACAGCAACTTTCATGGAAGATAGTTAAATTTTACAAAACATTCAAAAAATATAACAGAATTAAGAATTAAGAATTAAGGCAATAGGCAATCTTGCAATAGGCAATCTTGCAATAGGCAATAGAAGAATTATCTCCCCCTGCTCCCTCCGCTCCCCCTGCTCCCTCCGCTCCCCCTGCTCCCTCCGCTCCCCCACTCTCCTTGTCTCCTGTTCTTGAAATTAGGGGAGTAAATGCACCCGGTTAACTTAAGATTTAAAATTTGTTAAAAAAAGGGATTCGTCAACTAATCTAGCCCTAACACTCTGATAATCATACCCGTCTGGCCATTTCGTCCGAAGGTTGGCGTTAACACCTTTGAGGTTGGCGCCTTCGAGGTTCGCACCTTCGAGGTTGGCGCCTTCGAGGTTGGCACCTTCCAAGTTAACTCCTCTTAGGTTGGCTTCTTGCAGCCAAGCACCTTCGAGGTTGGCACCTTTGAGGTTGGCTTCTTTTAAATTGGCTTCTTGTAGCCAAGCACCTTCGAGATTAACTCCTTTCAACTTGGCGCCTTTCAAGTTAACTTCTTGGAGCCAAGCACCGTTCAGGTCAGCATAGCTCAGGTAGGCTCGGCTGAGGTAGGCTCCGTTTAGATAAGCACCGTTCAGCTTGGCATAACTGAGGTCGGCACGTTTCAGATAAGCACCGTTTAGTTTGGCTCCGTTTAGGTAAGCTTCTTTCAGATAAGCTTCTTTCAGGTTTGCTTCTTCAATGTTGGCTTTTTCTAAGTGGGCTCTTTCTAGGTCGGCTCCGCTCAGGTGGGCTAGGGCGAGGTGGGCTTCTCTGAGGTTGGCATATCTGAGATCGGCTGTAATCAGGTTAGCTCCTTCCATCCGGGTACCACTCAAATTGGCGGACATTAGGTTCGTTTCTTTTAGGTAAGCACCACTCAGGTTGGCATAGCTGAGGTCAGCATAGCTGAGGTCAGCTTTACTCAGATTGGCTTCACTCAGGTCGGCATGGTTCAGGTTAGCTTTACTTAGATTGGCTTCACTCAGGTTCGCAACAGTTAAATTGACATAACTCAGATTGGCATAACTCAAGTCGGCTCGGCTCAGGTTAGTTCGAGTCAGGTTTACTACCGTCAGGTTAGCTCCGCTTAAATTGACCAGGCTCAGGTTGACTCCGTAGACATTCTTTTCGCTTTGTTGGACTTTAGCCAATGCGATCGCATTTTCCATGTTTCTTGTCCTTGACAATCTTAATCGTTAAACCTCAAAAGATTCTCTTTATGAGCCAAGCAATCGTCAAAGATTTAACGTTAACACAATCCTACTGATTTTTTTAAATTTTCTCAACTTTTACCTAATAATTTTAGATTTAGTGGGATGGCTATTTTGGGTTAAAATTTGAGCAATTTAAGGGAAAAAAAGTTTCTTTAATTTTTGATAACAAATTTTAACCCATTCAGTGATAATTTGGTAAGTTTCTGCTGTTCATGGCTGTTTATAATCTGTTTTCCTGAGTTATTTTCTCTTTTTTTACAGTTTTTAGTGTCAGTTCAATGCTTTTCTGATGGCCCCATTCCTCAATTAATCAGCTAGAAGTTCTTAATCAGATCTCAATCTTTTAACCTCTTCTTAACGATTGAATTTTATAATATTAGATACCGAACTCAAGCGTAACTAAGAAGATTTGCTACCAACTATCTATAGTCAAAAAATGATATGAATAAAAAATGATGACAAGTTAACTCCCCAACATTTTTAAACGCGAACATAGATTCATTGTCTTCCCCCGCCTCCCCTGCTCTTTCTAACTGGTGACTGATGACTGCTGACTGTCCTCCCCCTCTCGTCCTCTGAAATTTCAAGCTATCATAATCTTAATGTAGTATTGGGAGGGCCAGGAAACTGGTTAAACGTGCCTATCGAAACGATTTACGGTCAACTACAAGGTCTTAAACC
This sequence comes from Planktothrix sp., assembly GCA_048595135.1. Classification (GTDB taxonomy): domain Bacteria; phylum Cyanobacteriota; class Cyanobacteriia; order Cyanobacteriales; family Microcoleaceae; genus JBMDYE01. The sequence continues at coordinate 1,100 of JBMDYE010000481.1, read as the reverse complement.
TAGCCAGCTTAAGCGGTTGCAAAGCCTGTATCATCAACGATTACCCGGCGATCGCATTACAACCCCTGAATTTGCCCAACGGCTGGCTGCGATTAGCACAGAAGTCGATCAGCCCCTCTGTGCTTACATTAACCGTCGGGGACAGGTGATCCGCGTCGGAGTGGGAACCCCCCGCCAAACGCAAATTCCGCCTTTAGAACTCCCCCGTTATGGGAATGGACGTCTCAGTGGGATTCGCTGTATTAGCACCGCCCCCAACGGTGAACCGCCCAAAGAATCGTCTCTCACTGCAATGGCGATTCAACGGTTAGATGCTCTAGCCGTTCTCACCTTGACCGGGACAGGGTTTCAACGTCGAGGCGGCGGCGAAACGGGTTACGTCAAAGACACCTATCTCGCCCATCTCATCCCTGAAACGGACATCAACAATAGTCAACATATTGATAACGGATTTTCTTCAATTCCGTATTATTTATCCCTCCCGATGAGCTTGGATTCCCTCTCTCAGCAGGATTTCCTCGATCTCATCAACGACTTGGAAGCAGAATTTGAACGGGAATTTGTCGCCCGTGAGGTGGATTCCAGTCAGGATAAAGTGTTATTGGTGGGTGTCAAAACCGAGAAGATTACCCCCCAACGCTTTGAAGAAGGGTTAGCGGAATTAGTGCGGCTGGTGGATACCGCAGGCGGTCAAGTGTTGCAAACGTTGAAACAAAAACGGACGCAACCCCACCCCCAAACCGTTGTCGGCGAAGGCAAAGTTCAAGAAATTGCCTTAGTCGCTCAAACTATTGGGGCTAATTTAATTGTCTTTGATCGGGATTTATCCCCCGCCCAAGTTCGCAATTTAGAAACCCAAATTGGGATTCGGGTGGTGGATAGAACCGAAGTGATCCTGGATATTTTTGCCCAACGCGCCCAGTCTGGCGCCGGAAAATTGCAAGTGGAACTGGCGCAACTAGAATATAGTCTACCCCGCTTAACGGGTCGAGGTCGGGCGATGTCTCGATTAGGGGGCGGGATTGGGACTAGGGGGCCTGGGGAAACGAAGTTAGAAACGGAAAGACGGGCGATTCAACGGCGGATTTCTCGGTTACAGC
>JBMDYE010000480.1:0-14373 GCA_048595135.1 Planktothrix sp. | reverse complement strand
CGGGTGTTAACTCCTTTGATGGGAGATTTTTATGGCAATTGCTTAGAAAATGGGGAATTAAAAATTTCCTACGGCGAAGAAGGTTTAGCTGTTAATTATTATAGTTTAAAATTACCGTTAAAAATTGAATCTTATGCTTATTTAGTCAGTCATGGCTTGAAGAAATTAGAAGAAAGATTAGGACGAAGACACCCGAATGTTGTTAAACTCTTGGGGGTTTTATATGTTCTAAAAAATATTCCGAGTGAACAATTAAGTCAAGATCGGCGATCGCAAACGTTATTTGCAAAAGGGTTATTGTGGGAACTGTATCAAGATAATCCTGATATTAAAAAATTCATTGATCAAAATATTGAGTTTCTGAATGGAAAAACGGGTGATCCGGAAAGCTTTAATCACTTGGATCAAATTCTTTCCGATCAATTTTTCCGATTATCCTATTGGAAAGTGGGTGCAGAAGAACTCAACTATCGGCGCTTTTTTACGGTCAATGAATTAATTAGCGTTAAAGTAGAAGATGATAAAGTATTTAATAAAACCCATGATCTGATTTTTAGATTAGTCCGGTCGGGTAAATTCACTGGATTAAGAATTGATCATATTGATGGACTGTATAACCCTCTTCAATATCTGCATGGGTTACGAGAAAAACTCGGTAATGTGTATTTAACGGTTGAAAAAATTCTCGATATTGAGGAAGAATTACCCAAAGCATGGCCCATTGAAGGAACCTCTGGCTATGAATTTTTAATTTATGCGAATAGTCTATTTTGTCACAGGGTAAACGAAGACCGCTTTAGCCAAATTTATCGGGATGTCACGGGATTAACCACGCCCTTTAAAGACTTATTAATCGAGAAAAAACGGTTAATTGCTAATCGCAACCTACGTGGAGATTCTGATAATTTAGCACGGTTACTCAAACGCATTGCGGGTAAATATCGTTACGGACGAGACTTTACATTAGCGGGTTTACAAACGGCTATTTTAGAAGTATTAGTCCGCTTCCCTGTCTATCGAACTTATATTAATGAAGGGGAAGTCAGTGAAGATGATCGATATTATGTGCAGTTTGCCATTCAAGAAGCAAAAGGACAACATCCTGAATTAATTAACGAATTCAACTTAATTGAAAAATTCTTATTACTTCAGCATGATGACTATGTGAGTGAAGACAGTAAACAGTTGTGGCTGCATTTTGTCATGAAGTTACAACAATTTTCTGGCCCCTTAACGGCTAAAGGCGTTGAAGATACTCTTTTCTATGTTTATAACCGCTTTATTTCCTTAAATGAAGTGGGAGGCGCGCCGCATGAGTTTGGAATTGATCCTGATAAATTCCATCACTTTAATCAAAAACGGGCAAAACTTTGGCCCCATACCATGAATACCACTTCCACCCATGATACTAAACGGAGTGAAGATTTACGGGCGCGATTAAACGTGATTTCTGAACTTCCTGATGAATGGGAAGCACAGGTCAGAACTTGGATGGAATTAAATCGTCCCCACAAAATTGAAGCGGATGGACGCGTTATTCCTGATGGAAATGATGAATATGCGTTGTATCAAAGTTTAGTGGGAGGTTATCCATTCTATGAAGAAGAATATCCTCTATTTGTAGAACGAGTAAAACAGTTTGCGGTGAAAGCAGTTCGAGAAGCAAAAGTTCATACCGCTTGGTTACGTCCTGACTCAAAATATGAAGATGGCTTTGTTGAATTTGTGACCAAAATTCTCACCGACTCAGAAGACAATAAATTTTTAAACCAGTTGCGATCTTTCCAAAAGAAAATCGCGTTTTATGGAATGTTTAATTCCTTATCCCAAACTACGTTAAAACTAACCAGTCCTGGGGTTCCTGATTTATACCAGGGAACTGAATTATGGGATTTAAGTTTAGTTGACCCCGATAACCGGCGTCCGGTTGATTATCAAAAACGGGCTTCCTTTTTAAAGGATATTAAACAGCGTTCTTCTCAAGATATTCTTGGGTTAATTGAGGAAATTAAAAACAGTCCTGAAGATGGACGAATCAAGTTACTTTTAATGACTCAAGGGTTAGCCACTCGCAAACAACATTTAGATGTATTTCAACAAGGGTCTTATATCCCGATTCAAATTTTGGGTCAATATGCTGATCATATTATTGCCTTTGCGAGAACCTATGGTCAAACAACGCTGATTACGATTGTTCCTCGCTTTTTAACGTCATTAGTGCAACCGAATGAGTTTCCTTTGGGCGAAAAAGTTTGGGGAGATACAATGATTGAAATTCCTGAAGAATGGGGTTCTGATTGGAAGGATACTATCACGAATCAACCGATTAAGGGCGATCAAAAAATAGCTGTTGGGGAGATCTTAAAAACCTTCCCTGTGGCGGTATTAATTAATAGTTAATCCGCTTAAATTTTTAGTGGCTAGGGTAGAAGGCTGATCGATCCTTGTTAAATTTTGGGAATAAAAAACCCCAGTTTTTTTAAGAAACCGGGGTTTTGGATCTATCGTTATAGGTTTGCTCAATATCACCGTTTAATCCTGGGCTGTGACATTTTCATAGACCCCTTGGTCTCGTTTGACTAACTTGGTAAATCCTGCATTTTTATAATCTGTATTAGACGTCGGAATTGATAGCATCGGCGCGCTGATCACACGGCGGACTGGAGCATCCGCAGGGGTATCCCCAGGATCACAGTTTGCTAACTGACAAACCTCACCCCAGGTTTTCACCTCCTGGCTTATGCTGTGCATCACTTCAAGCTGACGGTTATTGCTAGGGCAAAAATAATCGTAGAGTGGCATAGCAACGTTTTTATTGGTAATAATGGGTGATGATTCGGACTTAGCATTCAGCAATCTGCCTTCAGCAGAAAGGCGATCGCTAAAAGCTGGCTAATTTTGTCTATAAGTATACTAATATTATTCAGGATCACAAGCAACATCAGATGCAATTCTGCCAAAATCAGGGATAATACGGAAGTTGAGGAAGTAATTCTAACTCATCCGAGGATTGAACTATGAGTGATTTTAAGCCAACTCCTGAAACAAATATGACGGCGACGCAACTGCTTGATCGGTACCAACTTCATGATCAAACTATTCTTAAAGCTTGGGCGAGTTTGCATGGAATTGATGGGTATGACGGCTTTTTTACCCCCCCTGAAGTTGATTTAATTGATCATGCTCATCATCATATTCAAAATTTAGGAATGACAATTGATGAATATAAAAACCTTCTAAATCGTCGGATCAACCGAACTCAAATTGATTGTGAACCCCCCCAACCTGTTCTTCATCAAACCCCGACGGGTGATCAAATTACAGACGATGCCTCCCAAGCCATTGGAATGCTAATGGATCAATATTCAGAAGCAATTGAAGTGATGGGAGAACGCATTGCCGAGAATTTTATTGATGAATTAGATTTATCTGTAATGCGGCATTTAGCCAGAAAAGTAAAGGAAAGACAATTATTAAATAATTCGCCTAAACCTAATCGTTTCTTAAGAACAATTCAATCGGTTCTTCAAGTTAGAAATAGTCCTTTATTAACGTCTCCTAGTCCTGAAGAAACCCAAGCTCAAATGGAAAGTAATCATCGCTTAGGTTAATCTGTTAGAGCAGAACACAGAAGGCAGGGAGAGCGGAGGGAGCGGAGGGAGCAGCGGAGGAAGAAATTTCTTCCGTATTGCCTATTGCAAGAGTGCCCATTGCCCATTGCCTTAATTCTTAATTCTTAATTCTTAATTCTTCACACATGGACTCATCTTTCAATCCTGAAACGGTTGTTAATCAATTATATCAACAAGCCAATTATCATTTAGCACAGCAACAAGTTGAACAAGCGATCGCCTTGTGTCAAACAGCAATAAGTTTAACGGAGGATTTTGCCCCAATTTATAAAACATTAGGGGTAGCTTGGCAACTCAAACAAGATTTAGAACAAGCCAAATTTTGGTATAAAAAAGCCTTAGAAATTCAGCCAGACTATGCCGAAATTTATGCTAATTTAGGAAGCTTGTATGCTCAAGATCAGCAATGGAATAATGCCGTTATTACCTACCGAAAAGCCATTAATTTAAACCCTGATTTTGCCGGAAATTATCGAAATTTAGCTAAAATTTTAATGCAGCTTAATCAGTTAGAAGAAGCTAATGACTGTTGGTATACCGCTTTAAAATTAGAGCCGGAATGGGCAACTCTAACCGAACATTTAATGTTAGGAAACAAACTCTTTAAACAGAACAAGCTTGAACAAGCAGTGACTTGCTATCTGAATGCCATTAAAGCCGAACCCAATGGGTTTGAGCCTTATCATAATTTAGGAGAAGCGTATAGCCAATTGCAACAATGGGAAAATGCCATTAACGCCTATACCCAATCCTTAGAACGAAATCGAGACTTTGTGCAATCTTATATCGGTTTAGGGAATGCTTATCAGGAACAAGGCGATTGGCAGAAAGCCATTAATTGTTATTATGAATTATTACGATTAACCCCCAATTCCTATCTGCCTTATTTCCACATTGCTGAAGTTTGGTTTAAATTACAAAATTGGGATGCTGCCATTGTCGCCTATCAACAAGCCTTACAATTTAATGATAAAATACCGTTTATTTATTTAGCCTTAAGTCGAGCCTTCAGCTTTCAAGAAAACTGGGATGAAGCCATTGCATCCGCCCAAAAAGCACTGGAACTGAATAACCATTTACCCCATAGTTACACCCATTTAGGCAACTTTTTAAAAGAGAAAGGTGAGCTAGAAAAAGCGATAGAATTCCATCAAAAAGCCCATGAATTAAGGGGATGGAACCAAAGTATTAAAAATAATTATCAATTTACCAAAGATTGGTTTAGCGTTAATATTCCGACTTGGCAAAAATATCTCAATGAATTTGCGAATCAGCCGAATATTCAAGGGTTAGAAATTGGCAGTTTTCAAGGAATGTCGGCTTGTTGGTTACTGGATCAGATTTTAACCCATCCAACAGCCCAGATGACTTGTATTGATGTCGAATTCCAGCCCGAATTTGATCTAAATCTTTCTAAAACCCATTCTAGCGAAAAAGTCCTTAAATTACCTGGACTTTCTCAAGAGATTTTGCCGACTCTTCCGGTGGATACCTACCATTTTATTTATATTGATGGTTGTCATTTAGCCTCGATTGTTGTACAGGATGCTTCCTTATCTTGGCATTTATTAAAAGCTGGAGGTTTCATGATTTTTGATGATTATGAATATCGAGATCCCCAAAATCCTGATCAAGATACGAAAAAGGGAATTAATCAATTTTTAGAAACCATTCCGAATCAATATGAAATTGTTCACAAAGCTTATCAACTGATTTTGAAGAAAAACAGTTAAAATTCTCTTGTGTTATAAGAAGGCTTAATTCCCGTGTTTCATTAACCAGAGGGTTTAAGATTACCTTATTGCCAATCAGGAGAATGTAAGCGTTTTAATTGTTCTAGATGACGATTAAAATAACAGGAATCTAAACGGCTATAATTAAAAAACCGAGCATTAATAATACTAATCGCCCAAGCCCAAATATGGGCGGTTTGAGTTAACGCTTGTAGAGAATTTTTCTCTAGTTCTGTTAAGGGGTTAATTTGTTCATAACCCCTGACAAAAGCATCCCGGACTTTTTGACCTAATCCTGATTGTAGAGAGACTTGTAAAAATTTAGCAAGATCAAAAGAACGCCAGCCATAACCACATTGATCAAAGTCAAATAAGGTGATTTGATTATCTAAGGTAAAATGAGCATTTCCACTATGGGGATCACCCCAACAAACCCCCCAATAAGGCGGCGTTTGAGGTAACACTTGCAGTTGATGTTGCAGTTCTTCAGCCACTTCCATGACATAGTTAAAATCTCTAGGGCTATTTTGTAAAAAAGGAGTAATCACCCCTAACGATTCATCTAATAAATAATCTAACGTTAAAGGCTGACGGTCAGCATGGGTTTTAAAATTTTGGGAAACCTGATGAATTTTGGCAACAATTTCACCGAGTTTAAAACTTTGATTAATATTCAAATCTCCCACAGCAACTTCTCCCGGCGCCTGAGCCAATAACACAGCATAACGTTTTCCTTCCGGCGCATTAATTTCAAGGGAGAATTGTTCATCTAGGGTGGCTAAAGGATAAGCAACGGGAATCTTATTTTGATGTAAATAATTTACAAATTCAATTTCAAAATCAATATCAACTTGAGACCGCCAATGTTGATGGGAAATTCTTAAAAAATAGGCTTTATCTTCCGTTTCAACATAATAAACATCACTTAATCCTCGATGCCAAAATTGGCAATGTTTGACTTCCCCAATCGGATAAAGGGGCAGAATATAAGCAATTAATGCTTCACAATTTAGGGTTGAGTAACTAACAGGAAATAAGGGATTATCTACCCTAATCAAAGGCTCATCCCATTTCAGATTAGGTTTAAAGGTGATCATATTGCCCCCAAAGGTATTTCTTTATGCCCTAATTACCGGGTGCGGTTGCTATGATATAAATTTTTACCTGAAAAGTATTTACTAGACTATCGATAACCGATTTCCAATTTCAGTGCGTTAAGATACAGAATTTTAATTAATATGATGATTAAGCATATAAAGCTTCCCCCGTCGTTGGATCAAAGACCAACAAATGATTAAAATCAAGGGTAATATTCATTTGCTCTCCTGAACGCGGACGAATATTCACGGGAATTTGGAACTGAATGGTGGTTTGATGAACGGCTTTTTTATCGGTTTCAGGTAAGATCGCCCGTACTAGAATTTCTCGTCCCAAGGGTTCAATGACACTGACTTGCACATTCAAAGGCAATTTATCAAACGCCCAAACATCTTCGGTGAGTTCATCAACGGCGGTTTCTGAGGTGGCTAATTCAATATGTTCGGGGCGAATTCCTAAATCAAATTGTTGCCCTTCACGGGGTTGTAATTTTTCTCGAATGGCGGGAGGACAAGCTAAGGATTGACTCCCAATCCAGAATAAACTATTGCCATAGGTAACGGGTAAAATATTCATGGGAGGGTTGCCTAAAAAGGTCGCAACCATCCGATTTTTCGGGCGAGAATAAACGGTTTGGGGATCGCCAATTTGTTGAATTTTCCCTTGATTTAAAATCACAATTTTATCAGCTAATGTCATCGCTTCTACTTGATCATGGGTGACATAAACGGTTGTAATTTTTAATCGTTCATGGAGTTGTTTTAATTCAGCCCGGGTATCATCTCGCAATTGAGCATCTAAATTGGATAACGGTTCATCTAATAAAAAAACTTTCGGTTCCCGTGCGATCGCCCGTCCTAACGCTACCCGTTGTTGCTGTCCGCCGGACAGTTGTTTGGGTTTTCGGGTTAATAAATGTTCAATGGCTAGCGATCGCGCCACCTGCTGAATTCGATCTTGAATTTGATTAGAATTTACCCCCCGCATTTTTAACCCAAATGCCAAATTTTCCGCGACTGTCATGTGGGGATAAAGGGCATAATTTTGAAACACCATTGCCACATCTCGTTGACGGGCTGGAATTTCATTCACTAAAACATTATCAATATAAAGATTCCCACCCGTTGCCGTTTCTAAGCCAGCAATGGTTCTTAAAATGGTTGACTTTCCACATCCTGACGGCCCGACTAATACCCAAAATTCCCCATCAGGAACTTCAAAATTAATATGATCAATGGCTGTAGCTGTCTGATAACGACGCGTAATATTTTCTAGGCGAACATTAGCCATAATTAAAATTAAACTAAATTAAGCATTTACTAAACGTTCTAATTCCGAAACCACCCGATCTAATTCTTCAATTAAAGGGGTTGAACCTGCTTGACGAAACGCTTCAACTAACGATCGATAGTACCATAAGGTTCCTGCTTTTTTTCCAGTAAACCGTTGCCAAAGCTCATCCCCAAGTTGACGATAATCTTTTAAAATGGATTGAGCATTATACAGTTTATCGGCAGCAGAAACGAGTCGCACCGACGCCGAAGCGGTGGCAATATGGGCAAGATAAGCTTCTTTTCGGTCTCGCCAAGGGGGTTTAGGGGTGATGTCGGTGTCGGTACATCCCTCGACGATGGCGGCGACGGTTTCCCCAAACCGACGTTGAATTTCAGCGCGAATGGGGGCGCCGCCTTGGTCTTCGATGGCGTCATGAAGCAGGGCGGCGATGGCTTCCTCCTCGGTCGCCCCATATTCTAAAGCCAGGCTAGCGACGCCCAGCAAATGGGCAATATAGGGAACTCCTGACCCTTTACGGACTTGGGTGGCGTGGAGTTCGGTTACATAGATTAATGCTTCGGTAAATTGAGCAGAAAGCATCATTTAGAATCCTGTTGCTAATCTTAACAATACCTCAATTTGATCCATTTAGTGCTTTAATGTTAAAGGCTTAAAATATTCAAGCCTTAAATTGGGTTGGTTGTGATTAAAAATGGATCGATTTAGAGTTGAAGTCATTGCAAAAACGCCGCATCCTCAGCAGGTGATTTATGCTGCAATGCACCAGGATTATACCGATGGGTTTGTCGTAGAAGAACGGGATTCTTGGCCGTCAGAAGATAAATGTGGGGAAATTATTGTTAAGCGACTTTTAGCCGGAGAACGAGGACATTATGGCCCGTTAGAACACTGTCAAATTGTGTTTAATTGTGGCTATTTTCCCCATAGTGTAATGCAGCAGGCTCGTACTCACAGGGTAGGAGTGAGTTTTGATGTGCAAAGCATGAGATATACTTCTCAACAAGTGCTTGATATTGCAGACGGAAAACGAGAACTAGAAGATGTCTTTTATTTACGTCCTGTTGGGAATTATTCCAACCGTCAAGGGAAAAAATATTATTATTCCCCAGAACAACGACAAGAAGATTTAAACTGGTGTTTGGAAGCGGCAAAACGGTATAAAATAGACTTTGAAAATGGAATGTCTGAGGAACAAGCTAGGGGCAAATTACCCTTTGATTATCGTCAACATTTTGTGGTCAGTTTTACCTTAAGGGCGTTATTACATTTTCTGGATCTGCGCTTTAAAAAAGATGCTCAGTTGGAAATTCAACAACTCTGTGATTTGATGTGGCCCCATGTAGAAGAATGGGTTCCGGCGATCGCCCAATGGTATAAACAATCTCGACTGGGAAAAGCTCGACTGTCTCCTTAAATCTGATTGAAAATTGTTCTATGAAACTAAAAGTCTTAAAACTCAATGAAGCAGCAATCTTACCCGAATATGCTCATTTTGGAGATGCGGGATTAGATTTATTTTCTATTCAAGAAACCACCCTAAACCCAGGAGAAAGCCAACTGATTCCAACCGGAATTTCCATTGAGTTATCCCCCGGAACAGAAGCCCAAGTCCGCCCCAGAAGTGGGTTAGCTTTAAAACATCAAATCACTGTTCTTAACACGCCCGGAACCATTGATGCCGGATATCGGGGGGAAATTGGTGTTATATTAATTAATCATGGGAAAACTTCTTTTCAGATCACCAAAGGAATGAAAATTGCCCAACTGGTGATCGCTCCCGTATTACAGGTAGAAATTGAAGAAGTTGATCAACTGAGTGGTACCGTAAGAGGCGATAATGGATTTGGGTCTACTGGATTAATTCATAACTAAGTGACGGAGTGAAAATGCTCCTGTTACTCCACCTCTCAACTGTTAAAAACGAATGGAAGATATTTCTGAAAATTACCAACCCCCCCTGCGCCCAACTTGGGATGAATATTTTATGATGATGGCGAAATTAGTCGCCACTCGTTCCACTTGTTTAGTGTTTCCGGTCGGTGCCGTGATTGTTAAAGATCGACAAATTATTGCCACAGGTTATAACGGATCTCCCTCCGGTTCCATTCACTGCACCGCCCAGGGGTTTTGTTATCCGGGGTTAAGTAGCTGTGATGCTAGCCCCGTATTACCCTCTCGTTCGGTTCATGCGGAAGCAAACGCCATTGCTCAAGCCGCTAAACATGGCATTTGTTGTGAAAATGCCAGTATTTATGTCACCTTAGAACCTTGTATTTCCTGTTTGAAATTAATTATTTCCACAGGAATTAAAGAAGTGTTTTATGAAACGGTGTTTAACTATGGGGATAAAGCCATGGTACGAGATTTATATATTAATGATGGGTTAGTCACCCTTAAACCGATTAAACTTTCTGAAGAAATTACCAAGTTTGGGGCGGAATTTTTATTAAATCCTACCTCCGTTGCGTCCCCCGATTTACGTCAGAAACATTAAACCGCAATGGAATTGAGAGGCGTTACCACTTAAGATAATCATCATGTTGTAAACAAAGGTAAAAAATGTGGTGAGATTAGTTATTTTGGGAGGGCCAGGAGCCGGAAAGGGAACTCAAGCCAAGCTGTTATGCAGCCATTTAGGTATTCCCTGCTTGGATATGGGTCAAATCCTCAGACAAGCGATCGCATCCAACACAGAATTAGGTGAAAAAGCCAGCCTCTATGTGCAACAAGGGGAGTTAGTCCCCGACGAAATCATGATTCAATTCGTCCGCCAACGGTTGCTGGAGTCGGATGTTGAACAGGGATGGCTTTTAGATGGCTATCCTCGCACCGCTTTTCAAGCGGAAGAATTAGATTTTTTATTAGAAGAATTGCAACAGCGATTAAATTGGGCAATTTATCTAAATGTACCAGAAACGATCTTAAAAAATCGGTCTTTAGGGCGATCGCGTGCGGATGATCAGCCAGAAATTATTAAACGTCGCATTGAGTTATTTTATCAACGGACTGTTCCAATTTTAGAATATTATGAACCTAGAGGTCGGTTATTAGATATTAATGGTGATCAGGCTCCTGAGCAAATTTATCAAGAAATTTTACAACAATTAAATCCTTGAACGAAATTTAATCGGATCACGGGTTTAGGGCGATGAGAAATCTTAAAAATATCGAAAATTTATTACAGTTAGGCTTAGTTCTGCCACAATTAAACTAACGTTTTTCTATGCTATTTTGTCTTTCCTTATGTCTTGGCAACGTCCCGACGGTAGACAACCTCACCAACTCCGCCCCGTGAGCTTTGTCAAAAATTTTACTAAATTTTCTGCTGGTTCAGTTTTAGCAAAAAGCGGTGATACTCAAGTGTTGTGTACGGTCAGCATTCAACCGGGAGTACCGCACTTTTTAAAAGATAGCGGACAAGGTTGGTTAACCGCAGAATACCGAATGTTACCCGGTGCCACCCCCCAACGACAAGCACGAGAATTCTTAAAATTATCAGGACGAACCCAAGAAATCCAACGATTAATTGGCCGGAGTTTAAGGGCGGCAATTGATTTCAAAGCATTAGGAGAATATACAATAACGGTTGATGCGGATGTGATTCAAGCGGATGCGGGAACGAGAACCACCTCAATTACTGGGGGGTTTGTTGCCTTAGCAGAGGCGTTAAATCAATTAGTTGAAACCGGAGAATTAAAAACCTCTCCCCTTCGTCATCAAGTGGCGGCTGTTTCCGTCGGGTTATTAGACGGAGAACCTTATTTAGATTTGAATTATGCAGAAGATGTGGCGGCAGAAATTGATTTTAACTTGGTGATGACCGAAGACTTAAACATTATTGAACTGCAAGGAACCGCAGAAGCAGGAAGTTTTAGTCGTCATCAATTGGATCAAATTTTAGATGTTGCGACATTAGGAATTAAGGATTTGTTAGAAGCGCAACGTCATGCTTTAGGTTGAAAGAAGAATTAAGAATTAAGAATTAGGGAAGAAGCATTGATAACTGATGACTGGTGACTGATGACTGATTACTGATTCGGTAAAAAATCTTTGTCTAGAATTTGCTCTAAAGTGTAACAACATTCTTGAGGAAAACAATTTTTAGCTAAGGAAGTTTCACGCATTGCTAAATCTAGGGCATCGCTATAACTTTCTAGGACAGCATCCCGTAAGTAAGGTTTTAAACTAGGACTTTCTTTAATCAATTCTTTAATTTGATAACGTTGTTCATAAATGGTATTTGACCAACTTCGAGAACGCTTCGCGGGTTGATATTCCCACTTGAGTAGATGCCCAATTAAAATTCTTAAACGGTTCCTCAACTCCCTGCGGTCTTGTTTTCCCAACGATTCAATCTCCTCAACTAAATTTGGAATATCTAAACTATCCCACGCCCTATCTCGCAAAAACTTCGCTTGTTCTACAGTCCAAGCATAAAAATCCGTTTCGTACAAATCAGAAGATTGAGAAACATTCAATGGGGTTGGGTTCATGGTTGATGAAAGTAAATAGCGCTAGTTTAAGCTTGAATTTTGTTGATAGCAGTGTGCGTTTAGGGGTGAGGTACAGGCTAAAACCCCGGTTTCTTAAAGAAAGCGGGGTTTTTAGTCCCTACTAATTATTTTACCTGATTTTAATCCTTGTTGTTGTTAAAAATCAAAATAAATATACGGTAAACCCCCTTCGGGTGCTAACAACCAAACACTAAAAAAAGCCAGGGGAACTAACGCTAATTTTACCCCCCAATTTAACTCTAACTTTAAGCCTCGATTCAGGAATGTTGAAATAGCCATTAATCCCAAAACCAATCCTAACAACATCACAATATTGTGACGTTCTAATCCTAATGCTTCCACATAAACTTTATGGGCAAACTGCACATCAGCACTATGATTCCATAAATGTTGAATCACCCATCCCGAATCTTGTAAATTAGGAAGACGGAAGAAAATCCAAGCGATAAATACCATTAATTGTGTTAGAATCCAAGCAAAAATAACTCCTGGTAAACTTTTCCAAATCCAAGTAATTGAAAGTTGTTTAGATAAGGTTTCTGTCAGCCGATGAACCACTAAAGCGAACCCATGTAACACTCCCCAAACCACAAACCCCCAAGCCGCCCCATGCCAAATTCCAGCGATTAACATCACAATCATTAAATTTAGGCAAGTTCTGAATAATCCGACCCTAGAACCCCCCAAGGGAAAATATAAATAATTCCGTAACCAATCCCCTAACGTCATGTGCCAACGACGCCAAAAATCAGCAATACTGGTGGTAAAATAAGGGGCATCAAAATTAATCGGTAAACTTAATCCTAACAGTAACGCTGTTCCTCTAGCTATATCGACATAGCCGCTAAAATCAAGATATAATTGCAAACCATAAGCCAATGTGGCTAACCATAAATCTCCACTTCCAGCCCGTTGTAAATTACTAAAACTTAAATCGACTAAAATTCCTAAATTATCAGCAAAGATTCCTTTTTTAATTGCCCCCCTTCCCAATAACCATAATCCATCTGCCATTTGTTCAGGAAGGGGGAATTTTAAGCTTTTAAATTGATTATTGAGATGGTGGTAACGAGTAATCGGCCCTGAAATTAACTTTGCAAAAAATAGTTTATAGGCGGTAAATTCTAACAGTGACGTTGCGGCTGGTGCGCCCCGATAAACATCCACTAAATAAGCAATTAATTCAAAACAGAAAAAACTAAGTCCCAATGGCGCAATAATATATTTATCAATCCATTCCCCACTACTCATTAGAATAGGAAGAGAAAAAGCCGTTCCCAATGTATTAAAAATAAACGGAATATATTTAAACCCCACTAAAATTAAGACATTAATAATAATGCCCAGGGTTAATAAAAACGTCCGTCGCCGACTCCAGGAAATATTGGCATACTGCCATTCTAACGGTTCTCCGATGGATAACGCCAAACCAAAATTAAATAATGTCCAAAGTAATAATAACGGAATATATTGAATTTGTAAGGTAGAGTAAAAGATTAAACTCGCAACTAATAAGACAAACAATCGCCAAGATTGCCAAGGAACAATCCAATAAATTACGAATAACGTGATTAAAAATAAAGCGTAAGTAACCGAAATAAACGTCATAGATTTGTTTGTCGTTGCACGCTTAGTGCCACCAAAATTAGGATACAGCAATACCGTACTATAAGCCAAAAACCCGGCTTTTCTCAGAAACCGGGTTTTTTGAGTTTCTCTATCAAAACTTGGTTAAACGCGGCTTAACTCCTCCTGCATTTTAACCGCATATTGTTCCGCACCCAAACCCATTAACAGATGTAATGTTCCGCCCGGTAAACGTAAAATTCCCTCAACACCCGCCGCTTTTAACCCGTCATCATTGACAACGGAACTATCAGCAACCTCGACCCGTAACCGAGTTAACGCCACCGCTTTCACCTGTCGAATATTGCGTTTTCCGCCAAGGGCAATCAGAATTTCTTGAATGCGATGTTCAGCATCCGCCGCAGGTGTGACCGTCGGGACAACCCTATTGGACGTTTCCGGTTCAACGTCTGCGGGGACAGTTTCCACCAGATCCGCTTCTGGCCCTGCGGTTTTCAGATATTCCATCATATC
>JBMDYE010000479.1:0-2391 GCA_048595135.1 Planktothrix sp. | reverse complement strand
TTAGCGGGTTTTAATTCCGATTCATCATGACGGGAAAAGGTTCTTAAGGAGCGTACAATATCCCGAATTCGATCCGTTCCAACTTGCATCGATTCTACAATTTTCGGGAAATCTTCTTTCAAAAACTCTAGATCAATAATTTCAATCTCTCGTAAAATGGCGGTACTCGGTTGGGAATGTTCTTGTTGATATAAATCAAGCAAATTCAGTAAATCACGGGTGTAATTGGTGACATGAATCAGATTCCCATAAACAAAATTAACGGGATTATTAATTTCATGGGCAATGCCAGCGACCAGTTGCCCCAAACTGGACATTTTCTCGCTTTGAATCAGTTGACTTTGAGTTTGTTTGAGTTCTTTTAAGGTTTGTTTTAACTGATCATTTTTGCGTTTTAATTCTAGGGAGGTTTTTAATCGGTCTTCCGCCTGTTTTAACGCAGCTTCAGCCCGTTTATTAGCCGATAAATCTCGAAAGGTTCCCAAATAAAACGATTGTTGACTAAATTTTGCTTGATTAATGGTGGCTTCTAAAGGAAAACAATCGCCGTTAGACCGACAACCAATCACTTCTTGACGACCCTGAGATAACAATTTTTCTAATAAGGTTTTTTGTTCACTGCTTTTTGAGGTTTGCCAATCAAATAAGTTGAGAATTGACATCCCGATTAATTCCTGTCGGGTATATTTGAAAATCGCTTCGGCACTGGGATTCGCGGTTAAAATTTCTCCTGATGAATAATCAAAGGTAATAATCGCATCCGTTGCACTTTTAATAATGGCTTCTGTATGAACCAGTGCATCTTGTAGCGCCTGCATCACTTGGTTATATCGATAGCCAATTTGACCCGCTTCTGTAAAGGGATTTTCAGGAACTCGACGGTGAAAATCTTGGGTACGGGCTTGATATTCCATCACTTCAAATAAGTCATACATTTCCGTTTTCGCCCCATGTTCGGAAATATTCAGTCCCATTGTTTCTGCTTCTAGGGACACCCGCAGGGGAAAGAACCGATTAACAATCGATAAAACTAACCACGTTAAACCAAATCCCCAAATAAAGGCGATACCAATTCCAAAGAGTTGAACTCCTAATTGTTGAATTCTCGATAATCCCGTATGCAGCGTATCTAAATGACCAAATAACGCCAGTGCTAAGGTTCCCCAAACCCCGCCTCCGGTGTGAACCGCTACCGCATCAACGGCATCATCAATGCGCCACCGTTCTAATAGTTTAATCACCAAGACCATCATCACCGCACCGACCGCACCAATTACAGGAGCCGCGGCAGTGGAAACCACATGGGAGGACGCGGTAATAGAAACTAAACCCGCCAAGGAACCGTTAATCATGAGTTCCACTTCAGGACGTTGATGCAGCAGCCAACCAATTAAACCGCCAACCAACATTCCAGCCACACCCGCTAGAATCGTATTAACAATAATGGTGGCGACGGTTTCATCTAAAGAAAGGTGACTCCCGCCATTAAATCCTAACCATCCCAGCCATAACAGCATCGCCCCTAAAACAGAGAGTTGTAAGTTGCCGCCGCGAATGCGTTGGGGGGGTTTGTTGGGGTCAAACCGTCCCATCCGGGGGCCAACAATCAGGAGAACTGCTAGGGACACCCAGCCCCCAATACTATGAACAACGGTAGACCCCGCAAAATCAATAAAGCCCAGATGTCCTAAGAAGCCTGTGAAGTGATGAACTTCCAGTCCATTCCAAGCCCAATGACCAAAAATCGGATAAATAATGCCAGAGGTTAAAGCGGCTACTAACAAATAAGCGCCAAATTTCATCCGTTCTGCGACGGCACCGGAAACAATGGTCGTCGCCGTGCTACAGAACATGGTTTCAAACAGGAAAATCGCAGCTTGATTGGGAGAAGATGTGGTATCAAAGAAGAACGCTTGCGGGTCAATCACGCCATTCTGCATCTTGCCAAACATAATGGCATAGCCAAAGGCCCAAAACAGCGCTACAGAAATGCCAAAGTCGGCAAAGTTTTTAACGGCAACGTTAATACTATTTTTAGAACGAGTTAAACCCGACTCTAGACACATAAATCCAGGCTGCATCAAGAAGACTAAGCCTGAACATACCAGCAGCCAAAGAATATTAATCACTGATTGCAACTTACTCTGTTAAATAGATTATTGTCTCAACTCCCTGATGGGGTTTTTTGTCAGAATTTATACATTTGGATAGATAGGGAGGGGGAATTAAGAATTAAGAATTAAGAATTAAGAATTAAAAGGGACAAGGGGACAAGGTAACTTATTTTTCCTTGCTTCTGCCTTCTACAGAGCTGCCTCCTGCCTCCTGCCTCCGGCCTCCGGCCTCCTGCCTCCTGCCTCCTGCCTCCTGCCTCCTGCCTCCTGCCTCCTG
>JBMDYE010000478.1:0-24209 GCA_048595135.1 Planktothrix sp. | reverse complement strand
GGTGCGGTCATAGGTACAGCCCACCAGGAAGAATAAACTCGCCCCAATTAACCCGTGAGACACCATTTGCAACATCGCCCCACTCACCCCAATATCGGTAAAGGAGGCGATCCCAATTAACACAAACCCCATGTGGGAAATTGAGGAATAGGCAATTTTCCGTTTGAGGTTGCGTTGGGCAAAGGAAGTTAACGCCGCATAGACAATATTCACCACGCCCAAAATCACTAAAATCGGCGCAAAACTGGCATGGGCATCGGGTAACATTCCCGCATTCATTCTCAGTAAGCCGTAACCCCCCATTTTCAGCAGAATTCCTGCCAGCAACATATGGGCGGGCGCAGTGGCTTCTCCGTGAGCATCGGGCAACCAAGTATGGAGGGGGAAAATCGGCAATTTCACCCCATAGGCAATTAAGAAACCGCCATATAACAGCAGTTGCATATTCACCGGAAAATTCTTGGCTGCGATCGCCTGCATATCGAAGGTTACGGTATCGCCATAAAACGCCATTGCTAGGGAAGCAACGAGGATAAATAATGAACCGCCTGCGGTGTAGAGAATGAATTTTGTCGCCGCATAAAGGCGTTTTTTCCCACCCCAAATCGATAAAATTAGGTACACCGGAACTAATTCTAATTCCCACACCAGGAAGAACAGCAACATATCCTGAACGGCAAAGACGGCAATTTGTCCGCCATACATTGCCAACATCAGGAAGTAGAATAATTTCGGTTTGAAGGTGACAGGCCAAGCGGCTAAAATCGCTAAGGTGGTGATAAATCCGGTCAGAATAATTAAGGGCATCGATAACCCATCTGCCCCCACTGACCACTTCAAGTCAATTTGCGGGAGCCAGGAATACTTTTCAACCAATTGCAAACCGGAGTTGCTGAAATCATATCCGGTATTGAAGGCATAAATAATAATGGCAAAGTCAATGAGTGCCACAATTAAGGCATACCATCTAACGGTTTTCCCATCTTGATCGGGAACAATGGGAATCAGCAAGGCTGCTAGAATCGGAAATAAAATAATGGTTGTTAACCAAGGAAAATTTTCCATAAGTCAAGCGATGAATGAAGAACTTAGATGTCAGAATTAAGTAACATTTGTCTTAATTCTTAATGGTTGGTTGCGGTGTTTTATGCTATGAATGAAGTCCCGATTTTTAGAATTCAGAACTTAGAACAAAAAAGGGAAAGTTAACCTTAGTTATCCTTTAAATTGGAGAACTATTTGTTAACCTTCCCTCTGGTAAAGTTCTAAGAAAGGTAACAATTTTTTTCCAATCTAAATTCTTATTTTCTATTGTTAAACAAGAATTTAAAACTCGAACAAAAATTTAACCTTTCTTAATTTAGTAGGATGAACTCTGCCCATCAATCAATCGTTAGTTGGATTATTTTCCCCGATTAATTGGGTGATTTAGGAGAGAATGATGGGCAGAGCCCATCCTACCTTGTGATGTCTGAGAAAATGATGGGCAGAGTTCATCCTACCCGGTGATGCCTGAGAATACGACGAAGCCGAGAACGGCGACGAAGACGATCAGGGCGTAGAACTGGGCGCGACCGTTTTCTAAGTATTTCAACCCTTCCCCGGTGATCAAGGTGACTAACCCGGTCAGGTTAACGGCGCCATCCACAACGCGATAGTCCACTTCCATGACTTGCCGCGCTAACCGACGACTGCCTTTGACGAATAGCAGATCGTTGATATCGTCGAGATACCATTTGTTTTTGGAGAAGTTGTAAAGGGGTTTGACTTTTTGGGCGATCGCAGCCGGATCGATTTTGCCGGACAAATACATCAACGATGCCACGGTAATGCCAATTAAAGCAATGCCGACCGAAGATCCGCCCATAATGATAAATTCCGTTAAGTCAAATTCAGCCAGGTGTTCCTGAATTTCCTTAACGCTTTCCCCTGGGGCATGAACAAACAGTTCAAACAAATTATTGAATGGGGTTCCCACAAACCCGATAATGACGGAAGGAACCGCTAACAGCATTAACGGTAAGGTCATGGTGATCGGTGACTCATGGGGTTCATGGCTATGACCCTGATCATGACTATGATCATCGAGTTCTTTCGGGTTCATCGCCCCAGGGCCAAAAGCATATTGAGGGCCTCTGGCTTCTGCCAATAAGCTTTTTTGAATGGTGGTGTCATTCCCCCGGAATTTGCCTTCAAAGGTCATGAAATACATTCTGAACATATAGAAGGCGGTCATTCCCGCCGTTAACCAACCCACCAACCACAACGCGGGGTTCGCCGCAAAGGCACTACTGAGAATTTCATCTTTTGACCAGAACCCGGCAAAGGGAGGAATTCCGCAAATAGCTAAAGTTCCAATGAGGAAACAGGTAGATGTCACGGGCATATATTTCCGTAACCCCCCCATCATCTTCATATTTTGGGCGAGTTCTGGATCATGACCCACCACCGCTTCCATCCCGTGAATCACAGAACCAGAACACAGGAATAACATCGCTTTAAAATAAGCGTGGGTCATCAGGTGGAATAATCCGGCACTATAAGCCCCAACGCCCATCGCCATCACCATATAACCAAGTTGGGAAATGGTGGAATAAGCTAACCCTTTTTTAATGTCATTTTGGGTTAAGGCGATCGAAGCACCTAAGAAGGCGGTAAAGCATCCGGTGAAGGCGATCACGTTCATCACCGCAGGTAGCCCTTCAAACACCGGATACATCCGGGCGACCAGGAACACCCCCGCCGCCACCATTGTTGCCGCGTGAATTAACGCAGAAATGGGAGTGGGGCCTTCCATCGCATCCGGTAGCCAAACATGAAGGGGGAATTGGGCGGACTTAGCAACGGGGCCAAGGAACACTAAAACGGCGAATAAACTCGCTAAGGCGACGCTGATAGAACCCGTTTCCACAAGGGTTTCTAAGCGTTCTCCCATTAAGTCAAATTCAAAGGTATTGGTCGCCCAATAAATGCCTAACATCCCCAACAGTAAGCCAAAGTCTCCGACGCGGTTGGTGACAAAGGCTTTTTGGCAGGCGTCGGCGGCG
This sequence comes from Planktothrix sp., assembly GCA_048595135.1. Classification (GTDB taxonomy): domain Bacteria; phylum Cyanobacteriota; class Cyanobacteriia; order Cyanobacteriales; family Microcoleaceae; genus JBMDYE01. The sequence continues at coordinate 21,162 of JBMDYE010000478.1, read as the reverse complement.
GGTTTGCGATCGTACCAGAACCCGACTAACAGGTAGGAACACATCCCTACCAATTCCCAGAAAATATAAACCTGAATCAGGTTCGGGCAGACCACTAGCCCTAACATCGAGGAACTAAATAAACTCAAGTACGCATAAAATCGCACATATCCGGGGTCATGGGCCATGTAGCCATCGGTGTAGATCATGACCAGGAACGCCACCGTTGTCACAATGGCTAACATCACGGCCGTGAGATGGTCAATGGTATAGCCCATTGTCAGTTTGAAGTCTCCGGCTGCCGCCCACTCCAGCATCTGCGTGTAGGTGGGATGACCGTTGAGTTGGCTCCAGAGAACAGCAAAGGACAACACCATTGAGGCACCTGACAAAGACACTAAAAAGGTTGAGCAAATTTGTCTCAAGTTGTTAGTGGCTTTGTTGAAGGAAATCAGTCCAATGCCCACCAGGGTTGCGCCCAGTAGGGGCAACACCGGAATTAACCAGGCATATTGATATAGAGGTTCCATAGCAAATCGCTACTTTATAGGGCTTAATTGAGTTTGAGCAAAACTGTTGATAATTTTGACATACCCGATCAACCTTATGGGTAAAAATTCCTGAAATCTTCAAAAGGAGGCAGGAGGCAAGGGGACAAGGGGACAATGATTTTCTTCTTCGTTATTCTTTCTGTTGACTCCTGGCGTCTGATTTAACCCTTCCGACCGATGTTATTGAAGGAAACCTGGTGTTAATTAGACATGATGAATAAATATTTAGGGGTTGGTTCTCTGGAATGCAGAAGAAGCGATCGCGCCGGAATCAAAACCCTCTAAAATTACTTTAACAATTGAAAGGTTTAACGAAATGCCTTTTGATCGGATGGAAAAGCGGTATCAAGCCACTCTACTTTTAGATAATCAATTCATTGGATGACTGATCACTGATAACTGATGACTGGTGACTGTAAAAAACCCGTCAAGCTTCCAAGGATAGAACTTTCGGAGTTTGACGGGTTTGTTCGTATTTTTGGTGATTCACCATGAAAGAGTCGAGGGTACGCCGTAAGTCATCTCGTCCGTGAAAATGATCCAGACGGTAGAGGACTTGACCCTGATCAAATAAAATCAAAGTTGGCAAGGTTTTGAGACGATAGGTGCTTGCTAATTTTAAGCTTTGGTCGGCATTAACAGCCACTAACTTGACTTGACCTCGCCAGTCGTCTTGAAACTGACGCAGTTGAGGCACAATCAATTTACACAGTCCACACCAAGGCGCCCAAAAATTAACAAGAACGGGGGTAGAAGCTTCCAGAACTTCTTGCGTAAACATCTGCTCACTAACAGACAACAGCATGATCTCTCAAATTTTATTAATGAACGTTTTTATATCCCTAAATTTATGCTACCAGTCTACGTTACCTGTGGCACGAATTAATAGCGGATGAACCTGCCATAGTAAGACCACAAAAATCGCCACTCCTAAATAAGCCCATCGACCGAACTCTTTCAAATTCAGGGTTTGGCGACCTTGTAGGATCGCTAAAAACGGAATAACCGAGGTACGAGATTTGACAAGTTCAAACGCTTCCCCATACCGGGCTAATAACCGTCTGTCCCCATGCCAAACCGCAAATAAATGATGCAACACTAAGCCAATGGAAGTCAACAAGGTAAAAGTTGTCCCTAACCATAAGGTATGACCAATACACCAAATCACTTGACCCACCATTTGGGGATGACGGCTGATCCGAATAATTCCCGTTTCATACAAATGAACCGCAGGTTTCTCAATCGCCGCAATTTCTAGTAAATTGAACGTGGCTGGATACAGAAAAATAAAGGAAATTGCCGATAATCCCCAAACTAGCGGTTTAATTCCGGGAACTCCCTGCACATTCCAAAGTTGTAACCCATCGTAACGGTGATTAAAAAAGTAGATAATCAGAACGGTGGCAAATGGGATACTGACCAGCGCGAATAAAATGCGATAAGGACGAGCGCCAATTTTTGATTCTCCCCAAGGTCGCAGCGCCGCTAACCCACTATGGGCGATCGCAAACCCCACCAACAAGCCCAAAATCACAAAATGGCTAGGAGTCAGCCAATGCTCAGACATTGTTACCTCTTCTCAATTGATAATAAAGTTAATTCCAATACAGATCATCCCAGAGTATGCTGAAAGAACTTGATCCCCAATCCTAACTCTTATAAAGCTCTCTACTTTTTTCGAGGTTGAGGAATATGTCTGACCTTCCATTTACTTTAGATCAGTTACGCATTCTTAAAGCCATTGCGGCTGAAGGCAGTTTCAAGCGAGCAGCGGATAGTTTATACGTTTCTCAACCTGCCGTTAGTCTCCAGGTGCAAAACCTAGAGCGCCAGTTAAACGTCCCGTTATTTGATCGAGGTGGACGTCGGGCCCAACTCACCGAAGCGGGTCATCTGCTCCTTAGTTATGGTGAAAAAGTTTTGTCTCTGTGTCAAGAAACTTGTCGCGCCATTGACGATTTACAGAACTTGCGGGGGGGAACATTAATTATTGGAGCCTCCCAAACAACGGGAACCTATCTGCTACCCCGAATGATCGGGTTATTTCGGCAAAAATATCCCGATGTGTCCGTCCAGTTACACGTTCATTCCACCCGTCGCACCGCTTGGAGTGTTGCCAATGGACAAATTGATCTGGCGATTGTCGGGGGGGAAGTCTCCTCAGAACTCACCCAGGCGTTAGAAATTGTTCCCTATGCGGAGGATGAACTGTCGTTAATTACCTCCCCCTCCCATCCGTTTGCGGGACGAGAAACCATTGCCAAAGAAGATTTATATCAACTCAATTTTATTACTCTCGATTCTCAATCGACGATTCGGAAGGTCATTGATCAAGTATTAACCCGGTCTGGCATTGAGACGAACCAACTCAAGTTAGAGATGGAACTCAGTTCCATTGAAGCGATTAAAAATGCCGTTCAATCTGGATTAGGGGTGGCTTTTGTTTCCACCTCTGCCATTGAAAAAGAGTTACAAATGGGGGTTCTCCAAAGCGTTAAAATTGATCAGGTGATTGTGAAACGGACGTTATCGGTAATTTATAATCCCAATCGTTATCGCTCAAAAGCGGCAGAAGCGTTTAGTCATGAAATTTTACCCAAATTTGCTAGCCCCAATTTCAACGAACATAGCATTGATATTCCCCTGCAATCTGACTATACCCATCTGCCCTTATCGGATTAACAAGGGTCAGATCAAGCGGATAGTCCCTCACAATTCCCAACAGTTTATCCTCTCTACCTCTTCCCAACAATGTCAGATGTCCCATTTACGTTAGATCAGTTACGCATTCTTAAAGCCATTGCGGCTGAGGGCAGTTTTAAACGGGCTGCGGATAGTTTATATGTTTCTCAGCCTGCGATTAGTTTACAGGTGCAAAATTTAGAACGGCAATTAGGTGTTCCTTTATTTGACCGAGGCGGACGCCGTGCGAAACTAACGGAAGCTGGACATCTTCTCCTCAGCTATGGTGAAAAAATTCTGAGTTTATGTCAGGAAACCTGTCGCGCGATTGACGATTTGCAGAACCTCCAAGGGGGAACTTTAATTGTTGGCGCTTCTCAAACGACAGGAACCTATTTGTTACCCCGAATGATTGGGTTATTTCGGCAAAAATACCCGGATGTGTCCGTCCAGTTACACGTTCATTCCACCCGTCGCACCGCTTGGAGTGTTGCCAACGGACAAATTGATTTAGCGATTATTGGCGGCGAAATTCCCACGGAGTTGCAAAGTTCCTTAACGATTCAACCTTATATTGAAGATGAATTTGCCTTAATTTTACCCGCCTCCCATCCGTTAGCCAAATTACATACCATTCAAAAAGAAGATTTGTATAAACTACAATTTATTGCTTTAGATTCTCAATCCACCATCCGCAAAGTGATTGATCAAGTCTTAATGCGTCATGAAATTGATCCGCGTCGCTTAAAAACGGAAATGGAGTTAAATTCTATTGAAGCGATTAAAAATACCGTACAAGCCGGATTAGGGGTTGCCTTTGTTTCCACGTCTGCCATTGAGAAAGAATTACAAACCGGAGTGTTACATCAGGTGGTCATTGAGGGGGTGCTTATTAAACGAATGTTATCGGTGATTGTCAATCCCAATCGCTATCAGTCCAAAGCCGCAGAAGCGTTTAGTCGGGATATTCTCCCCCAATTTGCACCGGAGAATTGGAGCTTGGATACCCATCAACTTTCTCCCTTACCCTTAGAAAAAACCTTTTCCCCTGACGAGTTTTCCCCAGGGTGGTCTTTTCCTGATGAAAATTCCGGGGAATATTAAATTAAGGAAAACAGAAAAAAGAATAGTCCCCTTTTACTCATTCTGAATTCTTAATTCAGATCCTGACGTGCTACGCACAGGACGCTGCTTGAGCCTCTTAATTCTTAATTCTTCATTCCCTGTTCCCTACTTTATGAAACTTTACTGCACGCGTCCCAGTTGTCCTGGTGCTGACCGGAACAGTTTTACCGATTTAGATGATCTGAGTCTTCTCAAAACTGTGCAGCAAAAATATTGTACAACCTGTGGAATGCCGTTAATTTTAGATCATCGCTATTTACCGGAACGATTATTAGGAAAAGGCGGATTTGGGGCGGCATTTTTAGCTCGTGATCGCCGTTCTCCCACCTTAAAAGCTTGTGTTGTCAAACAATTTCAACCCTCCCGTGATTTAGATTCCCAACAACTCGCTACCGCCCTCGCCTTATTTGAACGGGAAGCTCATGTCTTAGAACAATTAGGCAACCAACATCCCCAAATTCCTGATTTATTCGCTTATTTTCCCTTAGAAGTCCCCGGATGGCATTCATCAAAACCCCAGCAGTTTTTTTATATGGTTCAGGAATATATTAATGGGGAAAATTTAGAAACCGAACTGGCCACTAAAGGCACCTTTTCAGAAGCCGAAGTGCGAGAAGTCTTACAAGAAATCTTAAAAATTCTACAATTTGTTCATGATCAGGAGGTTATTCATCGCGATATTAAACCTTCTAATATTATGCGCGATCGCCAAAATAAACTGTATTTATTAGATTTTGGTGCAGTTAAACAGGTGACTCAAAATGCGGGTCAAGCCTCAACGGGAATTTATTCTCTAGGGTTTGCACCCCCTGAACAAATGCGGGGATATAGCGTTTTCCCCTCGACAGATTTATATGCCTTAGCGGTCACTTGTTTAGTCTTATTAACGGGAAAAGATCCCCAAGATTTATATAATAGTTATACGAATCAATGGATTTGGAGACAATTTGTTTCGGTTTCTGATGCGTTGGGTTCTATTTTTGATCAAATGTTATTACCCACACCGAGCGATCGCTTTGGTTCCGCTTCCCAAATTTTAACTGCCTTAAATCCCCAAACTCAACTGCAACCTACCCCCATTCCTTCTTCTCCGTCACCGCCTCCGGTTATTGCTTCTCCTCCTTTTCCCACCGTAAAATTTTTAATCGGAGCAGGATTTACAGGATTTCAAGCCACTGCTTTAGGAATTATTTTATATAGTTTAACAAAAACCCCTCTTCTCGTTTTGGGGATTGGAGTTATGCTATTAGGAGGTTTAATTTTTGCTCAAACTCGGCGCTGGATTGAGAATTTTGATTTAGTGGCAATCACCGGAATTTCTTTAGCTTTATTATGGTTTTTTCCCGTTTTACGCGCCGGATTATCCGTTAATATTCTGCTCTTCCCCATTGCTATTGGTTTAGTCAGTATTGCCACCGCCGCCTTATTCCGGTTAGTTTATATTATCCTATCCCGTATCCTATAAAATTCTTTCGGTTGTAATTACTGGGTTGGGGTGGGAAAACCCCGCCCCTACAACTGATGACTGATGACGGAAAATCATGGCTCAAAAAAAAGACACAACCGTTTTAATCCTCGCTTTATTGATCACATTAACCCTGTTATCAGGGGGACTATGGCTCATCACCCAGAAATTTAATATCAGTGAAATTTTTAAATCCAGTTCTACCCCCAATGCTCCCCCTTCTACCCAACAACCCCCAACAAGTTTAGAAACCCTTGCTCAAGTTCCTAACGTTCCTAAAGGAATCTTTTATTATGGGGGAAGTACCACTTGGGCGCCGATTCGCAAAGAAATTAATCCGGTTATTCAAGCGGTTTTTCCCCAATTTAAACTGCAATATACTCAACCGCCTAACCAAACCCCAGGTTCCGGTACCGGAATCGAAATGTTAATCAATAATCAAATCACTTTTGTAGAATCTTCTCGTCCTATTCAAGCCTCTGAATATCAAACAGCGCAACAGCAAGGATTCACTTTACAAGAAATTCCCGTAGCGGTTGATGCAATTGTGGTTGCAGTTCATCCCCGTTTCACGTTACCTGCTTTAACTCTGAGTCAGCTTCAAGATATTTATACCGGAAAAGTTACGAATTGGAGTCAACTCGGCGGCGAAAATTTACCTGTTGTTGCCTATTCTCGGAGTTTAGAAGCGGGAGGAACAACGGAATTTTTTATTGAAAATGTATTAAACGGTCAACCGTTAGCCAAATCGGTAAAATTATTAGGAACTACTACAGAAGCGTTAAGAGCCGTGAGTAATAATCCAGGAGCAATTTATTATGCGTCGGCGCCAGAAGTGGTTGATCAATGTACGATTAAACCGTTAGCGATTCAATTGGATTCTGGGGAAATAATCGCCCCATATCAAGAACCGTTAGTTCCGCCAGAAGCTTGTCCGCAACAACGCAATCAAATTAATACGGCGGTTTTTCAGAATAACCAATATCCCCTCACCCGTCGTTTATTTGTTATTGTTAAACAAAATAATCAAATTGAACAACAAGCGGGAATTGCTTACAGTCAAATGCTCTTAACTCGTCAAGGTCAAGATTTATTGGAAAAAATTGGTTTTATTAATATTCAATAACAGGGTCGCTTTTTCGGGTTGCTTAGACCTGCATAAAGTAAGTATTTTGTCAAGAGGGGGTTTTGAAGGTTGCGGTTTTTGCTGAAAAATTTGCGATCGCGTTAGGGAAATTTGGTCTGGAAACCGTGATATTTCACGACAGCATCGGACTTCCAGAAGGCATTTTGATGGGTAGACACAATAACCCCTTGGGTGCTGTTTTCTTAAGTCTACCAGAACCCCGATGATTCCGTCAACTATTTGAGAGAAATTCTCAATCTAAAGTCATAATTTTATGACAATCTTTAAAATATCAAAACAAAATTAAGAGATTAATTGATAAAACTTATTTTATGGAGAGTCCCGACGAGAAAAGCAAACTGAACAGAAGTTGGCTGACGGTTAACGACTTGGGAAGATATAATCATCAACAGTTTCGTCAGGCGGTTATCTTCTTAATTCATGCAAATCCTTTAAAATGTCTCAAAAGAAGGAATCTTTAATCTTAGTTTTAGCGTTATTGATTACGGCGGGTTTATTGGGACTCGGTTATTTTTTCGTTTCAAAATCGCCTGGGTTTCGGAGTCAAAATCCGATGAATCCGACAACGCCAGCGGAGAATGGCTCGGTTAACTCGTCTGGAAATTTATCGGAAAACCAGATTCAAACAAATATCAGCCTAGGGGAAAAGGTATTAATTCCGGCAGGAAATTTAGAATTAAAACAAGCGGGAGCTTCTGCTTTTAGATCGGGTCAATATTCAGAAGCCGTTCAACGATTTAATCAAGCGTTACAGCAAAATAGAAATGACCCCGAAGCGTTGATCTATAAAAATAATGCTCAAATTCTCCAAAATAATCAAAGTGCTTATACCCTAGCCGTTTCTTTACCAATTGGAACCTCGGTTAATTCGGCTCAGGAAATTTTAAGGGGTGTGGCTCAAGCCCAGGAGGAAGTGAATGCAACGGGCGGGATTAATAATCAGGGGTTAAAGGTTATTATTGCCAACGATAGTAATAATCCTGAGTTAGCCCAGGCGATCGCTAAAACGTTTGTCAATACTCCAGAAATCTTAGGAGTAATTGGGAATTTTGGCAGTGATGCAACGTTAGCGACAGCCCCCATCTATGAATCAGGGCAATTAGTCTTAATTTCTCCCACCAGTACCTCCACGCAAATTACGAATGCAGGTCATTATATTTTTAGAACCGTTCCGAGCGATCGCTTTTCTGGTAGCACCTTAGCGCGATATTTACTCAATCAATTAAATCTGAAAAAAGCCGTTATTTTTTATAACCGTTTAAATGATTATAGTAACTCATTACAAACTGAATTTACCACCGCATTCACGGGAGATGGGGGAGAAGTTGTCACTGCCTTTGATTTATCGCAACCGAATTTTAATGGCATCAAAGCCTTAGAAGTCGCTCGTCAACAAGGGGCGGAAGCGATTATTTTAACGCCCGATTCTTCTACTTTAGAACCAGCGTTACAAGTGGTGCGCGCCAACCGAAGACAATTACCCATATTAGGAGGAGATAGCGTATATAAACCGGAAACCTTAAAAGTTGGTAGTGATGCAACGGGAATGGTGATTGCCATTCCTTGGCATATTTTAGCAACCGATAATTCTGCCTTTTCTAAACAAGCGATTCAACGGTGGGGAGGAGAGGTAAACTGGCGAACCGCCATGGCTTATGATGCGACAAAAGTATTCATCAAAGCACTCTCTACTAATCCGACCCGCACCGGAATTCAACAAACGCTTTCTGAACCGAATTTTTCAGTAGCTGGAGCAACGGGAACGATTCGGTTTTTACCATCAGGCGATCGCAATCAAGCCTTACAACTCGTTACCATTGAAGCGGGAAATCGGTCGGGGTTCGGCTATGACTTTATTCCGCTTCCTTAATTGTGTATTCTCTCGCCTGAGTCCTGATAGAATAAGCTACTTGATAGAAAGAGTCTGCAAATCGAGATTGTATTTATGACTTTGGATACCCCAACCGCCGAGATTGTGCCAACAGAATCTGAGTTAACCTCCTCTGAGTCGCCTACCACACCACCAGTAGAGGTTGATCCGAATCTGCAAGTGCGGTTTAAAAGTGAAGAGGGACATCTGTTGTTATTTTTGCCTCCCGAAGTCAACCGAGACGACGCAGAACCGAACCTTGCTCATCAATGGTCGGAACTTTGGCAACAAATCAAACATCGAATCAATGGCAGCGAACACGCTTGGCAACCGAACACCGATGTTTATTTAATCGCCGAAAATCGCTTACTCGATACCCGCCAACTGCAAAATCTCGCAGAAGCGTTAGCAGAAGCACAACTACACCTCAAACGGGTAAAAACCTGTCGCCGTCAAACCGCCGTCGCCGCCGCGACGGCTGGATATTCGGTTGATCAAGAGGGAGAACGGGAAACTCTCACCCAACCCAACCCTGAACCCGCCACCCCGTTACTCGCAGAACCGTTATATCTGAAAATGACAGTTCGCTCTGGGGTTGATATTCGTCACCCAGGAACCATTGTGATTGTTGGGGACGTGAATCCTGGTAGTTCCATTATTGCCGATGGCGATATTGTGATTTGGGGACGGTTGCGGGGAAATGTTCACGCAGGCGCTAAGGGAAATCCTGAAAGTCGGGTGATGGCATTGCAGATGGAACCCACCTTAATTCGGATTGCGAACCAAGTCGCCAGGGGGCCAGAAACCCATCCCGAACAGTTTTATCCTGAAGTGGCCTATATCACCCCCCAAGGCATCCGCATCAGTCCCGCTTCAGAAATGGGGAAAGCCAAAACCCTATTACTCGCATCCGTAGATTGAATCTCAACGGTCATGTAGGATAAAGAAACAAGGAACAAGGAATAAGGAAAGAAGAATAGTTCTCTTATTCTTAATTCTTAATTCTTAATTCTTAATTCTTAATTCTGCCTTCTGCCTCCTGCCTCCTACCTTCTGCCTTCTACTTAAACTTACACACTGCCTATTTTTTAATATGAATCGTATTATTGTAATTACTTCTGGAAAAGGAGGGGTGGGGAAAACCACCTGTACCGCTAATTTAGGAATGGCTCTCGCACAACGGGGTCATCAAGTTGTGGTGATTGATGCCGATTTTGGATTAAGAAATTTAGATTTACTATTGGGGTTAGAAAATCGAATTGTTTATACCGCAATGGAAGTGTTATCGGGAGAATGTCGCTTAGAACAAGCGTTAGTGAAAGATAAACGTCAATCTCGGTTAGTGTTATTACCTGCGGCACAAAACCGGATGAAAGAAGCGGTGACACCCGAACAAATGAAACAATTAGTCGGGTTATTAGAAGATAAATATGATTATATATTAATTGATTGTCCGGCGGGAATTGAACAAGGTTTTCAAAATGCGATCGCGCCTGCAAAAGAAGCAATTATTGTCACGACTCCAGAAGTGTCGGCGGTTAGAGATGCTGACCGAGTAATTGGATTATTAGAAGCAAATTCGGTGAAAAATATTCGCTTATTAATTAATCGAATAAAACCTGCAATGGTGGAAGCCAACGATATGATGTCGGTGCAGGATGTGCAAGAAATTTTAGCCATTCCTTTAATTGGGGTAGTTCCTGATGATGAAAGCGTGATTGTTTCCACGAATAAAGGAGAACCCCTGGTATTAGGTGAAAATCCCTCTAACGCTGCTACCGCTTTTAATAATATTGCGCGTCGGGTGGAAGGGGAAAAAGTGTCTTTTCTAGATCTTAATCCGGCCCCCGAAGGATTTTTTGCGAAATTACGTCGATTCTTTTCTTCTAAAAAGTAATCTTTCTGATGAATTAGGTTGTTTTCCCCTTGCTGTTGATTCAGATTGTCTTCCTACCCATTCCTAACCGCAACTACCCCCATGAAACTCAATGAACTTTTAGAACGACTGTTTCCCCGTGGCAACCAAAGCAGCCGCGAAGCCGCTAAACAGCGCCTCAAATTAGTTTTAGCTCACGACCGGGCTGATTTATCCGCCGATATGGTGGAAGCAATGCGAAAAGAAATCTTAGAAGTGGTGTCTCGCTATGTGGAAATTGACACCGAGGACTCAGAATTTAATTTAGAAAGCGATAATCGTGCGACTGCATTAGTCGCGAATTTACCCATCCGTCGAGTCAAACAAAAAGCCTTAGTTGATCCTGAACCCGCAAAACCGACGCCAGAAGTTGAACCCGAACCCGTTCAAGAAACCAAAACAGAACAACTCCCAACTGTTAAACCCGAACCCCTCAAAAAACCCAAAACCCAGGAATCAGAAGTTAGCACTTCGACAAGCTCAGTCACCAGTCAGGAGTCAAAAGAATCAAAACTTGATCACTGATGACGGGTTACTCGGTCTGGGCGGGAGAACCCCCCCTACTAACTGATGACTGGGTACGGGCGTTGGCGGAGCCTGCCGTTAGGCGAAGCATTCGTTCGATAGCTTATCGGTTTTTATCATAAATATCTGCCCGAAAGATCCCGCCCCTACGAAGGCGTGACTGATGACTGGGTACAGACGCGCCAAAAGCCTATCGGCATGGCTCCGCCCCGGCGCGTCTCTACTGACTGATGACTGATGACTGATGACTGGTGACTGAAAAATAGTGACTCTTCAGTGATACCCTAAAAGATGGCAATATTAAATTCTTCTAAAGCTTTCCGATCCCGAATGACCCCTAGAGGCATGAACTCGGAAGTGACTTCTATTAACCCATAGGCAAAACATGGTCAGCACCGCAGAAAAAACAAACGTAGGCTACATTACTCAAATCATTGGCCCCGTTGTAGACGTGAAGTTTCCGAGCGGACACTTGCCGGAAATCTACAACGCTTTAAAAATCAGTGGTAAAAACGAAATTGGTCAAGAAGTTTCTGTCGTTTGTGAAGTTCAACAACTCTTAGGGGACGGCCAAATCCGTTCCGTCTCCATGAGTACCACCGATGGTTTAGTGCGTGGGATGGAAGTTGTCGATACTGGCGCTCCGATCAGCGTTCCCGTTGGCCCTGCAACCCTGGGACGGATTTTTAACGTGGTGGGTGATCCGGTTGATAACTTTGGCCCGGTTCAAACCCAAGAAACCTCTTCCATTCACCGTCCGGCTCCTGCCTTTACGCAATTAGAAACCAAACCCTCCGTGTTTGAAACGGGGATTAAAGTGGTAGACCTGTTAGCGCCCTATCGTCGGGGGGGTAAAATTGGTCTGTTCGGTGGAGCCGGAGTCGGCAAAACCGTTATTATTATGGAACTGATTAACAACATCGCCAAAGCTCACGGGGGTGTATCCGTGTTTGGGGGTGTGGGTGAACGAACCCGCGAAGGGAACGACCTTTATAATGAAATGATCGAGTCTGGGGTGATTAATACCGAAGATCTCACCCAGTCTAAAGTGGCGCTGGTCTACGGTCAGATGAACGAACCCCCCGGAGCTAGAATGCGGGTGGGTCTGTCTGCGTTAACGATGGCCGAATACTTCCGGGATGTCAGCAAACAAGACGTGCTGCTGTTCATCGACAACATTTTCCGATTTGTGCAAGCGGGTTCTGAAGTGTCCGCGCTGTTAGGTCGGATGCCTTCTGCTGTGGGATATCAACCCACCCTCGGTACAGAAATGGGTGAACTGCAAGAACGCATCACCTCCACTACCGAAGGATCTATTACTTCTATTCAAGCGGTTTACGTGCCTGCGGACGACTTAACCGACCCTGCACCTGCCACCACCTTCGCTCACTTAGACGCAACCACCGTGTTATCACGGGGTTTAGCCTCTAAAGGGATTTATCCGGCGGTTGATCCCCTGGGTTCGACTTCCACCATGTTACAGCCCGGTATTGTCGGTGACGAACACTATAACACCGCCCGTGCTGTCCAAGCTACCCTGCAACGCTACAAAGAACTGCAAGATATTATTGCAATTCTGGGGTTAGATGAACTGTCTGAAGAAGACCGTTTAACCGTTGCTCGCGCTCGTAAGATTGAGAAATTCCTGTCTCAACCGTTCTTCGTGGCGGAAGTGTTCACCGGATCTCCCGGTCAGTATGTGACCCTGGAAAAAACCATCAAAGGGTTCAACATGATTCTGGCTGGAGAATTAGATGATCTGCCCGAACAAGCCTTCTACATGGTTGGTGACATCGATCAAGTGATCGCCAAAGCTGAAAAACTGAAAGGCTAATTTTCGGTTGGGGTGAGGGCGGGAAAACCCCGCCCCTACGGTGTTTGTGGTGAGGGCGGAACAGGACACAAGCCCCCACGACGAACACAACGATTAGCGGATTAACTCTAAAAATATTAACACTTGACAAATGACATTAACTGTGCGTGTAATCGCCCCAGATCGGACAGTCTGGGATGACCAAGCTGATGAAGTGATTCTTCCGAGTACCACAGGTCAACTGGGTATTCTGTCGGGTCACGCTCCCCTATTAACCGCTTTGGATATCGGGGTGATGCGAGTTGCTAAGAAAAATCAATGGACTCCCATTGCTGTGATGGGCGGTTTTGCAGAAGTTGAAGCCAATGAAGTCACCATTCTCGTCAACGGCGCAGAACGGGGTGACACCATTAATTTAGAAACGGCGCGGACTGCTTATAGCCAAGCGCAAGAAGCATTCGCTGCGGCTGAAAATGGTTCTTCTGGCGATAAAATGAAAGCCGAAAAAGCTGTCAAACGGGCTAGAGCGCGTTTACAAGCCGCTGGTGGTGTTGTCGAATAACACACACAACCACAAAACAACCAAAAGACAAGAAGACCGAGCTAATATTGTTCTTCTTGTCTTTTGTTTTATCCGTCTCGATTTAGTGCGGTTAAAACTGCTTGCTGACTGACATTTTGATAAATCGTTTCTAAGTATTGCATCACCACATCAATTTCCGATGAAGCAGAACGGTTAGGACTGGTAGCCGTAGCGGCGACAGGTGCTAAGGGAATCGCGCCTAAAACATCTAAAACCGTTTCGCTACTCGGTGGCGGTGTAATCACCACTAAAGAAGATTCTAACTGTTCAGAATAATTCCAAAATTGTTCAATCTTTGGAACATCAGAATTAAGTTTAATGGTTGTTTCTTCCTGTGTTTTGGGTTCAACATTTTCCTCCGTTTGACTGCGAAGTTGTCGTAACGCAGTAATAATTTGTTGCTGAGTGCGTCCCCGTAATTGAAATAACACAAACGGATCTTCACTAAAGCGATCGCCTAACCGATAATAAACCGCGCCAATATGTTTACAGGGGTTGGCTTTGTCAGGACAACTACAGCGAGAATGCACATCATCGAGCTTAAAGGGAAATAACCTTAACCCATTCGCCGCAAAAACATCTTCAATATCCTGCGGCATTTCTCCTGCTAATAATTTAGCTGAAAAAATAGCCCGTTGGGATAAGGTTTCAATAATATAACCCCATTCTTCATCACTAAACGTATCTAACCAAAGCGATACTTCATAAGGTTCTGGTTGGGTTCCCTGAACTTGAGCTAAAACTTTTTGTTCAGTAAAATCAATCCTTAAAACATTCCCCTGTCGGGCATAATTTCGCGCCCGTTCTAAGCGTTTTTTAAACCGATATTTATCTAATAAATCCAGCCATTGTTGTGACCACCATTCCTGATTACTATTCATACTATCCTCCTGTCTATTTGTAGGGGCGGGGTTCTCCCGCCCTAGATTGAGTTTCTTAACAATTAACTTAAAATAGGATTATTCCTAATTCTATTGTTAAAAAATAGGATAATTTTCTACGAAGCTTCTTCATCAATAACAGCATTCCGATCTAATATTAATAAATTTCTAAGTTGATCAGTATCCAATTCCGTTAACCAATCTTCCCCAGCACTAACCACCTGTTCTGCTAAGGCTTTTTTACTTTCAATCAAATCATGAATTTTTTCTTCTAATGTCCCCGTACACACAAATTTATGTACTTGTACATTGCGAGTTTGACCAATTCTAAAAACGCGATCGGTTGCTTGATTTTCCACCGCTGGGTTCCACCATCGATCAAAGTGAAAAACATGATTCGCACGGGTTAAATTTAATCCCACGCCTCCCGCTTTTAACGATAATATCATAATCGGTGGCCCCTGGGGGTCATGTTGAAACCGATCAATCATTTCTTCCCGTTGATTTTTGCGGGTACTTCCATATAAAAATAGTATTTCTCGATTAAATTCTTGTTCTAAATAGGGTTGTAATAGTTTTCCCCATTCTGCAAATTGTGTAAAAATTAAGGTACGGTCGCCTTCTGCTAAAATCTCCTCCAACATTTCCGTTAACCGTTGTAATTTCCCCGAAGATTGAGCTTTAATTAAACTAGAATATGATTCTTTTTTGCTCGTTTTTGCTTCAGCTAAAACCGGATGATTGCAAACTTGTTTGAGTTTAACTAATAACGCTAAAATCATTCCTCGCCGTTGTATTCCCTGTGCATCATCAATTTTTCCTAACGAGTCATCAACGATTTTTTGATAAAGTTTAGCTTGTTCAGTCGATAACGGACAAAATACGGTATTTTCCTGTTTTTCTGGTAAATCTTGAATAATATCTTTATCGCTTTTCAGACGCCGTAAAATAAACGGTTGAACAAGCGATCGCAATATTTTCAAAGAATCCGTATCCCCATATTTTTCAATGGGAACTGCAAACCGCCGTTGAAAAAATGGTTTTTGTCCTAAATATCCTGGGTTTAAAAAATCCATAATAGACCATAATTCTGATAACCGATTTTCCACCGGAGTTCCGGTTAATGCAATTTTAAAATTAGCCGTTAAATTTCTAACGGTTTTCGATTGTTTTGCATCGGGATTTTTAATATTTTGCGCTTCATCTAACACCACCCCTTGCCAAGTTACACTTTGCAGTTCCTTTTCATCTCTAAACGTTAAAGGATAACTGGTAATCACTAACTGTTTATCCTGAACTGCTTTAGCAAAATTTTTCCCTTTCGGACGTTTATCACCGTGATGAACAATCACATTTAAGGTCGAACTAAACCGTTTAACTTCACGTTCCCAATTGCCTAAAACCGATGTCGGACAAACTAATAAAATCGGATGTTCTAAACTATTTTGTTCTTGCAAATGTAGTAAAAACGCAATAAATTCAATGGTTTTTCCTAACCCCATATCATCCGCTAAACAAGCGCCTAACCCCCATTGTTCCAGGAAGGATAACCATCCCGCACCCCTCGCTTGATAAGGTCGTAATTCTCCTTTAAATTGTTTAGGGGTGGGAATGGGTTCTAAACTGCGATTATTCGTTAACGCATTTAATAACTCTTGCAGTTTTCCCCCCGCTTCAAAGTTAACCACGGGTAATTTTTCAATAATTTGGGTATCTCCGGTTGATAAGCGTAACGCATCTTCTAAACTTAAGGTCATTTCATCTTTTCGTTGACTAAAAAATGTCTTCGCCGCTTTAATATCCGAGTCGCGAAGTTCTACCCATTCCCCATTAATTTCCACTAACGGACTTTCTTTCGCCACTAACCGATCAAATTCCGCTTTTGTAATCGTTTGTCCGCCAATGGATAATTGCCATTTAAAATTCAGTAAACTTTTTAATCCTAAGCGTTCTGTTGTTTTTAACTTCGGTGTTTCGGCGCGAATACTTAACCCTAACCGACTCGCAAACCCGTCTTTTTGGGCTAAACTATCGGGTAAAATCACGCCTAACCCACTATCGATAAATCGCCAAGCATAACTTTTAATAAATTCATAAGCTTGTAAGGGGGTTAAATAACAAGATTGAGGGCGAGATTCCTGTAAACTCGGCTCAAGAATGGGATATAATTTAGAGGCTAATCCTAATCCTTTTAAAAAGGTTTCTTGAGGATTTTTAATGATTCTGCCTTGATAAAAAAACGATTCTACCGGATGATTCCAAACAATACTGGCATCCACAATAAATTCCGGCTGATCAATCGCCTGCAAACAATAATCTAACTGCCAATTTTTTGTGCCTTCTAAAGGCGGATGTAGCCGAAAAGCCGTAGAAAATAAATTTTGTCCTGTGAGGGACTGTTGAAGGGGAGAAGTCCAAGTTTTGAGAGTTTTTTCTAACGGTTGTAAGTCGGAATAATCTGCCTCAATAATTGTTGATTCTCGACTTAGCCCTTGTAACCAAGCTTGAATATTAGCAGGTAATAAGGTAGAATTAGATAAAGCTTTCTTTTCCGTTTCTTGAGCAACTTGTCTAACTTGACTATCAATCATTGCCCCTAAAAAGTTAATAATAATATCCTGGGGAGAGTCAGGAAAATTAATCGCTAAATGGTTAGATTCTGCCTCCTGAACCATTCGACAAATCGTTGGCATTTGTTTAGCAAATCGTAATAATCGCGCTTGATCAATAGCACTATCAAGAAGGGGTTGCCATTGGGCGATCGCATTTCCATTTTTTAGTAATTTTAACCCCGGTAAAAATTTACAACGCGCCAGTAAATCTAAACTCCAACGGGCAAGATAAGACCAAAACCGTAAATCTTCTCCCAGCGGAGAATCGGTTGTTGTCACGGTATTTAAGGGGAGAGATTGAAGAAATTGAAAAGTTTGTTTAGGATTCAGACAAATTCCTGTAATTTGCCAAGGATAAAGATAGGATTGAGGAGGATTTGTTGCAGCAGAATAAATGGGCGTGAGTTCTTCTGCTGTGTCAGAAAGTTCCGTTGGGAGGGCTACAATTTTCTGAGAGAGAAGATGAGGTGCAATGTCTGATAACTTAATATTTTGTAAAACAGGTTGAGTTAAGAGTTCTGTCTCGTTTAAAGCAAAGGGATAAGAAAGAATCCGTTCTGAAGTCAAGGACTCGGACGTGACACGTCGCCAGGTTTCTCCCCAAAGGAAGAAAGACTGATTCTGTGTAATGCACCAACTTCCATGTAAAATTGCCATTTCGTCAACCTGCAACTATCCTGTATTGATTATATGTGTCTTTATTCGTTAAAACATACTTTTTAAGTTAGAGATTTTATTAAAACTAAAAAGTATTGTAGGAATTTGAGGATTATTTTAAGGGATTCATTTTAAATTAAGTGATTAAATTCAAGGTGTTGGGGAGAGCTAATTTTTAGCATTTTATCGGGACGATCATGAATAATGGGTTTAATCCGTGACGGTTTCTTAGAAATACTAATATTTTTAATACTAATAAAACGATATTCATAATCTTTTAGAAAATTTTTCTGATTCCAAAATAACTGACCAATTTCTCGACAATAAGCCACAAAACACTGTGCCCCTTTCAGTTGTTGAATGATTTCTCCTTCCCCTCCTCCTTTCCCTGCTTTCATCTCAATACAGAGAATTACTTTTTGCCTATTAGTATTAGCAATAATAACAAAATCTGCCCGTTTACATTCTCCTTGATTTCCTTGAAAAATTCCAGAGGGTGAGTTAAAAGTATCTACTTTGATAATAATAACCTCATCTTCGTTAGGCATTCCATGAATTGTAACTGAATAGTTTCCGGGTGGAGGTTCTCGGAGTGTAACTTTCTTTTTGTTGTAGTGATCTTCTAAGGGGACGGTAGCACTTTGTCTGATCATTTCTTTCAAAATATCAATATCAGACATTCCTATGCACCCCAGACAATGGCTTCTTGAATTCGGTTCATCGTTTCAATAGTGGGGTCAAAACTTCGAGCATCAATACCCAGTTCTGGGCTAATTTCTGCGGGGGTTAAAGTAGGACATTTAATTTTTTTCTGACTTCCCTCCATTTTAATGAAGGCTTCTTCTGCAATATAAACTTTTATTTTATCATAAGCAATTAGTTCTTCTGGTCGATAACCTTCTGTTTCAGCAATTCGTTTAAGATGGGGTTTATCTTGGTTAAGCATAATTAAAGTATTCAATTCTTTTAGAATATAATCACTATGGGTTGTGATAAAAACCTTAATTCCCAGATTAACTAATTGAGCAAAAAGACGGGCAATACGGCGTTGATTTTCGGGGTGTAAATTAAGTTCAGGTTCATCTACCATCAGTAAATCCCCTGGTTGCGCTTCATGTCTTAGATAAAAACCAATATCTAATAAAGAACGGACAGCACTAGAGCTTTCATCCATAGAAAGCTTAAGCCGTTTCCCTTTGGGTGTATAGTAAAGTTCATCGTTGCGAGTCACTGTGTATTCACCGCCAATAATATCAGCAAAATTATTTAATATATCAGGATGATTTTCAGCCAAAAAACTATTATTTTTATTCAGGGTTTCAAGTTTTTGGATAAAATATACATTTTTCTTAATGGGTAGGGCGTAATCTTTATAATTTTTTAGTAAAAGTTCGATTGTATTGATATTATCAGTGACTTGGTTTATTTCTTCAAGCACGCGATCGCGTTCAAAATTTAACTCTTTACGAAAAATAGAAACTCCTGTTCGCTCTGCACTAGCAATGAAAGGTCGTGGGAAAAGGGGAGCAAAAATAATATCTTTTAGGACATGATCTATGATCCGCTTTATAGTATTAATAGGAATTTTGTTTTTTTCTGTTTCCCCCCATAATAAAGTGATAATTAATTTCGCACTATCTTCATTTTTAATCATTGAAAGCATTTCGGTATTTGTAGAACCTATGGTTAGTTCAAACTTGCGTTTCAACGTAATATTTTTTATATCAGCTTCAACTTGAAACTCGGTTTTTCTAAATACTTGATTCGAGGTTGCAAATATTTTAGGTAATTGTTGCCTATAGTTTTGACAGGCTTTAATAATAATCTGATCAGACTGTTTAATATAGTCTTGAATATCAATATCAATAACCCCATTATTTAAAAGTTGCTCAATTTTGTCATCATTAATTTCAAACGAAAACGTTTGTTTCCAAGTTGATAAAAAGCCAAATAACGCATAGGTGGCATAAGTTTTACCCGTATTATTGCCCCCACACAAAATGGTTAAATCTCCCAGGGTAAATTCAGCCTGCTTTAAAACTCCAAGATTTTTAACTTTAATTTTCATAATAACTTAATTAAATGTTATAATTTTTAATAGTTTTTCCCTAGAAATCCTCACCGATTGAGCGATCGCACCTGAACTTTATGATGACAATCTGATTTGTTAATTAATCTTATTGATAAGAGGATACGGAATTTCAACCATCGATAGAGACAAGAGATCAGACGGCTCAGACCGAGTTACCGTCTTGTCTGAAGGCAAGATTTCCTGATCCCAATCTAATTCAAGGACATTATCAGCAACTATAATAAAAAACTGAACCGTTGGTTTCTCAAATCAGAGAGCAGCAAACCGCAGTTCAAGTTGAAAACTCTCTCTAGGGGTGAAAAGGTCGTTTATTCCTAAACAAACGCTCCCGACCGATGAATTTTAGCCTAGTCGGGTCTAAAATCACCGTGTTACGATGGCCACAGAGAGAGAATCGTGGAAGAAGAAGGAAGATAAAATACATGGAAGAGATTAATAAGTCAATATCCTTTGATGGACGGGATATTCGACTCAAGATTGGGTTACTCGCACCACAGGCAGGTGGAGCAGTTTTAATCGAGTCAGGAGATACGTCTGTTTTGGTGACAGCGACTCGTGCGGAAGGAAGACCCGGTGTAGATTTTCTGCCGTTGTTAGTAGACTATGAAGAACGGTTGTATGCAGGCGGTCGGATTCCAGGAGGATTCCTGCGTCGGGAAGGACGTCCACCGGATCGCGTGACGTTAACCAGTCGTTTGATTGACCGTCCGTTACGTCCCTTAATTCCCGATTGGGTGCGCGATGATATTCAAATTGTGGCAACAACCCTGTCAATGGATGAACAAGTGCCACCGGATGTGTTAGCCGTAACCGGGGCATCAGTTGCCGTCATTTTAGCAAGAATTCCCTTCTTTGGCCCAATGGCTGCGGTACGGGTGGGTTTAGTCGGAGATGACTTTATTATCAATCCCACCTACCGAGAAGTCAAAAATGGGGATTTAGATTTAGTCGTCGCAGGTTCCCCCGATGGAGTGGTGATGGTGGAAGCAGGCGCCAACCAACTCCCCGAACAAGATATCATCGAAGCAATTGATTTTGGGTATGAAGCGGTTTGTGATCTGATCAAAGCGCAACAAGAATTAATGGAGGAAATGGGCATTACCCTGGATGTGGGGGAACCACCGCAAGATGATCCGGTTTTAGTTCAGTTTATTCGCGATCGCGTTCAAGAACCTGTTAAACAAGTTTTACAACACTACGACTTCGATAAAAACGAGCGGGATAAACACCTCGATGAAATTAAAGAACGAGAAGTTGTTACCGCC
>JBMDYE010000477.1:0-11142 GCA_048595135.1 Planktothrix sp. | reverse complement strand
TGTCGGACTGGGTGTGGGTGTGGGTGTTGGTGGTGGTGTGGGTGTTGGACTGGGACTGGGTGTGGGTGTGGGTTGTGGTGTCGGAGTTGGACTCGGTGCTGGTGTTGGTTCTGGTTCTTGAACATCAGACACTAATATACTTTCATCAACATTACTGCTGTTAACCCCTTGAAGAATTGCAAGAATTTCAAGGGTTTGTTTATTTTGGAGAATTGTACCCCCTGAACCATTATCTTTAAAGTCAATATCACTAACTAAAATACCCTGAAGCTGAATCTGATCTTGACCGATAGTAAAGTCAGTTATAATATTAGTCTTAGATAGTTGTAATGAACCGGAGTTTTGTTGGAAGACAAATACATCATTTCCTACACCACCTGTTAAGGTATTTGAACCTAAATCTCCAGATAACGTATCATTACCTTGTTGGCCAAACAGGTTATCATTTCCCTGACCTCCAAATAAGAGATCATCCTCTTTTCCTCCATACAAAATATCATTATCTTTATTACCAAAGAGGCTATCGTTTCCTAAGCCTCCAAATAAAATATCCTCTCCTTGTCCACCATAAAGTAAATCATTACCTTGATTTCCTAGCAGGATATCATCTCCTAATAATCCAAAAATGTCATCATTTTCATTGCTTCCTACTAAAAGATTATTATCAATATTTCCAATTAATTGAACCATACCAACTCTATTGTGATGAATTATTTAGGGGTTTCAAGACTAGATTACCATTTTACTGTTGAGTTTTCTTTTTTTTTATATAATTTTAATATTCAATTCACTATAGATAGGATATTACAGTGTTTAATTAGGTGGGCATAGCCCACCCTACCATTAAAATTTCATCGTTAAACTAATCCGTTTTAACTTTTCGTTCACTTCCATAACCCGCACTTTAACGACCTGACCGACTTTCACAAATTTTTGGGGATCATCAACAAATTGATTCGCGATTTGGGAAATATGAACTAATCCATCTTGATGCACCCCAACATCAACAAATGCTCCAAATTTAGCAACATTGGTGACAATTCCTTCTAATTCCATTCCCACTTTTAAATCAGAGATTTCTTTAATGCCTTCTTTAAACGTGGCATATTTGAACTCAGCACGGGGATCACGTCCGGGTTTTTCAAGTTCGCTGATAATATCTTTTAAGGTGGGAATTCCAATGGTATCGGTGACATATTTTTGCAAGTTAATCGATTTAACTTTATCCTTAAATTGGCTAATATTATTCAGAGGAACCCCTAAATCTTTAGCCATCACTTCAACAACACCATAACTTTCGGGGTGAACCGCCGTATTATCTAACGGATTTACTCCCCCTCGAATTCGCAAAAATCCGGCGGCTTGTTGATAGGCTTTGGGGCCTAATTTTGCAACTTTTAACAACTCTTTACGGTTTTTAAAGGCTCCATTTTCGTTGCGATAATTAACAATATTCTGAGCAATAGTTGGGGTAATTCCAGAAACAAAGGTTAATAATTCCTTAGACGCGGTATTCAGTTCAACGCCCACATAGTTAACGCAACTTTCGACGGTTTCATCGAGTTTTTTCTTTAATAATTTCTGATCCACATCATGTTGATATTGTCCTACCCCGATGGATTTGGGATCAATTTTGACTAATTCCGCTAAGGGATCTTGTAGGCGTCGTCCGATACTAATTGCACCCCGGACGGTTAAGTCTAAATCGGGGAATTCCTGTCGGGCGACGTCGCTGGCGGAATAAATCGAAGCACCGGATTCATTGACCATGACTTTAATCGGTTTTTTGTCTAATTTTGCGATCGCCTCCGTTACAAATTCATCGGTTTCTCGTCCAGCAGTTCCATTTCCGATCGCAATTAATTCAACCTTATATTTGGCAATTAATTGTTGAATAATTTTAGCGGCTTGCTGACGTTGTGCGTCGGCTTGATGGGGGAAAATTGTATGATATTCACAGAATTTTCCGGTTTCGGATAAGACAGAAACTTTACACCCAGTTCTAAACCCTGGATCGATCGCGATCGTGGGTTTCATTCCCGCAGGAGAGGCGAGTAATAATTCCCGTAAATTGGTTTCAAAGGTTTTAATGGATTCTAAATCAGCGTAGGTTTTGCGATCGCTTCTGACTTCACTCATTAACGATGTTTTCATTAACCGATTAAAGGCATCTTTTAACATCGTTTGATAAAATTGCCGAATCACTGGATTTTTTGTTTTAATTTCCTGAGATTCTAAATAAGACTGTACAAAATCTTCATCATAATCAATTTCAACTTTTAAAATTCCTTCTGTCTCTCCCCGAAATAATGCTAAGAGATTATGGGGTTTAATTTCTTTGACTTTTTCTCGATAATCCCGATACATTTCAAATTTCGTTGATCCTTCGGGATAATCATCTTTTATTTGGGAAGAAAAAAGTCCTTTATCCATTAAATAGTCTCGTAAATAAGCGCGTAAATTGGCTTTTTCTGACACCATTTCTGCTAAAATATCAGAGGCTCCATTTAAGGCTTCTTCAACGGTTTTTACGCCTTTTTCTTCGGAAATATATTTTTCGGCTTCTGCTTCTAACACGACTTTTGGCGAATTGGGTTGATTAAACATAGCGATCCATTGCGCTAGGGGTTCTAACCCTTTTTCTCTCGCCACAGTCGCACGGGTACGACGTTTAGGTTTATAGGGTAAATAAAGGTCTTCTAACTCGGTTTTGAGGAGGCAATTTTCGATTTTTTCTTTCAGTTCATCGGTGAGTTTATCTTGGGAGGCGATCGCGTCTAAAATACTTTTTTTCCGCTCTTCTAATTCGGTTAAATAGGTGTAACGTTCTGAGAGATCCCGCAGTTGAGTTTCGTCTAAAGTTCCCGTCCGTTCTTTCCGATATCGGGCAATAAAAGGAATGGTTGCACCCTCAGAAAATAGTTCTAATGCGTTTTCCACTTGAAATGGTTTGAGGGATAATTCTTGTGCGAGGATTTGAGGGATATTCAACATTATCAGCGAAATCAACAAATGTTTTATTTCTTTTTGATTATATCATATCTAAAGTTGGTCATATGTCTAGCTATTTTTTAACCTTGTCTTTAGGATTGGAATTAGATATACTATGATCAATTCATTATTGTCTTATCAAACTATGGAAACTTTAGAACAAAATAATACATTATATAACAAAGATTATTATTTATGGTTGCTTGAGACTTCCCATCTGTTGCGAGAAGGCAAGTTAGAGCAATTGGATATTGATAATTTAGTTGAGGAAATTGACAGTATGGGGAGGAGTGAGAAAAAAGAATTAAAAAGTCGTTTGGTTGTCTTGATCGAACATTTATTAAAACTTAAGTATTGGCAGAGTGAAAAACAAACGAACGAGCGTGGCTGGAGAACTACTGTAGTCGAACAACGAATACAAATCGAATTTTCCTTAGAAGATAGCCCTAGTTTAAGAAATTTACTAGATGAGTTTTTTGTAGATTGTTATGATAAAGCCCGCAACTCCATTTTGAAGAAATATAAGTTACCCAGTAATTTATTTCCTGTAGAACCCTGTTTCACTTTAGAAGAAATTTTAGATTCTGATTATTTACCCTAATATAAAACCAGTCTAATTATATTATGTATCCAAGCGCAACTATGGTTAATTCAAAAAAATTAAAAGGATATTACTGGGAAAAATTGTTTATAGGATTGATTTTTTGCTGGTGTCTATTGATCAGTTTTTCTCCTACCGCATCCGCATCAATCCATCGTTATCCAGATGGTGAAAATGCCGTCCTTTATCGGTCTACCCAAAGTTTAAGGGATCGATCTGATTTGTCTTGGCAGTTAGTTTTATTTAAACGACTGAAATCTAATCAACTCGATACGATTCATCTCAGAATTGTTGGGTTTCCAGGGCGAGTTAATTTACCGCATCGAGTCCCATTAAAAATTACGACGACAACGGGAGAAACTTGGCTGTCGGAGGATGTGGTTGATTTATCTTTACCAAATAATGTGGGAGAATATGATGTATTGGAAATGATCACTCAGTTGCAAAAAGATATTCCTTTAAATTTATTCGTTACGTTACAGGAAGATCAAGTTGCAGAGTTAGTGATTCCACCGTTTGTGGTGAAAGAATGGCGCAAGGTGTTAGATTTGGATGAATTTTCTTATAATTTTTCTAGGTAAAGGCGATCGCCTGATTTTAAATTCATAAAGGAGAATAAAATGCTGAAAAAAATACTATCAATTTTTCTCTTAAGTTTAACCCTCTTAACCTTTTCGTTTTCTTCCCCCACATTAGCTGAAAATACCGTCGATGGGGCAAAAATTTTTGAAGCTCAATGTGTGGGATGCCATGTGGGAGGCGGGAATATTATTAGACGGGGTAAAACCTTAAAGCAACAAGCTTTACACAGTAATCATGTTGATACTTTAGAAACAATGGAATCCTTTGTAGCACAGGGTAAAAATGTAATGCCTGCTTATCAAGATCGGTTAACAGAAGAAGAATTACAAGCGGTTTCTCAGTATGTTTTAGAACAAGCTGAAAAGAATTGGAAATAATTTACACTCACGCCTTCCGTAGAGACGCGCCCAGGCGAAGCCATACCGAAGGTGATTGGCGCGTCTCTACCCTTTTGGGGTGAAGGCTACGAACTGATCAGGGAAACTAATGTTTTTAAATCAGGAACTTCTAGGTCGGGTTCAGCGTTAGCAGGTTTGGTGGCGCCTTTTCCTTCTTGTCCTTGACGACGGTTGACCCAAACGGTGGTTAGCCCTAAACTTTTGGCGGTGACAATATCATGAAAAATACTTTGGGCAACGTGCAGTAATTGATGAGGAGAAATCCCTGTTTTCTCCAAGGCAAATTCAAAGTTATGGGGGGAAGGTTTATAGGATTTAGCTTGTTGGGCGGTGATAATATAGTCAAATTGGATTTGTAGATGCTGGTTGGTTTGGGCAAATAAATCATCATCAATATTAGAAATGATGATTAATTTATATTTTTGTTTTAAAGCTTTTAACGATGCAATGGTATCGGGGAAAGGCTGCCAATGTTGAATGGATTCAGCTAAACTATTTAATTCGGTTTCTGTGGGAGTAAATCCTAATCGTTTTCCCATATTTTCGACCACTTCCCGGAGAATTTGCCGATAGGGTTTATAGTCTCCGCTTTGGGCTTCGGGTTCTAACTCTGCAAATAATTCTAACAATTGTTGATCGCTCATGTTAATTTGATGAGCATTAACCAATTGTCTTAAAACTGGGGTGAGCCCACTTTCCCAATCAATTAAGGTTCCGTAACAGTCAAAGCTTAAGGCTTCAAATTGATCAAATTGAATCATTGTTAATTTCACCAGAATGTTATTTGAAGTTGAATTTAAAAATCTTTTCTCAATTCGCAATCCTAACCTTTTGATCTGAATGAAAAATTAATCTTGCCCAATCACAGATAATCCTTCTACAATAATTGAAGGAATATGATAGGAGCCATTCCAAGAGGTATCTTTTCCTAATTCTACCACTTGTTTTAGGGCGGTATAAACGTTCCCTGCCACCATTGTATTTTTAACCCGTCCAACAATTTTTCCCTTTTCAACGCGATATCCTAAATCAACATTAATAGAAAAATCGCCACTAATGCCTGCACTTCCTCCTAACATTTGATCAACAATTAATCCCCGATCTAAGGTTTGGATTAATTCGGATAAGGATAATTTTCCTGGCTTTACTAATAAATTAAATAAACCTGGGGTGGGATAACTACCTAAATGTGTCCGAAATCCGTTTCCGGTCGTCCCACTTCCTAACGCCCGTCCGGTGGTTAAATCGGTATAAAATAGTTGTAAAATTCCATTTTGAATAAACACAATCGGACGAGTAGGGATTCCTTCATCGTCAAAGGGACAACTAAACGGCCCGATATCGGGTTCTTGAGAAACGGTTAACAGGGTAGACATCACAGGGGTATGCAAGCGATCGCTCCAAGGAGATGCCCCTTCTAACACTTGTTTCCCGTTTAAGGCGGCGGAGATGGTTCCCCACAACATATCGGCGGCTTTGGCGGTGAACAAGATGGGAACTCGACCCACCGGAGCCGCAACATTTTCCTTCGCCCAGTTTAACCGCATTAAAATGCGTTCGGCTAATAATAACGGATCAAGGCTATCCCGTTGGGTTTGTCCATCGGACACATAGAGAAAATCATCTCCCCGTACCCACTCGGTTTCAATATATCCACTGAGGGTGGTATCAGTATGGCTACAGTCTAAACCCCGTGAGTTGAGCAGACGAATCGATTCAACTTCACAGTCCCATTCGGCGGTACATAATACTTCGGGGTAAGCATCTCGAATCATACTAATCACCTGTTTTCCCCAAGTGACTAACTGTTCAACGGGTACCGATTTCCCAATATCGGGATAATTGGGTTTTGTTACAGCCTCTGTGAGTTCAATCGTTTCCGGTTCATTTAAGGTACTTAGGGCCAGCGCTCGTTCGACTAACTTCTCCGGTTCGACTGGCCCATAAGCAACGGCTAACCCTGGACGTCCATCTCGCCAGAGTCGTAGGGTTGTTCCCTCCGCCTGACTACTTTCCAGTTGTTTGAGTCGGTTGGCTTCAAAAAAAACGGGTCGGGATAAGGAGTGAGACTGATAGACTTCCGCAGCTTCGGCGCCAGCCTGAGCAGCTAAGTCCAGTAGCTGTTCGGCGGATTGGTCATAGGTCATGGATGATAGTCATGGCATAGCGTTCATCGTTCCATCCTACCTTGATCAGTCACCTGTGAGAAAGAGCAAGGGAGCAGAGGGAGCCTGGGGAGCAGAGGGAGCATGGGGAGCGGAGGGAGCATGGGACAAGGGGACAAGGGGACAGGGAGAAAATTTATGTTCTACTGATTACTGATTACTGATTACTGATTACTGATTACTGATTACTGAAGCACCCTTGCTGGAGTAAACTTGCGATTTCGCTGTGACAGTAGGTGGTTAAATCTTCAACGGTGCGTCGGGCTTGCTTGCCTTGATATTGTTGTTTTAAGCGGGGAGTAATCCAATAGGGACGACCGATTAACAAGTTAATTCGGCGATAGATGACGAGGGGATGCCATCCGGGTTGAGCAAATAAGGGTTCTGTTGGATCAAAAAAACTTAACAGACCTAAAGGAATTCCTGATGGAATAACTTGTTCTTGAAATGATGCGATCGCAACGGGTAAAACGGCTAAATTAGAAACGGGTGCTCGTAAGGCTAAATGGGCAAAGCCCCGTTGAAATGTTCCCACCTGATTCGGTTGAGTTTCTGTCACCATGGGGGGAGCTCCTTCTGGAAAGATCCCAACAATTTGTCGCTGTTGAAGTAATTGGGTGGCTTGTTTAAAAAACTGTTGATGTCGGTGTTGGGGATCGTCTAAGGGAAAAGCACCAAAACTGGTGATCACTTCTCGCAATAAAGGCACTTGACCCATATAATGATGACAAGCAAAACGAATCGTCTGACCGACACCTGCCATTAAGATAATGGGGTCAAGCCCACTGCGATGATTGCTAACAACAATCACAGCCGTACCTTGAGGGATTCGATCTTGATAATGGATGAACCTCCGTATCCCCAACAGGGTCAACAGCCACTGACTACTGAGTACCGTTTGATCAAAAGACATGGATCGTTAACGCAATGCTTAAACTCGGTTTAATTCCCCACAAAAACTTAAGACTTGTTTGAGAATTTTTGAGAAAGGTTAAATCACGTATTATAATCTATAAGTTTCTGTCTAGGGTTTTTGAGAACACAAGTTCAGCCTTGGGACAGAAATCAACTCTCATTTGTGTATTTCTACGCGGGTAGAAAGTACCATATCAACCATAAAAACCGTTAAATAGCTCAAAATAATCCCTGAGCTACCCTTAAAATTAACTTGTGTCTCAATCTAATTTAACCATAGTAATGAAATTGACAGAGACAAATCAAAATACCTTTGCTCTTACAACTCCCCTTTATTATGTCAATGATGTTCCTCATATTGGTAGTGCGTATACCACGATAGCCGCTGATGCGATCGCTCGGTTTCACCGCCTCCAAGGTCAATCTGTACTTCTGATCACGGGAACCGATGAACATGGTCAGAAAATTCAACGAACCGCAGAAAGCTTAGGGCGCTCGCCCCAAGATCACTGTGATCAAATTGCCCATAGTTTTAAGTCGCTTTGGGAGAAACTCAATATTCAGTATGATCGCTTTAGTCGGACAACCGACCCCCGCCATCAGGATATTGTTAAAGCGTTTTTTCAGCGAGTTTGGGATCAAGGAGATATTTACCTCAGCCAACAACAAGGTTGGTATTGTGTCGCCTGCGAAGAATATAAAGAAAAACGGGAATTAGTTGAGGAAAAATACTGCCCGATCCACACCAATAAAGAAGTGGAATGGCGGGATGAAGAAAACTACTTTTTCCGCCTCTCTAAATATCAACATCAGCTTGAAACCCTGTATCAAGAACGGCCTGATTTTATTCAACCGGAAAGTCGGCGAAAAGAAGTGATCAATTTCGTCAACCAAGGACTGCAAGATTTTTCAATTTCACGGGTGAATATTGACTGGGGATTTCCAGTTCCCGCTGATCCCAGCCATACGATTTATGTGTGGTTTGATGCGCTGTTAGGGTATGTGACCGCCCTGCTTGATCCCAATAGCGAACCGACTTTAGAAAATGCCTTATCCCACGGGTGGCCGATTAATTTACATTTGATTGGTAAAGATATTTTACGCTTTCATGCCGTGTACTGGCCAGCAATGTTAATGTCTGCCGGACTTTCTTTACCTGATCGTATCTTTGGACACGGTTTTTTAACCAAAGATGGTAAAAAAATGGGCAAGAGCTTAGGGAATACGATTGACCCGATTTACTTAGTTGATCAATATGGCGCTGATGCCGTTCGTTATTATTTTCTCAAAGAAATAGAATTTGGGCAAGATGGGGATTACAGCCAGACCCGATTTATCAACACTTTGAATGCAGATTTAGCCAACGACTTAGGCAACTTACTCAACCGTACCTTAAAAATGGCGTACAAATATTGTAACGGTTGTGTCCCGTCGATCAAAGGGGATGAGATCGCCGCCGATGATGCCTTAAAAGTCTTGGGAACTCCTTTAGGAGAAACCGTTGTACAAGCCTATGAATCCATAGCCTTTAATCAAGCTTGTACAGCCATTTTAACTTTAGTTCAAGCTGGAAATAAATACATTGACGAGAAAGCACCTTGGACACTCTATAAACAAGGGCATCTCAATTTAGTTTCTCAAGTGTTATATTCAGTTTTGGAATCGGTTAGACTATCTGCATATCTTTTATCCCCGATTATTCCCCAAATTAGCAGTACGATTTATCAACAGCTTGGCTATGCCGTTGACTTCAATAACCAGACCCTAGCAGGTGAATTGCTTTCCTTTGATGCCCATGCTTCTTGGGGAATCTTACCTGCTAATCAACCTTTGGGAGAACCGGAACCCGTATTCAGACGTTTAGAAGTGACGGAAGCTGTTTAATTGTTGGGATCTCAACCGTTTTAGCCCCCTTTAACTCAGAGTCTAACTTAACATAAAACATCAATTTCAGCCGATTTACTTTATTCTTCTAAAACAAAAATTTTTCATAATAAACGAGGTATAAAAATCATGTTGAACCCTATTAATCCCGCAGAACTGTTCACACCAGAACAGGTGCTCGAAAATCGAGGGCGAGTGGCAATTTTTATTGATGGATCGAACTTGTTTTATGCGGCTTTGCAACTGGGAATTGAAATCGACTACACCAAATTATTGTGCCGTTTAACGGCGGGATCTCGTCTCCTTCGTTCCTTTTTCTATACCGGAGTTGACCGCACCAATGAAAAACAACAAGGGTTTTTACTCTGGATGCGTCGCAATGGCTATCGAGTGATTGCTAAAGATTTAGTGCAACTTCCCGACGGGTCTAAAAAAGCCAATTTAGATGTGGAAATCGCCGTTGATATGATGGCGTTAGTCGGTTCCTATGATACAGCGGTTTTAGTGAGTGGAGACGGGGATCTGGCTTATGCGGTTGATTCCGTCAGTTATCGCGGCGTTCGGGTAGAAGTGGTTAGTTTACGTTCCATGACCAGTGATAGTTTAATCAATGTTGCCGATCGTTATATTGATTTAGAAGGGATCAAAGAAGATATTCAAAAAACCCCCCGCAGTCCTAACTATACCTATCGTCCCTTGTCTGGGATTAGTTTGATGGATGGACAACTGGAAGAACCCTACCATAAGGATTAAAGTTTCATTCCTGAAATGGCATCAACATCCACCCAAAAACCATCTCAATTTGCCAAGATTTTAACTCGATTCCCCCAAGGATTGTTCTTAATTTTAGTGACAATTCTTGTGGGGATTTCTTCCTGTAGAACCCAGAACGTTCAAAATCCTACAACAACCACGCCCTCAAATGTTGCTAATCCTGAAATTGACCGAACATTAACCTTAGATGATGTTACCTTAGAACAAGCCGACGAAAACGGCAAATTATTATGGCGGGTGAAAGCCAAACAAGTCAGTTATAGTCGAGATCAAAAAGTTGCTAACGTTAAAAATCCCGTTGGGGAGTTATATGACCAAGGCAAACTTTTGTATAAAATTAAAGCGGATCAAGGCGAATTTTTACAGGATCAAAAACGAATTTTTCTAAGAAATAATGTTGTTGCTGATGATCCCAATAACGGGATTATTTTAAAGGGAAAAGAATTAGAATGGATTGTTCAACAAAATATTATTGTCGTTAGAAATGGTATGACCGCAGATCACGCTCAACTGCAAGCGGTCGCCACCGAAGCACAAGTGTTTTATCGGGAGAAAAAAGCTGAATTTTGGAATCAGGTGAATGTGGGAGCCAAAAATCCGGTTGTTAAGCTACAAAGTGATCATATTGTTTGGTTCTGGGATCAACAACTGTTAACCAGTGATCAAAAAACTCAAATTGAACGATATCAAAATCAAATCTTAACTGACCGAGGCGTTGCCGAAACCGTCGAATTAAATTTAGGCACAAAAATTGCCACCTTGAAAAAAAATGCTCAGGTGGCGTTATCTCAACCCCAATTACAAATTTCCAGCAATCAACTCGACTGGCATT
>JBMDYE010000476.1:0-8649 GCA_048595135.1 Planktothrix sp. | reverse complement strand
GAATACTTATACTAAACGGTCTTTACTGGGTGCGTCGGTTGGTGGTGTTATGTCGCTGATGCTGGGGGGAATTCCTGCTGAGGCTGCTAGTTTTAGCGGTGTTTATACCTTTGGCGACAGTCTTTCAGATCCCGGTAATCTTTTTACATTAACAGGTGGGTTCTATCCTCCCAGTCCCGCCTACTTTAATGGACGATTTTCTAACGGCCCGGTGTGGGTAGAATATTTAGCAGAAGAATTAGAGCTTAACCCCACTCCATTTGTTGACCCAAACCCCTCACCAGAAGGCGTTAATTATGCTTTTGGGGGCGCAAGAACGGACGACACAAATAATATTCCGTTGTTCCCAGGTGTACAAACACAACTAGACTTTTTTAGTGTAGCAACCAATGGACAAGCGGATTCTGATGCTCTTTATATTCTTTGGGCAGGAGGGAATGACTATACTTTGGGAGGGCAAACAGATCCGACTAAACCTGTTAATAATATCTCAGCCGCCGTGCAAACTTTATATAGTTTAGGGGCAAAAAATTTCTTAGTTGCTAACTTACCTGATTTAAGCCAAACCCCCCTCGTTAAAAGCTTTGGTAATCCAGTTATTTCCAATGGGTTACAAAATCTCGTTAACAATCATAATGCCTTACTTCAGGCTTCGATTCAAGGATTAAACCAATCTTTAACGGGGGCTAAAATTTCCTTATTTGATACCTATTCTATTTTTGATACTGCGATCACTGATCCTCAACAATTTGGCTTTACAAACGTTACCAATAATTGTTCTACACTTTTCTCCCCCCCCTGTTCAAATCCCGATGAATATTTGTTTTGGGATGACTTCCACCCCACAACAAAAGGTCATCAAGTCCTAGCCAACGCCGCCTATACACAGATTAAACAAGACTTTAAACCTGTTCCTGAACCGGGTACAGTCTTTGCCCTCAGTGGCTTAGGGTTAGGATTACTGATTCAAAAACGCATGAAAAAAGCAAGCTAGTTTCTCAACCGTAATGTGCCTATTTTATTAATTAAAATTACCTTAAAAAACCGCATTGTGTAAATCATCAGGCGTCAGGTGGGAATGAATCACTTGACCATCTTTAAACCAAACAATCCGGCGCGTTTGTCGGGCAACTTCCGGTTCATGAGTTACCATGATCACGGTCATTCCACTGGCATTTAATTCAGTAAAAATATCCATCACTTCTTGAGTGGTTTTTGAATCTAATGCCCCCGTTGGTTCATCCGCTAATAAGACAACCGGACGATTCACAATCGCACGAGCGATCGCCACCCGTTGTTGTTGTCCTCCTGATAGTTGATTGGGTTTATTATTTAACCGATTTTCTAACCCGACTCGAATTAACGCTTGTCTTGCCCGTTCTCTTCGTTCAGCCGTTGGAATTCCCGCATAAAGCATCGGTAAAATCACATTTTCTAACGCGGTTAATTGGGGTAAGAGATGGAATTGTTGGAAGACAAACCCTAACTTAATATTCCTAATTTTAGCCAATTGATCTTCCGACATTTGGGCAACATTCACCCCATCTAAATAATAAGCGCCACTGGAAGGACGATCCAAACAACCGATAATATTCATCGCCGTTGATTTTCCCGAACCCGAAGCTCCCATAATCGAACAATATTCCCCGGCTTCAATGGTTAAACTCACCCCTTGTAACGCCTGAACTTGAATGTCACCCATCCCATAAACTTTCATGACATTCTCTAATTGAACAATAGTATGACTCGGTTGAGATTGAGAATTATCCGTCTGGAGAGAAACTGAAATAGTCATAATTAAGAATTAGGGAATAGGGAATAGAAAATAGCAGACAAAGAAACAAGAGGAGAATTTATTAATGTGTCCGACTGATAACTAATAACTGATAACTGGTGACTGGTGACTGGTGACTGATAACTGGTGACTGTTTAAACGCTTCTTAACGCGACAATTGGATCAAGTTTTGCGGCTTGTCTGGCTGGAACAACGCCAAAAAATAAGCCAATTCCACCGGAAATACTGACGGCGGTGATAATCGCAACGCCAGAAATTCCCGCTTCTAAAGGCGTGAAAGCACCCACTATTAAAACACCACCCACTCCCACCATTGTTCCGATTAATCCACCAACGGCGGATAAAATAATCGATTCAATAATAAACTGAATTAAAATATCCGATTGAGTCGCCCCAATCGCTTTTCTGAGTCCGATTTCTTGAGTTCTTTCCGTAACAGAAACTAGCATAATATTCATAATCCCAATCCCCCCAACTAACAGGGAAATTGCCGCCGTTGCTGCTAATAATAACGTTAAAGCCCCCGTAATACTCCCCAAAATATTCATTAAATCTTTTTGGTTACGGACTGTAAAATCATCTTCATCAGTAATTTTATGGCGTAACCGCAGTAAATTTTCAATCTGAAACTGGGCGGCTCTCATATTATCTTGACTATCGATCGCTACCGAAATAAACGTCACTTGGGTTCCATAGGGCGATCGATTTCCGACAATTCGATTCGCCATTGTTGTTAGGGGGATAAAGGCATTCATATCTTCATTGCTGCCAAAACTTGATCCTTTTGGCTGCATCACCCCCACCACTTGTAAACTAATATTTCTCAGACGAACTTGTTTACCAATTGGGTCAGTTTCGCCAAACAATTGTTGTGCTAATTCTGATCCTAATGCCACAACTTGTTCATTTCGTTTTAAGTCTAAATCCGTAATAAATCGCCCTCTGGCTACATCAAAATTCCGGACTGATAAATATTCCGGCGTCGTTCCAATTACCGAAGCCGAGGCGTTATTACTACGATAGGTCATCAAATCGCTCCCATTTAAAGACGGAGCCACTTCTTCAACGGAAGGCACTTGTTCCGCGATCGCTTCTGCATCTTCTAACACTAACGTTTGGGGAGGAAAAACCGGACGGCGTTGCGCTTCAGGACTTCCTGGAATAATAAATAAAACATTCGGCCCCAAAGAATTAACTTGACCATTAACAAACTGTTGAGCGCCTTCGCCAATGCCAATCATGGCAATCACAGAGGCATTTCCGATAATAATGCCCAACATGGTTAAACTGCTTCGCATTTTATTAGCAAGCAGCGTTGTTGTTGACATTTTTATACTTTCTAATAAATTCATAATTCTAATAAAGATAAGATGATGGTGAAATTACTCCCTACGACTTCCCATTTTGATCCTTAAAAATATCCTCTAATTTTTGACCTTCAGGCAACTCAATAAACACGCGATCGCCCGTTTGTAACCCCTCCAAAACTTGAACCTGATTGCCAATTTGAGATCCAATGGTTACGGGATGAAATTCGGGTTTATTTTCTTCATTGGGTAATAAAACCCCCGATTGTCCTTTATTCGTGACAATGGCAACGGTCGGAACCACTAACGCTTGTTTTAATTTATCCCCAACAAAGCGTAAATCCACATTCATTCCTGACTGAAGTTGATCTTTTCCCGTGTCAATAATAATTCGCGCTTGGAATAACGTGACATCCCGTTCTTTCACCGCTTCTGGTGCAATAATACTCACCCGACCTTTAAACACTTGATCGGGGAACGCATCGGCAATAATTTCAACTTGTTGATTCGGTTTAATTTGAGCAATATCCGCTTCAGGAATTTTTGCTAACACTTCTAAATCTTTCGCCAATGCCACAATTGATGTGGAAGTGGCAGAAGTCGCTTCAGAAGCCGAAGTTGCAGGCGTCACAAACGCCCCTTCAACGGCATACCGTTGGGTAATAATTCCTGAAAACGGCGCGCGAACTTTGGTATCTTCCAACTGCACGCGATAAAATTTCACTTGTCCTTCGGCTTCAGCAACTTCAGCTTCTGCGGTGGCAAGATCTTCTGTACGAGTTCCATTTAATAATTCATTTAATTGACTTTGGGCTTCTGCCACTTCCGCTTCGACCCGATCAAGTTCTTGAGAACGAGCGCCGTTTTCTACTTGCGCTAACGCTTGGCGTTCTTGTTCAACGGTTGCTTGTAACCGTTCCACTTGCGATCGCTGACTTTGTTGTAATTGTTCTAAGCGTTGTTCTGATTCGTCCACTAACGCTTGTAACCGTCGTTCATCCCGTAAATATTCATCAAACCGATCTTGAGAAATTGCCCCTTCCCCTTTTAAAGTTTGATAGCGTTGTACCCGTTCTACCGCTAAATCTAATTCCGCTTTATTGGCTGCAATTCTCGCTTTAGCTTGTTGAATTTCATCTTGTAAACTACCGGAACGAGCATCTTCTAAACGAGCTTGAGCCTCATTAAAACGGGCTTGAGCCTGGGCAATTTCCTCTGGACGAGATCCCGCTCGTAATTCTGCTAAACGGGCTTTGACTTGATTTAAACGGGCTTGAGCCGCGGCAATTTCTTCGGGGCGACTTCCGGCTTGTAACTTTTCTAAATTCGCCTCAGCCCGTTCTAAGCGAGCTTGTGCTTGCAACAGTTGCGCTTCAATTTCCGCACTTTCCATCCGCGCCACCACTTCCCCCGCCTCCACCCGATCGCCCTGTTCCACATATAATTGAGCTAAACGACCTTGGGTTTTCGGACTCAGGTTGACCCGTCGCACAGGTTGTACGACCCCACTCGCCCCCACTCGCACTGTTAAATCTTTCGCTTCAACGGGAACTGTTAAAGTCGTGATCACATCGGGTTTGACTGCGGTGCGAGTTTTGGCAATATAAAGACTGGTCGGAACCGTCAGTAAACCCGTTGTCACTAACCCAATTAACCACAGTTTCCAGCGCGGTTTGGGTTCCTGGGGAGGTTTGGGTTCCTGGGGAGACTTCTGATCCTTGACGTTAGTGGGGGCACTGCCGTTAAGTTGTCCTATTTCCTCTTTTGGGCTAGTTAACATACAGATACAGGTGCAAGTTGATTACAGACTGGATCTACAGTCCCATGCGGGCTATAATC
This sequence comes from Planktothrix sp., assembly GCA_048595135.1. Classification (GTDB taxonomy): domain Bacteria; phylum Cyanobacteriota; class Cyanobacteriia; order Cyanobacteriales; family Microcoleaceae; genus JBMDYE01. The sequence goes on along the minus strand of JBMDYE010000476.1, from coordinate 3,708 downwards.
CTGAGCCTATATATCAAGTTTAACTATTTCTGTTTACAATTTGTGACATTTCTGAGACAAACCTGGGGGACGGGGGGACAAGGAGACAAGGGGACAAGGGGACAAGGGGACAAGGGGACAAGGGGACAAGGGGACAAGGGGACAAGGGGACAAGGAGAAGGGGAGACTATTTCTCCTGCCTCCTGCCTCCTGCCTTCTGCCTTCTATTCTTAATTCTTCCTCAGCTTTCTTGGAACATGGGGGTACTGAGATAGCGTTCTCCAAAGCTGGGTTGAATCATGACGATCAGTTTCCCTTTGTTTTCGGGACGTTTGGCAACTTGAATGGCAGCATATAAAGCCGCCCCGGTGGAAATACCAGACAGAATGCCTTCTTCTCTAGCAATGCGACGACCAAAGGCGATCGCATCTTGATCATTGACTTGAATTACTTCGTCAATCACATCCACATTTAAGACCGGAGGAACAAACCCAGCCCCAATGCCTTGAATTTTATGGGGGCCTGGTTTTCCACCGGATAAAACGGGGCTATTCGCGGGTTCAACGGCGATCGCTTGAAAATTGGGTTTCCGTTGTTTGAGGACTTCCGCTACTCCGGTTAAGGTACCTCCGGTTCCGACTCCGGCCACTAAAATATCCACATTGCCATCGGTATCTGTCCAGATTTCCTCAGCCGTGGTTTTCCGATGAATTTGGGGATTAGCTGCATTGCGGAATTGTTGCAACATATAGGCATCTGGCAGATTGTCCACAATTTCCTGCGCCCGACGAATACAACCACTCATTCCTTCTGTCCCTGGCGTTAATTCTAATTCAGCCCCATAAGCCCGCAACATGGCGCGGCGTTCTGAACTCATGGTTTCGGGCATTGTTAGAATTAAGCGATAGCCTCTAGCGGCGGCGACCATTGCTAAGGCAATTCCTGTATTCCCAGAAGTGGGTTCCACTAATACGGTTTTTCCGGGGGTAATTAGTCCTTCCTTTTCCGCTACATTAATCATGTTCACCCCGATCCGATCTTTAACCGAGGAGGCGGGGTTCATCCCTTCTAATTTCACCACGATCTGAGCTAGACACCCTTCCGCCTTGGGAATCCGGTTGAGTTGGACTAAGGGAGTATGACCGACTAATTCGGTAATGTTATGTGCAATCCGCATAATTGATTTAATTAAGGAAACAACGATAGAATTAATGATGTATAGCACTGCTGCTATGACTGATAGCTGACTCGTTAGATGTAGTACATAATATCTTTCTGTTTGCGGGCGTCCCGTTTTTCACACAAGTCTTTTAAGGTGTATTTCTGCAACACCGCATTGGCTTGGTGATCCGCTTCCTGCCAAACGTCCCAAACCACAGCCATTTCAACGCTGGTTGGACAGCTATTCTGGCTGGGCTGTTCCGAATCTGAGCCTTCTAGGCAAGTTACCACGTCAAAAAGGGTGATTTTCCAGGGTTCTCTGGCTAAGTAGTATCCCCCTTTGGCTCCCCGTTGACTCCGAATAATACCTCCTCGCCGTAGGGTAGCCAGTAGTTGTTCCAGATAGCGATCGGGAATGTTATGCTGGGTAGCAAGTTGGCGAATTTGCATGGGTTCAGGATCGTGATAATGAGTTGCCAGTTCTAGGAGGGCTAGAAGGGCGTACTGACTTTTACTAGAGAGTTCCACAAACAAAATTTCTACAGGTTGTTCTCTTCTTTTCGTATTATACTCCGGTTTTCACATCGGGATTCGTTAGATTTAAAAAAGTTTTGAGCAGTAATTATTCATAAAAATTTAATTTCGTCAAGCTCAACAGAAGAATTAAGAATTAAGAATTAAGAATTAAGAATCGTGCAGCGTCCTGAGTGGAACGTAGGCGGAGCCTGTGCGTAGCACGTAAGGATCAGAATTAAGAATTAAGGTTGGGGGGACAAAGAGACTATTTTTCCTTCCTTCTTCCTCTTGCCTCCAGCAAAGCTGCCTTCTTCTAACTGATTACTGATTACTGATTACTGATTGATGAAAACCCTGATAAAAGCACCCAAAACACGCTTAAAAACGGCTTTATTAGTTCCCTTTCTGATTCAAATAACAGCCGCCGTCGGATTGGTGGGTTATTTTTCTTTTAAAAATGGTCAACAATCTGTTCAAGATTTAGCTAAACAACTCATTTATAATGTTAGCGTTAGAATTGAAAATCATGTTTTAAATTATCTGAATAGATCCCATACAATTTTACGAGTTACCCATCATGGGGTGCAAGCAGGAACGGTTAATTTAGATGATTTTGAAACGTTACAACAATATTTTAGGAATATTGTCAATAAAGGAGAGTTAGAAAGCTACATTTCCTATGGAAATGAACAGGGAGAATTTATTGGGGTGGAATATTTAGAAACGGGAGAAATGCAATTAAAAATTAGAACGTTAGCGACGGAACCTGTTCGAGATGTTTATCGTTTAGATGAAGCAGGAATTCGTGAAACACTGCTAAAATCCGCAGAATATGACCCTCGCCAACGACCTTGGTATCAAGTGGCAAAGGGGGCTGGAAAACCCACCTGGAGTCCGATCTATTCTTTTTTTTCTCGTCGAAACACCGATACTGCATTAGGAATATCCGCCGTATGGCCTGTTTTTAATGAGGATAAAACCCTGCGAGGGGTGTTGTGTACTAATATTACCTTACTCCGAATCACAGAATTTTTAAAAGCTCTTTATATTAGTCCCAGTGGGCAAAGTTTTATTATGGAACGAAATGGGGAATTAGTGGTGAGTTCCACCCTAGAAAAACCTTTTCAAGTTGAAGTAAAAGGGGACAAGACTCAACTGCAACGGTTGACCGCCATTAACGCTCCAGATCCTACCATTCGCACAACTACAAATGCGATTCTGAAAAAGTTTGGAAGTTTAACCACCATTCAAAATAGCGAACAAGTTCAATTTCAACAAAATGGGAATTGGTATTATGCTCAAATTTTACCAATTCAAGATGGACGAGGACTCAATTGGTTGGTGGTCGTTGTTGTGCCGGAGTCGGATTTTATGGCACAAATTCATCAAAATACTCGCATCACGTTGGGATTATGCCTCATTGCTTTAGGAGTGGCAACGGGAATCGGAATTGTAACGGCGCGTCGAATTACTAAACCGATTTTAAAATTAAATCTCGCCTCGGAAAATATGGCTAAGGGAGAACTTAATCAACAAGTGAAGGTAAAAGGAATTCAAGAACTTGAAACTTTAGCCAATTCTTTTAATTGGATGACAGAACAACTAAAAGAAGCCTTTGAAACTTTAGAAGAAAAAGTACGGTTTCGTACCGCTCAACTGGCTCAAGCCAATCAAGAAATTAGCACGTTAAACGATAAATTAAAAGCGGATAATATCCGCATGAATGCAGAATTAAATATTTTGCAAGAAATGCAACAGTTAATTCTTCCCAAAGCTGAAGAATTAGCCCTAATCAAGGAACTTGATATAGCGGGATATATGAAACCTGCGGATAAAGTAGGAGGAGATTATTATGATATTTTAAATATGAATGGAGTGGTAACAATTGGAATTGGAGATGTCACCGGACACGGCTTAGAAAGTGGAATTTTAATGGTGATGACTCAAGCAGCAGTTCGCACCCTCCAAGAAATTCAAGAAAGTGATTCGGTACAATTTTTAAATGCACTGAACCGCACGATCTATCATAACGTTCAGCGCATGAATTCAGAG
>JBMDYE010000475.1:0-2259 GCA_048595135.1 Planktothrix sp. | reverse complement strand
GAATAAGGTTTATTATTGTCTCCCCCTAACACTAACGTTGGAAAAACAACCCGCAGAGGTGGTAATTGCTCAGAAATGGCTAATAATTTTTCTAAACATTCATATTTTGAACGAATATAATCTGTTCCGATTTCTCCCGCTTCTTTTAACAATTCATTATTTTGATTTAAAATACTAGCCGTTGAAAAATAAATAATTTGTTCGCAGATTTCAGGATTAAGATTTTGAATTAATTGAATCGTTTTATTAACATTCACATCAAAAGTAACTTCTGTACCGCCCCAAGCAGTCGCCGCTAAAATAGCAATATTAATAGAAGGTAAAATATCGTGATATTGTTCAAAATTTCTCAAATCACCTTCAATAATATGAATCCCAGGACGAGCATTATAATTAAATCCTAATTTCTCTATATTTCTGACTAATAAAAATAATTCATAATCGGTTTTTTTAATTAATAATTCTGCAATATAATGACCAATACAACCACTGGAACCTGTAATTAAAATTCGTTTACTCATTTAATAATATTTTAAAAATAGATTGTCGTCGGTCATCGTGTCTCTGAAATGCAGCGCTGAAGCGCAACTACAAACAAACTTGTAGGGGCGGGGTCTTCCCGCCCCCTTAAACATTAGGCGTGAACCGTTAACAATTGGTCGGCTTGTTTAGCGGTTTCAAAGAAATAAGCCACGTTTTCTTCGGGGGTCTGTTGAAGAACACCATGTCCTAAATTGAGAATGTGACCGCGATTTCCCGCTTTCCGAATCGTGTCTAAAATGCGATCGCGAATCATTTCTTTTGAACCAAATAAAATACAAGGATCAAGATTTCCTTGTACCCCAATATTGGAACCCAAGCGTTGTCTCGCATCTGCCATATCCACCATCCAGTCCACACTGACAAAATCAAATCCAGTTTTAGCAATGCGTTCTAACAGTCCAGAACTCCCACTAATGTAGAGAATTAATGGCGTATCAGGATGGGTTTGTTTGACTTGATCAATAACCCGTTTTTGATAAGGTAATGCAAACACTTCGTAATCTTGGGGGCTTAATTGACCCGCCCAAGAATCAAACATTTGAATCACTTGAGCGCCAGAATCAATTTGATACCGCACATAAACCGCGATCGCATCGGCAATTTTTTCTAAGAATTTATGCAGGATGTGGGGTTCAGAAAAAGCCATTTTTTTCATCACCGCATAATCTTTAGAACTTTTGCCTTCAATGGCATAGGCGGCTAATGTCCAAGGCGCACCGACAAACCCTAAGACAGCGGCTTTATTCCCCACTTCTTGACGCAAAGTTTGCAGAATTTTGCGAACAAACGGAAGGCTTTCTTCCGGTTCAATGGGATGCAGTTTTTCAACTTGTTCTAAACTGCGAATCGGTGGATCAATAATCGGCCCCTTGCTTTCGATAATATCGAAATTAATGCCAATTCCAGGCAGGGGGGTTAGAATATCAGAAAACAAAATTACCCCGTCCGGTTGAAAGGCGCGGAACGGTTGCAGAGAAATTTCGACAGCGATATCCGTTTCTTCAGAGCGCTGGCGGAAAGAAGGGTATTTTTCCCGTAGATCACGATATGCTTTCATATAGCGACCCGCCTGTCGCATCATCCACACGGGGGGACGATCCAGTTTTTCACCACGAGCGGCGCGCAACAGATAGGGAATTTGGGTCGATTCGGTCATTTTAACGTTACTAGAATTTAAAAGAGTGTTTTTAGGCCACTCTTTAGCTTACCAGTTATCAGTCACCAGTTATCCGTAGGGGCGAAGCATTCGGGCAGAAATTTATGATCAGAACCGATAACTTACCTACCGAATGCTTCGCCCGTACCCAGTTAGGAACAGAGGGGGAGTAAAGGGTCTGGGGTTGTTTCATGTTTAAAAATCAGCCTTATTTTTAGCTATAATTTTTTTAAGATTAGGGAAACTATAAAATTTGAAGACAACAATCTAATCAAAAATCTAATATAGATTAGCAATCAATTGAACTTTCTGATAGCAGTAACTCTGAACAAGTTGAATATAAAAACGATTCTAATTTTAATATGGTAACAACTCCTCTAAATATTCCCCCAACCCTTGAATTCAAAATCCAATTAACTGATGAACAATTTTGGCAACTCTGCCAAGATAACAGCGAATGGAGATTTGAACGCACCGCAACGGGAGAATTAATTATTATGCCACCCACTGGAGGAATAACAAGCGATCGCAACGCTGATCTCACCTATCAACTTAGAGCT
>JBMDYE010000474.1:0-6938 GCA_048595135.1 Planktothrix sp. | reverse complement strand
GAGTTGGTGTTTGAGCCATCAGTTACTCCTTGTTCCTGCTTGACGTGATTCTGTTTTTAACTTAACGATGCTGCTTAGATTTCCCGTCTGTCCCAAGATGTAAATTTTGTAACAATTGATGAGCAGGGTTGAGAAATGCGATCGCAATTTGTATGATTAAAATTCTCACCTTCGAGGCAGTTTTCCCATGTCTACCTACGATGTGATCCTAATTGGTGCAGGACATAACGGTTTAGTTTGTGCCGCTTATCTCCTCAAAGCCGGATATAGCGTTTTACTCTTAGAAAAACGACCCGTTCCAGGGGGGGCTGCTACCACAGAAGAAGTGATGCCAAAAGACGCTCCTGGGTTTAAATTTAACCTTTGTGCCATTGATCATGAATTTATCCATCTTGGCCCCGTTGTTCAAGAATTAGAATTAACAAAATACGGATTAGATTATTTATATTGTGACCCCGTTGTCTTCTGTCCGCATCCAAATGGACAGTATTTTTTAGCCCATCGTTCCGTTGAAAAAACCTGTGCAGAAATCGCCCGTTATAGTGAACGAGATGCGAAAAAATATGCGGAATTTGTAGACTATTGGCAACGGTTAATGAATGCCGTTAGTCCGTTATTTAATGCGCCTCCCACTGCCGTTTTAGAAATTGCTAAAAACTTTAACCGAGACTCCTTAGAAGATTTATTTGCCGTGTTGGGAGGAAGCGATAAAATATTAGATTTCGTGCGAACCATGTTAATTAGCCCAGAGGATTTAGTCAATGAATGGTTTGATAGCGAAATTGTGAAAGCGCCTTTGGCGAGATTAGCCTCAGAAATTGGCGCGCCTCCGTCTCAAAAAGGCATTTCTGTGGGGGCGAGTATGTTAGCGATGCGGCATGAACCCGGAATGTCTCGACCGCGAGGAGGTACAGGGGCGCTCACCCAAACGTTAGTTAAATTAGTCACCCATTTAGGGGGAGTCATTTTAACGGAACAAGCCGTTCAAAAAGTGTTAATTGATAATAATCGCGCTGTGGGAGTGCGGGTTGAAAACGGTCAGGAATACCGCGCTAAACGGGGAGTAATTTCTAATATTGATGCCAGACGTTTATTCTTGCAATGTGTAGATTCTGCTGATGTAGATCAGGCTGATCCGAAGTTACGAGACCGATTAGAGCGGAAAATTATTAATAATAATGAAACGATTTTAAAAATTGATTGCGCGTTATCAGAACCGTTAAAATTTGAAGCTTATAATCATCAAGATAGTTATTTAATCGGTTCAGTTTTAATTGCTGATTCCGTTAATCATGTGGAAAAATCTCATAATTTATGTACCACTGGAGAAATTCCAGATCAAGATCCCTCGGTTTATTTAGTGGTTCCCACTGTTTTAGATCCGTCAATGGCACCGGAAGGAAAACATACGTTATGGATTGAATTTTTTGCCCCGTATCAAATTGCTGGGGCGGAAGGAACGGGGTTAAATGGCACAGGATGGACGGATGAATTAAAGCATAAAGTGGCGGATCGAGTCCTTGATAAAATTGCCGATTATGCGCCCAATCTTAAACATTCAATTTTAGCGCGACGGGTGGAAAGTCCGGCAGAATTAGGAGAACGATTAGGATCATATAAAGGCAATTATTATCATATTGATATGACCTTAGATCAAATGATTTTTTTCCGACCTCTGCCGGAATTGGCGAACTATACAACCCCCATTCAAGGGTTATATTTAACGGGGGCGGGGACTCATCCCGGTGGTTCGATTTCAGGGATGCCCGGTCGCAATTGCGCCCGTGTGTTTCTGCAATCACAAAAACCTGTAAATAAACTGTTACAACAAACACAAGATTCCCTTAAAGGAGTTTGGAAATCCTTCAGGAACAGTTAAAAAAATTGGGAACTGTTGGTAACATTTGTTTGTTAGTGATTACCAGACATTTCAACTTGCTGTAAATCAATAAAGGCAATTGTTTATGTCAGAAAAGTGTACAGTAAGCTATCCCCAGCTTCGGTTTATGTGTGTAATAATTTATACTAAAATTGACATAAATAAATGATATGAATACTGAAGTTTAAACATAATTTTTGAGCAAAAAAATATTCTGATGTTGATTTCTTTTATCCTTTTGTAATAGAATAAAGACAGGGAAATCAATAAAATTAAACCAGACAATGACTCAGGCATCTACTTTAAGCTATAACAGAAATATAGTCCCTCTTAAACCTGAATGCTTGTATCATGAAACCAAGGGAACAATTTTCAACTCAGACTTTGATGAGTTCGCGCGAACTTTTAGAACGTTATGCGACAGGAAAACGAGGATTTATTGGAGTAAATTTACAAAATGCTGATTTGCGAGGTGCTATATTAAAAGGAATACTCCTTTGGCAAGCGAATCTAAAATCAGCCAACCTAAGTAATGCAAACTTGACGAATTCTCACCTATTCGCTAATTTAATTCAAACGAATTTAAGTGCGGCGGATTTGACAAGCGCTAAACTGATTTACGCAGACTTAAGGAAAGCAGATTTAACCTGTGCTAAATTATTTAAAACAAATTTAAAAGGGGCAGATTTAAGAGGCGCGGATTTAAGAGGGGCAAAATTAATCTATGCCAATTTAGAAGGAGCAGATTTAAGAGGAGCCAACTTAAGTGGGGTTATCTTTTTTTCAGCTAATTTAAACCACGCTAACTTATCTAAAACGGATCTGAGCCAGACGACATTGGTTAGAACCGATATGAAATTTGCCATTTTGTCTACTTTTCAAGATGACTACCCAGTCAGATAGGAGAATCAAATCTTTTTAATTCTGTCTTTTCGTGAACCTTTTAAGAGGTAAATTGAAGATGACATTTAAGGTTAAATCTTGATAAGTTTGGGAATCAGCAGGGGAAGAACATTCGCTTAAATAATCAAGATGTTGATGGTCTCCGCTGATTCCTATCCATAACCGATTATCCTGTTGTGCTTGGGTAAACCAATCAGAATTAAAATGTGTTTCTAATAGCAATTTTTGGCTAAATTTTGCCCAAATATCCCGACTTCCGACTAAATGAAAAAATTGATCAACTTGCTGTAGTCCAGGGGATAAACCAAATACACCACCGTAGGAAATAATAACGACTTCCGAGGAAAGAGATTGTTTTAAATCAGGAATAGCAGCTAATGCCATTCCTGTCCCTGTACTTCCACAGATTAAAATCAGTTGACTTTCTGAAGATTTAGGAAAACCAATGCGGTTGAGTAGACAATGAGCTATTCCTCGGCTATAAACGTTTGGTAACATCATCAGTAACATCGTTTGCCAAAAATTATGCAAGGACATCACCCATAACGGTAGGCGTTTGAGTTGAAAATAACGCCAAAGATCCCATTGATTGAGTTTGTTTGCAGTAAACTGATCCCAAGGAAACGGTTCAGCAACGACCACATCAAACATAAACTGTTGATTGAGGCGTTGCAAAAAATGAATTTGTTCCAGTTCTAACTGATTTTGTCTATAGTCACTAATTCCCGTCAGAAAAATTAATGCGGTTTCCCAAGTTTCCTGTTGCGGTGAACCCTTTTGAGATTGGCGATGCCAGGTATGCCACCATAGCACAGTCTCGATGAAGGTGAATAATAAAATCAGAGCGATCGCAACAGCCGCAAATTTACTTAAATTAATCAGCATTATGATCCCGAATCCCGACGTTGTACAAACTCAAATCCCCCATCCTCTTTAATTTCCATAATATGTCCTCGCCAGTTAATTCGGCGCGGTAAAAATAGGGTGAAAATAATCTGAAACGGTAATAATATTTGCACGATCATTAAGGGGATGATCAAATGTTTCGGAGTTGCTTTTCTTAAATAGCGTTGATTAAATTGACTCAGCATATAATAATTAAAGCTAAAATAAATTATCCCATAAATAAGGGAATAAATAGAAGGCAAAAATAGACAACCCAGAACCACTAACAACGGTAATATCGTAGGGAGAAAAGCCATTAAATAAAATACGCCTAATTCTTTCCAATCGGCGAATTTTAAAATTGAGGCTTGGGGAAAAATAAACCAGCGTGTGATTAAGTTAAAATAATGTTGAGAATCCTCAATTTGGGTACTAATGCCATGACAAACAGGAGTTTGAGCGAGTTGATAACCGTGTTTGCGGAAATGTTGAGCGATCGCATGATCATCAACAATAAATTTATCCAAATCAGAAAACCCATTCACTTGTTCTAAAACGTCTCGTTTAATCACAAAAAACATCCCATTAATGGTAAATGGATTAATCAGATAAGTATAAGGAATATAAGTTAGTAAATCATTCCCATTCACCACACAAGAGACTAAACTTGACCAAAAATTAGAAAAATTAACATAATACGGTAATCCAAACGCCACACCCACATTCGGTTGTTCTAAATAAGGAACACATTGTTCAAAGGCTTCATCGGGTAACATCGTATCATCATCTAAAACGGCAATAATATTACCCTCGGCTAGTTTTAATCCTTCAATTAGTTTAAACAGTTTAGGACTAATTTGATTAGGAGAAGGAGGTAAAGAAATCAGTTTAACCTTCGCATCAGGATAACTCTCAATCAATTGATGACATCCGATCTGTGCTTCTGGATCGGTATCATCAATTAACCAAATAAATTCCGTTTGATAAGGTGTTTTCATCATCAAATTTTGGGCTAAACAATCCCATAAGGTCGGATCACCACTTAAAATCGGTTGTAAAATCGAAATTTTATCGGTTTCTACCGTTTTTGTTAGAAGCCGAGCTTTAGAGTTTTCAAAAAAATGATTAATCATTAACCATTTAATTCCTCGTTCTGCTAACAGTAATAAGCCCAATCCAATTAATAATAAAATCATAAGTTTACCGATTGATCATTTTGTAGGAGCGGGGTTCTCCCGCCCTCAATGCGCTGCTGATACGGTCAATTTCTGTCAAAATAATTAATGATCTTGAAAGCCATGCCAGGGCGGGATAACCCCGCCCCTACGATGAAATTAATATTGTAAAACCATGCCTCCCACTGAAAATCCGGCGGAGGTTCCTAAGAGTAAAATGCGATCGCCTCGATGAATTTTTTCCTGTTGAATTGCTTCATGAAGGGTCATCGGGATGGATGCCGCAATCGTGTTTCCGTGAGTGGAGGCGATCGCCATCCATTTCTGTTCAGGAATATTCAATCCTCTCCTAATTAATCCCATTGCCATTAAACTGGCTTGATGGGGAATTACCATATCAATATCATTTAATGTTAATCCCGCAGGTTGTAACAATCGTTGAATAAAATCCGGTAAAATTTGAGAAGCCAAACGATAAATTGCTCGACCCTGCATTTTAAATAAAAACTGCTCTGGATTTTTATTATAATCTTGAGGATGGTAACGATTTCCCGCCGCGCGACATTGGGAAAGTTCCGCACCTTGACTATAGGTTTCTTGACGAGAACAGATAATTTTTGAGCCTTCAGGATGATTCGTTTTTCCAATAATAGCTGCCGCCGCCCCATCCCCAAATAAGGTACTGGTTTCATGATCTTGCCAATCAATTCCTAACGCAACTTCAGTGGCAATTAATAACACCCGTGAATAACGTCCAGCATCGACTAAATAAGATAAAGTATCTAAACCCGTGAGGAAACTTAAGCAAGTTGAATTAATATCAAAAGCCGGAATTCCTGACCATTCACCGCCTAATTGTTTTTGAACTAAAGCCGCCGTACAAGGAATCGATTGTTCAGGAACGCTACTGGTACAAACAATACAATCAATATCCTTTAAAGATAATCCTGCGGTGTTTAATGCTTGTTGAGCCGCGATCGCCCCCATTTCCGAAGCGGTTTCATCCTCAGCAAAATGCCGCACCATCACCCCCGATTTCCGCTCAATCCAACCCGCATCAATACCTAATTTCCTCGCTAATTCTTCAGCCGTTACTTTATTTTTAGGCAAGTATTTTCCGGTTGCTAAAACTTGAACCTGTCGAACTTGTGCTATATTGTGAGTTAATGAAGAATCTGTAGATTTTGCTGCGTTTAAATGAAAGTATCGTTCCAAGCGATTACGGCTAATCACCATCTATTTATTCTCTCTTCTAAAATATCAGCATCCTAACATTGGTTTTCCTCTTACCGAATGAATTAAAGATTAAATTTATAATCATTGTTTGTAGTTGCACTTTAGTGCCGCAAACCTAACAAGCCTCAAGAGTTAAGTTAAAGGAGCGATCGCGCTTTAACGAGATTATAGCTTTCCTGGCTGTGGTAATGGAATTACGGAATTGAGGGCGTTATCTAACAGGACAGCGATCGCCTGACTTGAGATCAAGAAAGCGATCGCTCTCAATAACAGATAAAGAAAGCGATCGCCTTTCAGCATATCTAAAGAAAGAGCGATCGCATCTTGTTCACTGGCAGGCAAGGTTTTCAATTTGGCGATCGCACGTTCCAGTAACTCAGTCATTCTGAATTTCATGAATTAGTGAGGACGGCTTACCCAGAGTTGTAACCATGTTTACCTCTGTCAGAATGGAGTGGACAGTCGTTTAACATCTGCGTTTTAACGAGATTATAGCTTTCCTGGCAGTGGCAATTTAGGCTGATGAGTTGCTAATCAGCAATGATGCCTGGGAGGAAAATCCCAGGCACGGTTGTTAAATTTTCGCCACTCCCCCCAAAAGCTTCTCGTTGATGCCTCTGAGTTTCCGATCTTGGCCTTTCCCTTTGTTGTAGTAGGTTGTGAGAGATTGGGTAACCGGGAAGGCGTTCACACTATTCCAACCCTGACAATTCAAACCATGTGTTATCCCAGTCTATGCTGGTTCCAGAGCAGATTTTCCCATTGGCATTCCAAATAATGAAAAGTGCCTTTTTTTTCCCAGGACAAGGATCTCCATAAGTGTCACTATTTGCGTTAAACTTTCTTACGCCATCTTTCCA
>JBMDYE010000473.1:0-11429 GCA_048595135.1 Planktothrix sp. | reverse complement strand
GCCAGTACCTACAACAGTTTGGGCAATGCGCTTGAAAAACAAGGGAAACTACCACAAGCCATTGCCGAGTATCAAAAAGCCATTGCCCTTGACCCTAATGATGTCAAAGCCCAGAATAACTTAAAGAACGCTCAACGACTCCTAGCTCAATAATCTCGTTAAAATAATGAAAAAAATGGCTATGCTTTAAAAAATTAGCATTAACTATTCTTGAGATTTTTATAAATGTAGTTAAAAATTCAGGAAAAATAACTCTCAGAATTTTTACAGATATTTTTCAAGAAACTGCTTTTTTAATTTAATTTAGGGCTTCTGGGAAATCTTATCAAGCCTATGGAAATGATTAAAAAGATTTTTGTCGAGTTTTTATAAAAATATCCTCAGAAAACAGGATAAAGTTGTAGCTTTCATTTTCCTATTGTTTGCTCTTGGCTGGCTTATTGAGAGTATTTATTCCTCTCAAAGCTTGTTACAGAACCCGACCGGACAAGATTTTATGCAGTTGGAAACAGCCTCTCAAACATCACCTATGTCCGCGTTATTAGGTTGTTTTTTACAGCAACTTAATAACGTGAATAAACCTATAGTTAGATGAAGATACTGAAATTTTACACTAGATATAGCGGAAAAAAAGTTATTTGTCAATCCCTGTCACTAAATATGGATTTGCAGTACAGTGGTAAAGCGTGAATTTATTATAGAAGATCGTAAAAATATTGACCATGCAATCAACATCACCCTCCATTACCGCAACCCCAAAAAACGAGATTAAAGTCATTAAGCGAGATGGCAGTTTAGCATCCCTTGATGTGTCCAGAATTCGTGAGGTGGTGAAGTGGGCGTGTGAGGGTCTGGAGGCGAACCCAATTACGTTAGAAGCGGGACTAACGACCCGTTTACGCAGTGGTGTGACCACCAGAGAAATTCAGGATAACTTGATTAACTGTGCATTAGAACTGTGTAGTCCCTCCGACCCTAACTGGCGGTATGTAGCGGGAAGACTGCATATTTGGAGCTTGTGGAAAGATACCCTTGTCCGTCGCGGTTATGAATATGGCGACTATTACAAAACTGTCCAAACCAAAGTTGAGAACGGTGAATATGACTCCCGCCTCCTTACCTACAGTCCAGAAGAACTGAAACAAGCGGGAAACTGGATTAACCCAGAATGGGATAAAGATTATGATTATGCAGGGGCGGTTTTATTAACAAAACGCTACTTATTAATAGACGAATTGCCCCAAGAAGCGTTATTAACCTGTGCCTTATTATTAGCAATTGTTGAAAAACCAGACAATCGCTTATTTTGGGCAAGAAGATTTTATGAAGCGATCGCTCAACGAAAAATATCACTCGCTACGCCAATTTTAGCCAATTTAAGAATCCCGGAGGGTTCCTTAAGCAGTTGTTTTATTACTGCAATGGACGATAATTTAGAAAGTATTTTTGACACGATTAAAGATGCCGCTAGAATTTCTAAAAATGGTGGCGGTGTCGGCACGAATGTGAGCCGAGTTCGGGCAACAGGAAGTTGGGTGATGGGAAAACAAAACACCTCTGGTGGCGTAATTCCCTGGATTAAATTATTAAATGATACAGCGATCGCAGTGAATCAAGGCGGTCGTCGAGCCGGGGCGATTACAGTTAGTTTAGATGTCTGGCATTTAGACGTTCCCGAATTCTTAGAAATGCAGACAGAGAACGGCGACCAACGCCGCAAGGCTTATGATATTTTTCCGCAATTGGTGATTCCCGATGAGTTTATGCGTCGGGTTGTGAATAAAGAAGATTGGACACTCGTTGATCCCTATGAAATTCGGGAAAAATTAGGCATTGAATTAGCCGAAACTTGGGGGGAAAAGTTTGAAGTTGTTTATCAGGAAATAGAATCAAAATTAGATTCAGAAATTACCCTTTATAAAAAGGTTAATGCCAGAGATTTGTTTAAGTTGATCATGCGATCGCAAGTGGAAACCGGAATGCCTTATTTATGGTTTAAAGATACCTCAAATAAAGCCAATCCGAATCAACACGAAGGCTATATTCCGGCGGGTAATTTATGTATGGAATCCTGGTCAAACGTTAAACCGGGAGAAGAAGCCCATACCTGTAATTTAGTGTCTTTAAATCTGGCGAATATTGATAACCAGCAATTACCAGAAGCTTGCGAAGTTGCCGTGAGGATTTTAGATAATACCATTGAAATTACTAATCCTCCCTTTGATGCCAGTAAAACCCATAATCAGAAATATCGTACCATTGGGGTTGGGGCAATGGGATTAGCAGATTGGTTAGCTAAACGACGCTTAACGTATCAGCATTTAAGCGAAATTAGTAACTTATTTGAAAATATGGGTTTTTATTGTACAAAAACCTCAATGGAACTAGCAAAAGAACGGGGATCTTATCCGGCTTTTGAAGGCAGTTCTTGGAGTCAAGGTCATTTAATTGGTGCTAAACCAGTTGAATGGTTTTTGGAAAATGCCAATGATCAAGATCGTTGGCAACAACTCAGTTTAGACATTCAAAAATACGGGATTCGGAACTCCCATATTACCGCGATCGCGCCTAACACATCTTCGTCATTAGTGCAAGGCTGCACCGCTAGTATTTTACCCTGTTATAGTCGCTTTTTCTATGATAAATGGGCAAAAGGAACCGTTCCCATTGCGCCTCCCTTTATCAATGATTATTTCTGGTATTACCCTGAAAATAAATCCCTGAATCAGCAAATTGTTGTTAAAGCAGTAGCCACCATTCAAAAATGGATTGATACGGGAATTTCAATGGAGTTAATGTTCAATCTGAATGAGGGGATTTACTTCCCTGATGAACCTGAAAGAGCGATCAAAGCTAAGGATATTTTTGATACCTTAGTTTTGGCATGGCAAGAAGGCTGTAAAGCAGTTTATTATGTAAGGACTGTACAACGGGATAGCTTCCAAGAAACATCGGAAGACTGTGCTGCTTGTGCCAACTAAGGTTACGATGAGGGGTGAGAAGTGGTTAATCATACAATTGTAAAAAATTTCTAACCCCTGCATACCCTCCTGTTCTTATTTTGTACTATATTTCAGGTCAGAGACTATGACACTAGCAATGGATAAAAATGGGCTAAAAAGAACTTTAAAGATGCCTGTTAATCCAATTTTTAACCCCGATGGTAATGATGATGTGGCTCATCGTTCGATTTGGTTTGGAGAAACCACGAACTTAATGCAGCTAAACGATGTACGTTATTCTTGGGCTGTTGGTTTATATAAACAAATGCGCGAAAATTTCTGGGTTAATTAAAGGGTAGCCCAGACTAAATCCCTTGAAAACGGTGAAACTCTGTTTAATTGTAAATTACGAGAAAACTTAGCACAATAGAGGAAATGTATCGCAAAAATAATTGATCTAATGGAAGCTAAAGACAAGGTTTTTGCCGAATTAGATAAGTGCATTCTTTTGTGTGCTAATTGTCATCGCATATTACATTACAGACAATACCGTGCCAAACTGTCACTAGAAACGGCAGAAGGTGTAGAGACTATCGAAAAGCAGGGTTTACCTGACTGAGTAGAGTAGGCAGTAAGCGATTGACTGTCGAAGCGGGGGACTCCTTTGTACACTCAAAGGATGATGATATAGTCCGATCCATAAGGTGACTTGTGGCAGCTTGAATAAAGCGGGTGAGATGTAGCGAATCTAGCTGAACATAAATGACCAGAAAAATTAGATATTACCCAAGATGTTGTTGATTATGGCAATTTAACGCCTGATGAACGGTGGGCATTTGATGGAATTTTATCTTATTTAACGTTTTTAGATTCCATCCAAACTTGCAATATTCCCCACTTAAAAGGTTGTGTAACGGCTCCTGAAATTAGCCTGTGTATGGCTGAACAAACGTCTCAGGAAGCCATGCACAATCAAAGTTATCGTGCGACCCGTTCAGCCTAAATTGAGTACAAATACTCAAAGGACGGCTGGCAAAGGTTAAGAAGTGTTACGAAATAGAGTACGGATTACCGAACTACTATGTAGCAATTACCGAACCTTGACAACTTGATTAGCTTACTGGTGAGTCGAAAGACAATTCCAGTCCACTGAGACATCCAGTGTGAACCCTTATCCCCAAGTGGTGACTGACTATCAAAGCTTGAAGCGGGATAACAATGCGAGTAAATCTTTGCTGTTAAGGATGCTCTCGCTAGGACAGTAACTCATGGTTAACGAAGGTGAACTGTCGTTTAAAACTCCGTGATGGTTGATGGCGAAAAAAACAGATGATACGCCAAGCTAAAAAGCAAAATCTCAGGATTACTTAAAAGGTAACGAAAGTAATCAAGTATGAGTCCAAGACCCATACAAGATGTCCAAAACGGGATTCGGAGTATAGACAGAACCTAAAAGTTACGCAAAAAGCTAATCAGGAACGGGATAACCCCTCACTCATCTCTATATAGAGGTCGAATTATATAGAAGGTGTCAACCGCATGAGAGCGAGGGGAAGGATGATTCAAGAAGCAAAAGCTCGAACGTAATGTTAGAGATACGCTGACGTGAATCGGCTTACAAAGAGTAAAAATGGAGTAAGTAGTAAAAATGTCTAATGCCATTAACCTAGAAGTTAATAGGTCGGAATGCGAAACTGAAACCCAACAATGGCACAGTGTCAACTGGGCAAAAGTTGAACGTAAAGTTTTCAAGCTACAGAAACGGATTTACAAAGCTGAACAGGTCGGTGATACCCGAACAGTGCGAAAGCTTCAAAATACCCTGACTCATTCTTGGTATGCCAAATTACTAGCGGTCAGAAAAGTCACACAAGACAATCGTGGAAAAAACACAGCAGGAATTGACGGAATAAAATCCCTCAAAAATGAGCAAAAGCTAGAATTAGCACAAAAACTAACTTTTAGCGATAAAGCCAAACCTGCCAAAAGAGTCTGGATACCCAAACCCAAAAAAACCGAGAAAAGACCTCTCGGAATCCCCACAATGGAAGATAGAGCGAAACAAGCCCTGCTTAAATTAGCTTTAGAACCACAATGGGAAGCCAGATTTGAACCCCATTCCTACGGTTTCCGACCCGCAAGAAGCTGCCATGATGCCATCAAAGCCATCTATAACGCTTTGACAACCACGGAAAAATGGGTATTAGATGCTGACATAGCAGGTTGTTTCGATAACATCAACCACCAACAACTATTGGATAAGGTTGATACAACCCCCACATTCAGAAAGCAAATTAAAGCTTGGTTAAAAGCAGGGGTCATAGACTGGACTCATCCTCCAGAGGTTTACCAAAAGACAACCCAAGGAACACCTCAAGGTGGCGTAATATCTCCTCTCCTAGCTAATATTGCTTTACATGGACTTGAAAACCATTTAAAGGACTGGCTATGGAATGAGAAGAAATACCGCATCCCTGTATGGAATGCCACAAAACAAAAATGGGGAACAGCAAAACAAAGCCAAACCAAGGCAACGCTGTCCATTATTCGATATGCCGATGATTTTGTAATTATTCACAAAGACTTAGACATCCTTAAGGAAGCTCAGGTTATAGCGGAAGAATTTCTAAAATCAATTGGATTACATATCAATGATGAAAAGACCCATATAGTAAGCTCCAAAGAAGGTTTCGATTTTCTAGGAGTCAATATACGTCACTTTGAAACAGGTCTATATCGGTCAGACGAAAACCTCAAAGGAGAAAAAACGGGTTTAATCAGACTCATCCAACCAAGCAAAGAAGCAATCCTGAAGCAATACCGAAAAGTAGCTGACATCCTAGACAACCTGAAAAATGCCTCCGTTGACGTAGTAATTAACAAACTAAATCCAATTATTCGTGGATTTAGTAATTACTACAGATACTACAGTTCCACTGAAAGAATGAACGGATTAGACAATCTAATCTTCAGAAAACTTCTCAGATGGGCAAAAAGAAGACATCCCAATAAAGGGATGAAATGGGTGGCAAACAAATACTTTCTATCCCATACAAACAAACAAAAATGGGAGTTCAGTCATAATAATCTCACATTGAGAAAACACACTGACACAAAAATAGAAAGATACATTCAGGTTAAAGGTGAAGTCAGCATCTATGACGGAAATACAACTTATTGGGCGAAAAGAGTTCAATCCCACCCTGAATTGTCTATAAGGCAATTAACCCTCATAAAACGCCAAAAAGGAAGATGCGCTTACTGCCACCGAACCTTCAAAGCAGAGGATATATGGGAAACTGACCACATCGTACCTAAGTGCAATGGGGGCCAAGATAAATACGACAACCTACAAATGTTACACGCACACTGTCATGACCAAAAATCACGGCAGGATAAGGTAAAACCGAACATCTCAGAGCCGCAAGGTATTGTAAGCTAGGAGCGGAATGAAAGGAAACTTTCACGTTCCGTTCTGAAGTCGAGTTAAAAGGGCGACCTTTTGGCTTAGATAACAATATATGATTGAAACGATTATTCCTTCGGAGCGCAGAACTTTTGTTTATGAGTTCTGGCGTACCGATGAAGTATTGCGCGATCGCTGTGAATTTATCGCTTCAATCTATCAAAAATACATTGATAACCCGACTTCAGAAAACTATTTTGTTTCCCTGTTAGCGGATTTTATGTTAGAAGGTCTGTACTTCTACAATGGCTTTATTTATTTCTATAATTTAGCCTCCCGAATGTTGATGCCGGGATCAGCCGATATTTTCAAAATGATTAACCGTGATGAACTTTCTCATGTGCGGTTATTCCAAAAGTTAATTCCTGAAGCCATGCAGGTTTTTCCGCACTCGGTTGATCAAATTTATGAAATGTTTGATACGGCGGTTCAACATGAATGTCGTTGGACAAATCATATTGTCGGAAACAACATTTTAGGCATCACGGAATACAGCACCGAACAATACACCAAATACCTCGCTAATATTCGTCTGCGTTCCATCGGTTTACAACCCCTTTATCCCGATGAAAAATATCAGAAGAGTCCTTATACTCATCTGGAACGCTTTTCTGATACCAAAAAAGAAGGACATACAAAAGCGAACTTCTTTGAAGCGAGTGTGACCAGCTATGTGATGTCATCTGGCTTACAAGGTTGGGACGAAATTTAAGATAATCCCTAAACCCCCCTGTAGAGACGCGCCCAGGCGAAGCCATACCGAAGGTGATTGGCGCGTCTCTACTAAATCCTGAAGCCCTTTCACAGCTTATTTTTCCCTGTTCCCAAGTGCTATATAACCAATAGAAGAACGATTACGACCCTCCGCTTTAGATTGATAAAGGGCTCGATCAGCGGTATCAATTAAATCAAGAATTGCTAGATTTGGGGTAGGAATAACCGTTGCAATTCCAATACTTAATGTAACTTGGTTAGCGATCTTAGACGCTTGATGGGGAATCTGAAGTTTTTGAATGGTATCATGAATTTTATCGGCGACTTGAAGCGCGCCATCGCTATCGGTATTCAATAATAAAATAGCAAATTCTTCCCCCCCATAACGAGCAACTAAATCAGTGGCGCGTTGAACAGGTTGTTTAAGGGCTAGGGCAATTTGTTTTAAACAAGTATCTCCTTCTAAATGACCGTAGGTATCGTTATATTGTTTAAAATAATCAATATCACAAAGTAATAACGAAAGCGGTTGTTGTTCACGACTTAAATGATGCCAAGCTCGATTTAAACTCAAATCAAAACAGCGACGGTTAGCAATTTGGGTGAGTTGATCGACCATTGCTAAATTCTCAAGTTGCTGGTTTGCAATCTGTAATTGTTGATGTAATTCTGATTGTTGGATGGCGATCGCTACCTGGGCGGCGAGTTGCTGTAACAGTTCTTGTTCTTGAAGATGCCACTCACGGGAACCCCGACATTGATGCGCGATTAATAACCCCCAAAGTCGATTTTCCGGATGAGAAATACCGGGTAACAAGTTATCCATTACAGAGGTATTTTGTAAAATAGGAACCACAATTTTAGCTCTAACCTTCAACTGTTCTAATAATTCCAAATGACAAGGCGTTAATTGTACAGCGTAAATATCAGACGTTGCTTTAATCATCCCTTGTTGATAACATTGTTCTTCCATTTCAACAAAGTAACTATCTTGAAAATACCGATCTAAAATTGGTTCCCAACCTTCTGCAACAGATTCCTTAACCACCACTCCACTCCAATCTGAATTAAATTGATAAATAAACACTCGATCCGTTTGCAGAAACGTTTGAACTTCCGCAACCGTTGTATTCAAAATTTCATCTAAATCAAGAGATTGGCGAATCCGTTGAGTAATCGTATTAATCATCCGTTCCCGTTGCGTCTGCTGTAATAATGCTTGTTCGGTTTCCTTGCGAATGGTGATATCCGTAAAGGACGTAACGACCGCATAGGGTTGTAACTGGTTCGGATGAAACAACGGTTGAGAATTAATCGAAATCCAGGTTAACCGACCATCGGGTTTGTGAACCCCCATCACAACATTAAATTGCGGCTGTCCAGTGCGTAAAGTGACCAACGCTGGATGGGTTTCCCCTAAAAATGGAGAACCATCTTCATGAATCGCTTGCCATCGCGGATCAAGAGATGTCCGCGCCACCCTGTAATCTGCCGTTAATCCTAAAATTTTCTCCGCACTGTCATTACAAGCAATAATCTGTCCATCGGCTTGTTGTAATACGATTCCCTCGGTTAAAGCCGCAATCAAAGACCGATAGCGTTCTTCACTTTCTCGCAGTGCTTTTTCCATGCACTTGCGTTCGGTAATATCCGTATGGGTTCCAATCACCCGTAACGGACGCCCCTCAGCATTCTTATTAAAAACCTGTCCCCGATCCAGAACCCACTTATAAGTTCCGTCTTTACATTGAACCCGGTGTTCACTAATATACTGTTCAGTTTCGCCCCGAAAATGCCGATTCAACGCTTCATAAACTTCTGCTTTATCATCAGGATGAACCCGTTTATCCCACTCGTTTAAACTATTGCCAATTTCATCTTCCGTATATCCCAACATTTCTTTCCAACGACGGGAAAAAAACACTTCATTGGTTTCGGCGTTCCAGTCCCAAACGCCATCTTGATTGCCTTCTAACGCATATTGCCAACGGTTTTCGCTTTCTCGTAATGCAGTTTCTGCGAGAACGTGAGCGCTAATATCTTCAAATACATATAACCGTCCAAAATAGCGATCGCTGGTATCTCGAATTTGACTAGAAAAACGGCGAATCGTGCGTCCATCTACAAAGGCAATTTGATCTTCAAGGGTGCAACGGTTCTCCTCACTTTGCAAGGGTTTACAGGTTTCAGCAAAGGCGGGAACATCCGCAATTAATTTAATACAATCAGGAATAATATCATTGTTTTTCAGTTCCCCCCGTTGCATCTGTTCTTCCAGGTGTTCAAGACCCCAAATTTCACAAAAGCGATGATTACAATAAAGAATTTCATCGGTGCGGTTATCAACAACAAAAAAAGCGAGTAAAGACGCATCGGTCATCGAACGTAACAATGCTTCTTTCCAGCGCAATTCGATTTCTGTTTTTTGGCGTTCCTCCAGGACAATTTGTCGTTCTGTAATATCTCTTTCATTGACTAAAATCATCGAATTCCCCGTGACCGGATCACGCGTACATCGAGCATCTAGACCATGCCAACGAATCCCTTGTGTGGTGAATACTTCCGTTTCAATACTGAACACTTCCCCCGCTTGAATAAGTTCCATCGCCTGTAATCCGACATCGGGATCAAGAAAATGGCTGAGGAACACATTTTCAATGAATAAGTTCGGGTGTAATGTATCTCCATAACACCGTTGGGCTGCGGGATTTTGCATTAATGGCACCCCAACGATAGTGTAGAGGGAAATCATTAAGGAGGTGTGGCGCATTGCTTCAATTGAACGCAACGTTTCTGGATCAATCGGGTTTGCTTCTGTTGACCCTTCGACTAACATCGCCATGCGTCCGTTTTCGATTAAAATTCCCGAACACAAACAGCGAACAGAAATGGGTTTTCCTCCGGGGTAAAATGTCCAATTTTCTGTGGTGGTTTTTCCTTGTTCAAACTGCTGTATATAGCCATTCAAGCGAATTTGAGTGGCTTCTGAAATATCACTAAAATTGCGGTTTAACAACTCCTCGCGATTGTCGGCATCCCAAATAGACAGGGCGGCTGTGTTCGCCCACCACATCTTTAAGTTTTCAATATCAAAAATCCAAATTGGGGTTTGTAACCGATCAAATCCGATTAACTCTGCGGTCGATACGTTCCCCTGAGCTTCTGGTTTTATTAAGTTTTGTTGTGAAGAATAGTGAGGCAAAACGGGTTTTGTTAGCTTCAAGGTTCGCAATAGGGGTTGTGTTTGTTGATCTTGAGGCGAACCCGGGTTGAGTAATGGTTGATCCTCTTTCCCAGAGCGGAGAATCATAGCCAATTGTAGGGAAACCTGTTGCAAAAATTTCATCTCTAACGGTTGCCATTGACGGGGAGAGCGACACTGATGAGCAATCAATAACCCCCATAAATCCGGTAAAGCTGTGGAAGTGGAATTTTGATTTTGAGATGGCACCAGTATGGGAACCACTAAATTGGCTCGAATTTGGAGTCGAGTTAATAGATCCTTATAACAAGGCAAAAGGGGTTGAGCATGAATATCTTCTAGTCTACTGATTCGACCCCGCCGATACGGTTCGAGCCACTTTGCCTGAAAACAAGGATCGTAAATTAGTTGTCCTTGGATCGGTTTCCAAGCTGGGTCAACAGACTCCTCTAAGACCACACCGTCACCGTCAGGGAGAAAGCGATAAATCACCATGCGATCGCTTTCTAAGATTTTCCGTGTTTCCCTAACGGTCATGTCTAAAATATCACCTAAATCTTGACACTCTTCGACTCCCATGAGCAGTGACATCAGTTGCTCAAGAGTTTGCCCCAAGACAGCTTTACCCGCAGATAGACCCCCAAAGCCCATGATGATAACACAGCAGTTATAACTGTATTATCTACTACAGATTAAGGCTTAGGATAATTTATTGTTAAAGATTTGATAAACTAGAATCTTTGTTTGTAAAACTTTACAAAATTTGCAGTGTACAGTCGATCAAACTGTCCTATAGCTTTCTATTGATAACTTTTACTCAACCTAATATAGAACTAGACGAAAAGAGCTTTTACATAGGAACTACTGCTATGAGTAATAAACAGCTAATTGCACAAAAAGATACCTCCGCTTGGATTGTTCAAGTTTGGGTTTCTTTTATTATGGCTTTATCGACCACTGCTGTTGGGATTGCTTATCTTCCTGTTGATATTTGGGTGAAAGGGTTTATGGGAATGGGATTAACCTTTTCAGTGGGTTCTTCTTTTACCTTAGCGAAAACCATTCGAGATAATCACGAAGCCGAAAAACTGTTATCTAAAGTTGA
>JBMDYE010000472.1:0-2245 GCA_048595135.1 Planktothrix sp. | reverse complement strand
ATGACTTGTTTAAAAACTTGTCCGAATCGCTCTGTACAATTCAATTTACGGTTTCCAGCCTCAGATTTATTTGATCATCAAGGATTTTGGGCAGAAGCCGCGCTGTTATTGTTATTGTTTGGGGGTGTATTAATGCACCATTCCGACCGGATTCTAGGCTGGCTTGGATGGGAAAATGTTCCTGTGGATGCGGAGCATTTTTTGATGAGTTTACCCATCACGTTAGCTTTATTAAGTATTCCGGCTATTTTAACGTATATGACTCATGCGATCGCTCGCTTTTTTGATCCAGAACAACCGGATTACTTAAGGATTATTTACGCCTATTTGCCTTTTGTTTTAGCGGCTAATTTAGCTCACTATGTTCCTGCTTTTATGACGGAAGCGGGGCAAATTCTCCCGGTATTCGCCCGCACGTTAGGATATAGTGGGGCGGGATTACCGACCTTAACTTGGAGTTTAGATGTTGCTCAATTTCTCCAAGGGGTAACACTGCTGTCAGCACTGGTATTTAGCCCCTATCCGCTACTTCGGATTACCAAGCCCAGGGAGGAAGTAACGGGGATGCAACGGCTTCTCAGGAACGTCCCTCATTTGTTATTAATGGCTGGATTAACCATTGGGCTATTTAAGTTGATGATTTGATTGTTCCTTTTCTGAGTCCCCACAGTTGTCTGGAGAAACCGGGTTTCTGACGTTATCTTTACTACTAATAGAAATCTGGCTAAAGAAACCCGGTTTCTGATCAGGAAATCTTTAAGCAGATAGCGATAACACCGGAGATTGATGCCGAATTGGAATCTCAATCTTAAACTCGGCGCCACGACCCGGTGCAGAAATACACTCTAAACTTCCGCCGTGTTTTTCGACAACAATTTGCCAACTAATTGATAACCCAATTCCTGTCCCTTTACCCGGAGGTTTTGTAGTAAAAAATGGATTAAAAATATGGCGACGAACCTCTTCTGGCATCCCTGGGCCATTGTCCTTGATTCGGATTGTAACCCAATTATTGCTGCTGACTTCTGTGCTAATTTCAATGATACTTGGATTCGCTTTAATTTCGTCGAACGGTCTCTTCCGATTCCAATCATCCATCGCATCAATTGCATTTGCAAGGATATTCATAAAAACCTGATTCATTTCTCCTGAATAACACTGTACTTCCGGTAGGTTTGAGGAATACTCACGCACCACTTCAATGCCAGGACAGTCTGACTTTGCTTTCAGTCGGCTGTGTAAAATCATCAACGTGCTATCAATTCCTTCGTGCAGATTAACCATACTCATTTCAAACGCTTCTTGTCGAGCAAAATGACGCAACGATAACACAATTTCCCGAATTCGATCAGAGCCTAAGTGCATCGACTGGAACATTTTCGGCAAGTCATCTTTAATAAAATCTAACTCGCTGGCTTCAATTTCTGTTTGTATTTCTTCCGGCGGATTAGGATAATATTTTTGATACAAATCAACAATATTAATCAATGC
The DNA here is from genome assembly GCA_048595135.1 of Planktothrix sp. Lineage (GTDB taxonomy): Bacteria > Cyanobacteriota > Cyanobacteriia > Cyanobacteriales > Microcoleaceae > JBMDYE01. The sequence continues at coordinate 754 of JBMDYE010000472.1, read as the reverse complement.
TTTTGAATAATCCATAGCATAGGAAATATTCCCATAAATAAAATTAACCGGATTATTAATTTCATGGGCAACACCCGCTACCAATTGACCGAGGGCAGACATTTTTTCACTTTGAATCAGTTGGCGTTGTACCTGATGCAGTTCATTCAGAGAATTTTCAAGCTGTAGCGCTTTGTGTCGTTCTCGCGCCTCCGACGCTTGTAATGCCATTTCTGCTAACTTCCGTTCCGCAATTTCCTGTTTAAGACGTTCATTTGTTTGGGACAGTTCCGCCGTCCGAGCTTCAACTCGTGCCTCTAATTCTTGTGCCAAAACTTCTAAATCTGCTTGCGCTTGTTCACGCTCATTAATTTGGGATTGAAGCGTTTTGGTCAGATTTCTTAAATTTAAGTGGGTAATTGATCGGGCTAACACTTCTTCATGTTGCAGCGGCTTCGTAATATAATCAACACCCCCGACATTAAACCCTTTAACTTTACTGTCAGTATCATCTAACGCCGTCATAAAAATAACGGGGATATCTTTTGTTAACTCATTTTCTTTTAACTTTTGACAGGTTTCAAATCCATCCATGTCTGGCATCAAAACATCCAACAAAATTAAATCTGGCAGGGAATATTGCGCTTTTTTTAGGGCACTCGCGCCACTCCGAGCCACCCAAACGGTAAAGCCTGATGTACTCAAAAAATCTAAGACTGAACCCAGGTTAGTTGGGGTATCATCGACAATTAAAATAGTTCCTTGATTTAAAGAT
>JBMDYE010000471.1:0-4157 GCA_048595135.1 Planktothrix sp. | reverse complement strand
TTTTGATTGATTTTTTTTAGAAATTTCTTGAAGATCATTGATTAAACTTTTTGACCAGACCTGATGCTCGTCTTGAGCAATAATTTGATAAAAATGATAACAAATATTATTTAAGTTTTGGCGGTACTCCTGAATTCGCTTAAGATCTTCGTAATTGGGTAAAACTCTAATCTTACCTCGTTTTAATCTGGGTTTAGCAGGTAAACTTTCAAGAATGTTTTTAGCTGCTAAAACAAAAATATTGTCTAAAGATTGAAATTGAGCCGGATCAAGTAAGTTATAAACTTCTGTAAGAGCTTCTTGATCTTCAATGAGTTGATCAGTAAAAGCTAATTCAAAAATTTCTATATGTTGAGGATCAATATTAATTTTATAAGCAATATCTTCTAAATATTGTTTTTCGTTAAATTCTATCTCACCATCGCAAGCAGACATCTGATAACCAAATCCGATTAATAAAAGTTTCTCTGAATCTGACAGAGGCGAGGTTAACAATAATAAATTATTAAGTTGATTATAAAGTTTAAAAAAAAGTAGATGTTTAGTGAAAATAGAGACTAATTTTTTTAAATTACTATTAGCAGGGATAAGGCGATTTAGATTAGTTTGCCAACGTTCTCGTTCTTCAGGTGTAATTTTACCATCTTGGTAAACAACGCCCATCATTACGCAAAGCAACGATGCCATAAAGACGACTGGAGGGGTTGCATCTTTTTGACGGAGTTCTTGCCCTGCCATCCGTGATAGTAAAGCTAGATAGTCAGGGTTAACTAAGCTAATGTTCATATATCAGTTAACTCAAATTTATTAGAAATTGAATGATTTTATGATATCATAAAAATGATAATTTTATAAAAGTTAAATTTTTTTAACTTTACAATCGGACTAGCAAAGAGGAAAAGCAATGCAGTATCTATTTAGTGATGCCAATCAAGCACTCTGGGCTGCTGGTAAACTGAGCCAAGTCGTGACCAGTACAGGTCAACTTTTACCATTACTCAGAGATCCCATAACAGGAAGATTTGTTGAGATGGCTAAAGGTTTAGTAGTTGATAATACAGCATTTGCTCCTTTAATCGCTACTAATCCTGTGATCGCAGGCGGAAATATGGCGATGAAAGTGGGTGAGATATACCAAAATCAACAGGGATTTCAAGCGATTTTAGGACAGTTAAATGTTTTGCAAAGCAGTTTAGGGGTGTTACAAGCAACGAGTGCTGTGATTGGTGTGGGTGTTGCTGTGACTGCTGCACTTTCAGCCGTGAATTTATATCAAACTTTAAAATTACGAGAAGATGTTAAACAACTCAGATTAGAAGTTAGAGATGGATTTATTGATCTTAAACAAGCGTTAAGAAATCAAGGATTAGAAGTTATACAACATATTGATCAAGTTGCTCAAGATATTACCTTTAATCAACATCGTTTAGAATTTATTAAAGCTTATAGCCATTTTTTAGAAGCGACTAAATTAATTAAAATCGCTATTTCGATTCAAGATATTAATGCTAAAACTGTTGAGTTGTCTAATGCGAGACAAACGTTAGGGGAATCTTTAGCGATTTATAATAGTCCTTATATTTTGTCGGAAACTTCCGCCGCAGGTCAACTGAGACGATATGAATGTGCTTGGGTTATTGAACAAGCGATCGCTTTAACTTATTATTTACAAGGAGAACCGGAAGCTTTAAGTCATCATTTATCCCATTGTCAACATAAAATTCGTCAAGATGCGTTAAACGTGATTGAAACTTGTCAAACTGAAGACGAGTTAGATTTTATTTTTCCTGAAATTACCCGCATTCATAATCATGATTTAGCCGCTTTAGAATTATGGCAAACTCAAGTTGATTGGTTGAAGAGTTTACCACCTTCGGAATTAACACTTTTAGAAAGCTTTGATTTTCAGAATACAGAGTCTAATTTTGTTTCTGAACCCAAATCATCTTTAAGCAAAATTGAGAAACCACCCGAACAGATTTTTTATGAAAATGTTAAAGAAAAATCTCATCCTCTATCATTAGAGCAACAGCTTAAATTTTTGATGAGTTCTGGTTTACGGAAACAAGCTGAAGTTTATGTTAGTGAAAATGCTGATAATTTTGGTTATAAAACATTAAATCTCCCCAATTTAGAAAAAGCATCTAATTTAACCATTGCAAATCTGTATTGGTATTTCAAAGTTAGAGACGAGTCGGAAGAAGTTGAGCAAGAAGTGAGCGTTTAAATATTAACCTAAAAGCTTTGCTCTACTATTAAACCTAAAATTATAGACAAAGCTCTGGATATTTCTTGCAGATTTTCTGGATTTAATTTTCCAACTACTCTAATAATTCTCGATTTATCAATAACTCTGATTTGTTCACAGAGCAGTACCGAATCTTGACTTAATCCTCCAACACCTGCTGGAATCAAAACATGAGAAGGTAAAATTACACTCCTAATTTTTGTTGTAAATGGAGCAATAATTGTATGAGGACTAACAGCATTAACCCGATCAATTTGTGGAATTGCACAAGGTCTTATTCCTGCTTGTTCTGTCCCCTTTACAGGGTTTAGATCACACAAAACGATATTTCCTCGCTGAATCTCTACCATTGAATTTCGCCTTTTGCTAAACGTTCTTCATAATCTTCTAAATTTTTGAGGTAGTCTGAAAAATCAGATTCTGAAACCTCTAAGGATTCGTTTAAAATGATATCAAAACCAGAAGAAACATTTTGTTTAATTTGATTTTGAATTAATTCTTTTTCAATATCGGGTGCGATCGCTTGAATTAAACGCATTTTTTCCAAAGCGGAAAGTTGTTTTGCTTGTTGAATTACTTGTTCTAAAGTCATGATTAATATTTGATTACCTCAAATAGCTGATTTTAAGGTTATAACTTCCTCTATGATATCGTTTTAAGATGCGTAAGTGCCAATGCAAGAACCTAAAACAATTTAGTTAGATAAAATATAGATTATCAAAAATCTATAGAGGAGTTTTGATGGGCAGAGCCCATCCTACGGGGTAGAATATTAGAATTAACCTTTTATTGTGTTCTTCTGGGGATCATGCTGACTGCTGGAACCATTCTGAACCGACGGTTTAGACTGAAACACCAATTTAATGATAACCCTGTGCGTCAAACTTGGTTAGCAGATGATTTACTGCTCAAAGATAAAGCGGTGGTGAAACTGTTAGCTTTGGGAGGGTCGATGCAGTGGGAAGATGTTAAACTGTTGGAACGGGAAGCACAAATTCTTCAGCAACTTAAGCATCCTCGACTGGTAAAATATCGCGATTATTTTCCCGTAGATGATCAGAATTTTTGGTTCGCGCTGGTAACAGAATATATTGCGGGTTCTTCCCTCAAACAAAAATTAGAGGATTATCACCATTTTACACAAAAAGAACTTCAGTTAATTGGGTTTGAAGTTTTAGAAATCTTAAATTATTTACATCAACTCAATCCTCCGGTTTTACATCGAGATATTAAACCGAGTAATTTAATTTGGGGTCAAGATCGCCATATTTATTTAATTGATTTTGGTTCCGTTCAAGTCCAACCCAGAACCCCAGGCTCCACATTTACAGTAGTGGGAACCTTTGGTTATACCCCTATTGAACAATTTGGCGGACAGGCGGTTCCTGCTTCTGATTTTTATGCGTTGGGTGCAACTTTAGTTCATTTATTAACGGGTGTTCCTCCGTCGGAACTTCCTCAAGAAAATTTTAAAATGAAGTTAACTCCGGCGAGTGAAGTTAATATTGATATTCAGTTTAAACAATGGTTAGAACGGTTAATAGAACCTGCGATAGACCGTCGATTTAAAACGGCTCAAGAGGCGTTATCGGCTTTAAAATATAAACCGATTATTAAACGTTTACCGCCTGAACCGTCGGTTTCTTTGTCTCAATCGGATCAGAAGTTAAAAGTTGAGATTCCCTCTCGGTTTTCGATTGAAACGATTCGTCCGGTTCAAAAATTACTATTGAAAACCGTTAATACAGTTCGCGGAACATTCAAAATCTTACCGGGAACAACACCTATTAAAATTTTAGGGGGTAGTGCGATCGCATCTTTCCTCGGATATGAAGTTTATACCATCTTAGACCCGGAAATTATTCAGAATATTGAATCGTTGTGGCTAGTTCCAGTTGCTTTAATTGGG
>JBMDYE010000470.1:0-3827 GCA_048595135.1 Planktothrix sp. | reverse complement strand
GTTGTTCCGAGTCGTAAGCAATTTTAGTCGCAAGTTCCGGCGAGAGTTGGCTGGCAAAATCTATGTTAGCCGGAAGTTGAGTTAAGGATGCTGAAAATTTAGGTTCATAGAATTTAACGATTAATTCTGCGGGAGTTGATCCGACGGGTTCACCATTTTTAATAATCGTAATAAATGCTTCTGCTTCCGCCTCATTCCGCTTGAGTTTTTGCAGTAAAGCGGTTAATAATGTTGTTAATTCATCAACATCGGTTGGGAGTGTGACTGTAAATTCGGCTTGAATGGTTTGTAAATCCTGGCGTAAAGTGGAGAGAAAACGGAGAGCATCCGTTTCTTTGATAGCCGCTTTTGAGTTGCGATCGCCTGCTAATAACCTGTTCAAATCGTCAGGTTTAAAGTCGCTTGCCTTCAGTTTTTCAATAATCTCCAAAAATTCAAAAGCCGCTTGGGGATTGGCAAATTCTTGAAGATCTTGTTGGAAAAGTTTCAGAACAATTGCCCATTCTTCGATTTTGAATTTCAAGGTTTTAGCAAGCCAACTGTGTCGCCAGAGAAAAGAAAGGTTTGTTAGGGTTAGCTCGTCGTTAATATAAGGCGTTCCATCAGATGCTTTAGTTAGGTTTTTGAGAATCAATAAATCGGCTTCTCGAATTCCCAAAGTTGCCAGAATAACGGGGTGATGATTTTGAATTAAGGGTAATGTTTCAGGAGCCGGATCAAGTTGGAATGCTAAATCGACAGGATTAATTAATCGCTTATTCAGGAATAAAGATTGATACAGACTATCCTCCCGTTTTTCATAGAGTTTTGTGAAATGAGTGTCTGTGTTTAAGTTACCAAACAGCGCACAAACTTGTTCAATGGTTGCTTTTCTGCCGAGCTTCTTCTGAAGTTCGCTAAAGTAAAATAGATTAACTATAAATACTTCATTCAATTCTCCAGAACCAATTTTAGAATGACGAATCACAAGGTCAAGTTCCCACATTTTCCAAGTGTTTAATTTTCGCCATAACCGTAAGAACCGATGAATGCGATCAAGTTTTGTCGGATCTAAACCCTGAATTACTTTTTTATCCGTATCGCAGGATGAATCAAGATGCTGAATCAAGATATCCCCGGTGGGATTAATAAATTTTAGGTCAAGAAGGGCAAGCAATTCTGTATACTCTAAACTTGTTTTTTGGAGAAAATATCGGACATTACAAACCGAATGATTAATAATGTTATTGATATCGTTGTAGGACTGAAGCCAATTATTATTTCCCGTTTCTCCCCAGATGGCTTGTTGTTGATCAGGAACATCATTTAGGATCAGAGTTTTCTCACTGGGGTTAGCCGGGTTATCGCTAACGCTGATGCCGAAATATTCGGCGGCAATATCACTCTCAGAAGGATTATTGGGAGAATCAGCACCTCGAAAAGTCCGCATCAGATCCCATCGTTGCAGATTCGTTTTTTGGAATCCTGCTTTAACTTCCTCAGCAAATAAGTCAAAGGGTAATGTAAACGGATATCTGACTTGTTTCAACGTTTCATAAACTTTAGGATTTACATATTGAGGATAAGCTCGCAATTCCACACTACTGCCTTTTGTATTGCGTAAAATTTCAGCAAAAAAGTTAGGTGAAGAAGGTTTCTTTTTCAATAAATAGGTGACGTTATCGGTATGCACAACCCAACGGTTGGGATCGGATGTATTAATTTGAGAGAGGGAAAAATTATCGCCTAATTCGATTTTCTGTTTTCCGGTGTTAATTGAGTTATAAAAAGTCGCTTGAAAAGCATTTTGAATCGCCGTTTTAGCTCCTTCAAAATTATCTGGAATTACAGTAAATTCGGGTAATTCTAGGTCATTTTCTCCTGTTGAATCAATTGCTGCTTCTAACACTTCGCACACAACATCAATGTAAGGCAACGGGACAAGAGCATTATTACAATTGAGTTCGATAAAACCGAGATCGGGACGACGATCAAACAAAATATCCTTAACAGAGTAAAAATCACCGTCGGGTTTCGGCTTCTGGCTATTGCGATCTTTGAGAAACATTAACAAATCGGTAAAGTAAGCCGCAGGACTCAGGACAGATCGGCAATGTTCACATTCGCACAAATCGCCCGTTTTAAACAGATTATTCCAGTTAGGAAAATCGGTTGACAGCGCCTTGCTATTATTCTTTAATGCTAAGGGTAAAGCCTCAGCTTCCAGTCCTTTGAGATCTGCGACCAATGTTAACACGGCAGCATGGGTATCAGCAGCCCGATTCCAGGCAAGACGGGCGGTTTCGGGGGTAAAACCGGGACGATTGGCATAACGTCTGACAAATTCGGTTTCACCCAAACGATAAATTTTCTGAGCCGAATGGAGGTCATCAGTTAGAAGGGTTTGTGTGGCTTCAAATGTGGGAGCAAGTTTGAACACGCGCTGTACCGCTTTAACTTCTCTGCGAAAGCCTTGATCCTGTGCCAATTCTCCCAACTCTGGATCGATTTGTTCCTGGAAAAACCGATCAACGGATGTGTTGAGGAATTCAAAGCTTTGGTGGCGGTTCAAAAAGCGATTAATATCCGCTGCTCGTCGCACCCCTGGGGAATTGCCATTTTGCAGCGATCGCTCTAAACCCCCCAAAAAAGCTGTGGTCGGGAAGGCTTCGCGGAACTGCTGTTCAAGCATTTTTCCATAAACGTCCGCTTCTGGTAATTTGGCTTCTCCGGCGATCGCATTAATCTCGATGGGTAACTTAATTTCTCCGCTTGCTTGCTTAGTTCTAACCAAATTCACCCATTCATTCTCGCTGCGTTTTGCCAGGGTGCGAATTTGTTCCGGTTGGCGAATGCTAAATTCCTGCTTAATTGCTTTGACGACGGAAAAATCTCCCTGAGTTAAGTTTGATAACTCAAAAGAAGTCCGCAAATTTGCGATTTCTGTTTCTGTAAATGTATCATCTTGTTCGAGAGCAATAATGAGTTCGGGTGTAATAGTTTGGTATTGATTGAATAAACGGGCAAATTTTTGTTGTCTTTCCTTGTCCTGAATTCCCGCATCTTCTAGAGCGGGTTTGATCAACTTGTTTGGGGCAGATTCGCCGATGGTTTGTTGGGCTGCAAATTGTAAAAATTCTTCGATCCAATTCTCTGTATTTTCTCGAAAATTTTTCGAGATTTCTTGATTGTTAAAACCGCGAGTTAGAGATTTTTGCAAAGCGATCGCATTGACAGAAGGTAACGCATCTAATACGGTTTCTAATTGAGCTTCTAGACTTTCATTCGGATTATATTGGTAAAAGGAATTGTCGAGCAGAACAAACCAAAATTCGGGTTGAATCGCTTGTTATGCCAGTTTATGTGCTAAAGCAAAGCGGGCTAAAATCTCACCTGTAAATCCAGTTTCACCCCTGAGAAAAGTCAGATCTTGGTGTTTTTCATTTTCTTCTATTTCTGTCAGAGGTAAACCGTCTAATAAAGGTTCTAACCCCTGTAAAATTTTTTCAAACAAACTGGGAGGCTGCTGAATTTCTGCTGGAACAGTTAAATCGATTTCAGCGATGGGGGGTGCGTTAAATAAAATGGGTGAAGTTGCCAGTATTAAATTATTGGAATTTAAAGCTTTAACGACTAAATCAGCATTGCCTTTTTCTTGCTTGCGAAATTGAAGCGGTGAGTATTGAATTTTGTAGAAACCTTCTTTATCAGTTTGAGTTTGTCCGAGCAATTCTTCTCGCCGTAAATCTCGATCAAAAGCATGAACTGTTACCCCGACAAATTTTGACCCATCAGCTTGGCGAATTGTTCCTTGTACAATAAAAATATCTTCTTGGGAAATGGCGATC
>JBMDYE010000469.1:0-8140 GCA_048595135.1 Planktothrix sp. | reverse complement strand
CCAAAGATTTAGACCTACCGGGACAACCGAACTGTGTGGTCAAACAGTTTTGTCCGGTGTCGAGTCAGTCTAAGGTGGCTCAAAAATCACGAGAACTTTTTCAACGAGAAGCACAGGTTTTATATCAATTGGGAAATCATCACCAAATTCCCCAATTGTTTGCTCATTTTGAACAAGATCAAGAGTTTTATTTAGTCCAAGAATATATTAAAGGTCAGAGTTTAGCGCAAGAATTAACCTTTGGGAAAACGTTATCTGAAGAAGCAGTTATTGCTCTGTTAAAAGATATTTTAACGGTTTTAGAGTTTGTTCATCAGCAACAAGTTATTCACCGAGATATTAAACCTTCTAACTTAATTCGACGAAGCCAAGATGGAAAAATTGTCTTAATTGATTTTGGTGCTGTTAAGCAAGTGATGACTCAAGTTCTGTCTTCGCAAACCAATCAGAATCTTCATACAATTATCGGCACTCCTGGTTACATGGCTCCTGAGCAAGCGATGGGAAAACCGCAATTTAATAGCGATTTATATGCCGTTGGCATGATAGGAATTCAAGCCTTAACGGGATTATCCCCTTATCAGTTAACTCAGGAGAGCGAAACAGAAGAATTAATGTGGAAAGAGCGGTTAGAATCTAGTTTAAACACGTCTCCCCTATTATTAATTTTAGAGGGTTTGGTTTGTTCAGATTATCGGTTGCGTTATCAGAATAGCAGCGAAGTTTTACAAGCGTTATCTCAACTTTCTGCTGGAGCGTTTAATCATTCTGATCCAAGTGTGGCACCCACTGTGATTATCCCAGAAAAAACCGTACCTCCGGTTTCTTATGTTCCGGCTGTACCGTCTAAACCCTTAAATCGAGAAGAATATCGGTATCGACAAATTTTAATTAATAAAGTCAAAAACTTTTGGATTAAAGGGGTATTAGAAGCATCAATTCATGGTCGATCTTTAATTGAGTTAGGATTAGAATTACGACAGGATTTAGTTGAACAACCTTGGGGTTTAGTCTGGGGAAATCCAGAAACGGGAGGAGAATTATTAGCCAAAGGAACAACGGTTAGTCAAAAATTTCGAGAAATGGGAGAAGGGCGATCGCTCTTAATTTTAGGGGAACCTGGGGCGGGGAAAACAACAACGTTATTGCAATTAGCGCGGGATTTATTAAATCAAGCTGAACTGGATCTCAATCATCCCATTCCTGTTGTTTTTAATTTATCTTCTTGGACAACTGAAAAACAATCCTTAGAACAATGGTTAATTGTCGAACTGAATGCTAAATATCAAGCTTCTAAAGAAATTGCTCATTATTGGTTAGATCAGGGACAGCTTTTACTTTTATTAGATGGGTTAGATGAAGTTAATATTAAACGTCGTTCTCAATGTGTAGCTGCGATTAATCAATTTTGCCAAGAACATGGAACAATTGAATTAGTGGTTTGTAGCCGTATTCAAGATTATCAATCTCTAAAAGAACGGCTCAAATTTCAAGGATCAATTTATTTACAGCCTTTAACCTTAGAGCAGATTTTACAACATTTAGAAGAGGCAGGAAGCGAATTAGAAGCGATTAAAACCGCTTTAAAAGAAGATTTAACTTTACAAGAACTTGCCAAATCGCCTCTCATTTTAAGTATTATGACTTTAGCGTATCAAGGAATGTCCGCTTCGGATTTACATCATTTAGACGGAATCGAACAACGGAGAAAACATCTCTTTGATACTTATATTAATCGAATGTTTAATCACCGGAAACTTCCCAGTGAATATTCTAAAGAACAATCATTACATTGGTTAGTTTGGCTGGCAAAAAAACTAGATCAACACTCCCAAACTGTCTTTTTAATTGAACGAATGCAGCCGAGTTTATTAAAGGGATTTTGGGAAAAATTAGCCTATGTCAGTAGTCTATTTATCACCTTATTCTTAATCGGAGGTTGGATCGGTGATCAATTTTTTCCAACGGGTAAACTGTTATTATCCTTAGTTTTTGCTAGTGCGGGAGCTTGTTTAATCTTTGGCATTAATCGAATTCAGCCTGTCGAAAATTTAAAATGGTCTTGGCAAAAAGCTTATAAAAGTTTAATTTTAGGAATGATAATCGGGGCATTATTTTTAGCTCCTTTTAAAATTATTTATTTTTCGATTATTATCTCGATCGAACAAGGTAAATTCACCGTTGTTTTTCCCAGTTTAATGTCCTCCTCTCGGTCTGTTTTGTTTGGAATCAGCTTGGGAATTGTTTATGCAATTGTTCAGGGGTTTAAAGGGTCTGATGTCCAGCAAAAAACCTTTCCGAATCAAGGCATCTTTCAATCAGCAATTAACTCGATCATTTTTGGTTTAATTGGCGGAGTAATTTTAGGATTTTCAGCATTAATCATTGAATGGAAAGTGGGAACTTGGGCAATTTTAGGATGTTGTTTTGGATTTGTAGCCGGAGGGGGAGAAGCTTGTATTAAACATTTGATTTTAAGGATTATTCTGTGCTGTCGCCGTTCTATCCCTTGGAACTATGCCCGTTTTCTAGATGAAGCTTCCCGCAGGATTTTGTTGCAAAAAGTGGGAGGAGGGTATATTTTTATTCATCGTTTACTATTGGAATATTTAGCCAGAAACTATTAAAATCATATTGAAATTCAGAACGATGCGAAGTCATGAGTAAATCTTGGATCAAAATTTTGCTAGTACAGAGTGATACATCGCTAGGTACAGCCTTAAAAAAGGTGTTGCAGGGAGATCAATGGCTCATTGAGATCGCGATGGATGAACAAGCGGGGCTTGACTTAGCCACCAGAGGGGAGTATGACTTAATATTGCTGGATGTAGAGGTGCCTAAATTAAATGGAATTCGTCTTTGTCGGCAACTTCGCACTCAAGGTAATTGCAAACCTATCCTATTAGTAACAGCAAAAGATTCAGATGCCGATGTGCTGGCGGGGTTAGATGCGGGGGCTGATGATTATATTAGCAAACCTTACACTCCAGATGGGTTGCTAGTTAAAATCCGAACCTTATTACATCGTAACGGGGTACTATTCCCAGAGGGTTCCACCCAACACCCATCAACTCAATTAACTTGGGGAAATCTTTGTTTAAACTTGGATTCTGGTCGAGTCACCTTGAGCCAACAAGTCATTCCTTTGACAGCAACAGAATTTAAGGTACTGGAATTATTCCTGCAAAATCCTGACCGGATTTTTAGTCGGGGTGCGATTTTGGATCGCCTGTGGGGATTTGATGACAGCCCCAGCGATCGCGCTATTATTACTCATATTAAAGATTTGCGAAAAAAACTCAAAGCAGGCGGCTTAACGGAAGAGATCATCGAAACCGTTTATGGGATGGGGTATCGACTCAAGCCTTATTCCGCCACCTCAACGTCTAAAAATTACAGTTTACGAAAAAAACAATATGGCAGTGACGTTCAATCTAGAATTAACAGCTTGCTAGAACGATTTCGAGGGGTTCTCAACCAGCAAGTCGAGGTGTTAGAACGCGCTAGAAATGCACTATTAGTCGGAAATTTAGACTCAGAATTACAAAAACTAGCTCAACAAGAAGCCCATAAATTAACCGGATCATTAGCAACCTTTGGATATTACCAAGGCTCAAAACTCGCGCGAGTAGCTGAAATGATATTACTGAAGGATTCCTCCTTGACGGCTGAAGAGATTACCCAATTTTCTGAACGGGTAACAGCATTGCGCGAAGAATTAAGGAAACCTCCCGCTACCTTAATCACACCCCTGATTTCCACCCCAGCTATCTATCGTGTGTTAGTCGTTGATGACGATACCGCCTTAACGGAACGATTACAAGCAGAAGCCACGGCTTGGGGATTTCAAATGACGGTTGCTCCCGATCTGACGATAGCGCGTTCCTGTTTGGCTCAATCCATCCCAGATGTGATTTTATTGGATTTGAGTTTTCCCGCCACAGAAGAAAATGGATTAACGTTACTGAAAGAATTAAGGGAACAATTTTCCTCATCAGGAGTCCCATCTAGACTCGATCTGCCCATTCTTGTCTTTACCGGACAAGATACCCTGGCAACTCGGTTAGCCGTGTCTCGTTTAGGGGCGCGACAATTTCTCCATAAACCCGCAACTCCTGAACAAATTTTTCGATCGCTGATGGGGATTTTACCGAATTCACAAAAACCTGAAGCGAAAGTCTTAATTGTTGATGACGATGCCGTTATCTTACAGCAGTTATCCGCATTGCTAACTCCCTGGGGGTTGGAAGTGATCACATTAACTGAACCTCAAGAATTTTGGCAGATCCTGAATACCACCTTACCGAATTTAGTGATCCTGGATTTAGAAATGCCCCAAGTGAGCGGTTTAGAGTTGTGTCAAGTGGTACGACAGGATATTTACTGGGGAGATTTACCGATCTTGGTGGTCACGGCTCATCTGGATGGAAGTTCCCTTCAACAAGCGTTTGCTGCTGGGGCTGATGACTTTATCACAAAACCTGTATTAGGCCCTGAACTGGTGACACGGGTACTCAGCCAAATTGAGCGTCATCGCTGCCGTAGGTAGTCTCCAAAAGTCAATTTTCTTAACACATTGAAGTGATAATAGCAACACCCTGGGGAGATACAATCAGGAAAAATGATCAGGATTGAACATACAACCCCAAGGGAGGAATCAGCGTGAAACTCTATCGCAGGATTTTTACCTATGCAGTGGCGGTTGGCTCAACAGCGATCGCTCTTCTCCTCACCCTCTGGCTCAAACCGTTTCTCTCGCCAATCATTAGCCCACTTTTCTATATCGCCATCATTGTTAGTACCTGGTATGGCGGCTTTTTACCCGGAATGGTGACCGTTATCTGTTCTCTATTAGCAGTTGATTATTTCTTGATTGCCCCTGTTCATCAAGTTTTGATCCGCTCACCAAAGGATAGATTCCAGTTAGGCATTTTTTTGTTTGTTTCCCTAGTTATTCATTTACTGACGAATCATCTTCAGCAGAGCAAACGTAAGATTGAGCAACTAAGCCAACAATTAATTGAGGAAAATACTGAACAACTGCGGATGACTCTATCGGCAGCCCGGGTCGGGATGTGGGATTGGAATTTAGTCACATCAAAGGCCAAATGGTCGCCCGAACATTCGCTGTTATTGGGGTTAGAGCCACATAGTTTTGATACTCAGTCCGAAACTTTTTTTGCTCTTGTTCATCCAGACGATCTCCAACGCTTAAATCAAGCCATACAGCAAGCCCTGGAAACCAAAAGTATCTATCAACATGAATTTCGAGTCATTTGGCCAGATGGGAGTATTCACTGGCTTGAGGGAAGAGGACAGGGATTTTATGACTCCACAGGTCAAGCGGTGCGAATGACGGGGACGATCATGAACATTGACCAGCGCAAGCACACAGAACACTTGCTGCATCAGCAATTTGAGCAACAACGCATTGTGATCAACATCAGCCAGCGCATCCGTCAATCGTTGAATTTACAAGAAATTCTCAAAACAACCGTGGAGGAAGTGCGGGGGTTTTTGCAATGCGATCGCGTGATTATCTTTCAATTTGACGCAACCTGGACGGGAACAGTGGTCGTCGAGTCTGTTGATCCAGAATGGACGGCTATTTTATCTACTCAAATTTATGATCCTTGTTTTCGTGAGAATTATATCGAACGGTACAAACAAGGCTCATACACAGCTAAATCTGATATTTACACAGCGGGAATTGATGCTTGTCATCTGGAATTGCTGGCACATTTTCAAGTTAGAGCTAACTTAGTTGTACCTCTCAATAAAGGACAGGAACTTTGGGGATTACTGATCGCCCATCACTGCGCTGAACCCCGCCCTTGGCAACCTTGCGAAATTGCTTTAATGCAGCAGGTCGCCACCCAAGCTGGAATTGCGATTCAGCAAGCGGAACTGGTGGAACAATTACAACTGGAATTACAGCAGCGCCAACAAACTGAGATTGCCTTACGGGAAAGTGAACAAAAATTTCGGGAACTGGCAGAGAATACTGAAGATATTGTCTATATTTATACCGCAGATTACAGCCAACTTCTTTATATTAATCAAGCCTATGAAATCATCTGGCAACGTACCTGCCAAAGCCTTTATGAAAATCCCTATTCATTTTTAGATGCTGTTCACCCACTGGATCGCGATCGCCTCTGTCCGCCCATCAATGCTCTCTTAAATAATAACGTTGGTTTTGAGGAAGAATACCAAATTATCCGCCCTGATGGTTCAATTCGTTGGATCTATGATCGGACTTTTTTTATTTATAACGAGGCGGGAGAATTGTACCGCATTGCTGGAATTGCCACAGATATCACGGAGCGCAAACAAGCCGAAATCGCCCTACAACAATTCAATACCGAACTGGAGCAACGCGTTGTAGAGCGAACCGCAGCACTCACTGAAACGAATGCTCGTTTGCAACAGGAACTTAACCACCGTCAAATGATTGAAGAAGCGTTACAACAAAGTAAAGCTCAGTTACAACACCTGGTTGCTAACACCCCAGGAGTGATTTATCGGCTGGTTCAATCCCCTGATGATTCGGTTAAGTTTGAATATCTTAGTCCCGCGGCGGAAGAAATCAGCGAGCTTAAAGTCGAGCAAATTTTAGAGAATCCCCTTTCTCTGATCGAGCAAATCCACCCAGACGATGTTCTGGGGTATCAAGTCGCGACTCGTCACGCTCAGGAAACCTTAGAACCCTTTGACCACCAATGGCGAATTATTACTCCTTCTCGTCAGTTAAAGTGGGTTCATGCTCGTTCTCTACCAGAATGTCGGAATGATGGCAGCGTTGTCTGGTATGGTATCGTTCAAGATATTAGCGATCGCAAGCAAACGGAGGCGACAATCCGAGAAACTGAACGACGTTGGCGATCGCTATTAAATAATGTGCAGTTGATTGTGGTTGGACTCGATCAACAAGGCGTGGTTAACTATGTCAATCCTTTCTTCTTAAAGCTTACCGGTTATCAAAATGAAGAAGTTTTAGGCAAAAATTGGTTTGAGAACTTTTTACCTCCCTGTGAGCAACAAAAAATTAAAATTATTTTTTCCGATGTTCTGACTCAAAATATTCATCCCTATTATCTCAATTCGATCTTGACCAAATCGGGGGAGCAACGATTCATTGCTTGGAATAATACCCTGCTAGAAGATTCAAAAGGAATCAGAATTGGAACGATCAGCATTGGGGAAGATATCACTGAACGACAACGAATCGAAGAAATTAAGGATGAATTTATTGGGATTGTTAGTCATGAACTTCGGACTCCTTTAACGGCTATTCAAATGTCTTTGGGATTATTAAACACAGGAATTTATGATCAAAAGCCTGAAAAGTACCAACGGGTGATCAAGATTGCCCTACTCCATACTAATCGTTTAGTGAATCTGGTGAATGATATCTTGGATTTGGAGCGGTTAGAGTCGGGGCAGGTCGTTATTAATCAAACAGTTTGTAAAGCAGCGGATTTGATGCAGCAAGCCGTTGATGGCATACAAGCGATCGCAACTCAACAGCAAGTCTCATTCCGGATAGATCCAACGGATGCAGAAGTCTTGGTAGCGGCAGATTCTATCATCCAAACCTTAACTAATTTGCTCAGTAATGCGATTAAATTCTCTCCACCCCAATCGACTATCCGCCTCAGTGCTGAAGCTCAGATTGATTGTGTTCTCTTTCAAGTTAGTGATCAGGGGCAGGGGATTCCCAGCGATAAGCTAGACCTGATTTTTGGACGATTTCAGCAAGTTGATGTTTCAGATTCTCGTCAAAAAGGCGGAACTGGGTTAGGATTGGCAATTTGTCGCAGTATTATTGAGCAACATGGGGGTAAAATTTGGGCTGAAAGTATTTTAGGTGAAGGCAGCACATTTTTCTTTACTGTTCCGCTTGGTATAATCAAATCACCTCCAGAGTAATCTGTCAAAGCAATGTAAAATCTAAATTTCTAATCTAAATGACAGCCCGACAAATTTTAGTGGTTGATGATGAGGAACATCTCCGGGAACTGGTGCAGATGTGCCTGGAAGATTTGGCTGGATGGGAAACCATCGCCGCAGCATCGGGAGAAGAATGCTTAGAATTACTCAAAACACAACGACCGGATGCAATTTTGCTGGATGTCAG
>JBMDYE010000468.1:0-5713 GCA_048595135.1 Planktothrix sp. | reverse complement strand
GCCGCGAGTCTCGACTGTGCCATCGGGATAAACCATCTCAACAACGTCAACCATCACACCGTCAAAATCGGTATATGTGTGAATGATTCGGGTTGTAATCGTTGCTGTTTGTTGCAGTTGTGCAATCATGATAATTGACTCCTTTTATTAGGGGTTGAAGGAGG
Organism: Planktothrix sp.; assembly: GCA_048595135.1. Taxonomy (GTDB): domain Bacteria; phylum Cyanobacteriota; class Cyanobacteriia; order Cyanobacteriales; family Microcoleaceae; genus JBMDYE01. Next base: position 5,549 of record JBMDYE010000468.1, on the reverse strand, counting down.
CAAGCGGCGCACCGACCAAAGTAGACCGCTTGTCTCTGCTGTTTTTATCAGATACAGATTTTTGCCTTTCGCTGCTACACACTGGGCTTCACAGTTCCCGGCTTCAGGGTTTTGCCTCTCTCTGTATCCGATATTTTTAGTATCTTGTATCTGCTAAATATTGTCAACCTGTATCCGATTAAAGGATCTGATAGGGGATGTTTTAATCGGATACATTTTACTTATGTATCTGCTTAACGGGGAGCGGATGGTATACGATAGGGCAGTAACCGATAGAGGTAGTAATATGACAACCGATACAAGTAAAAAACGAGTTATCCCCCGCTCCGATGACAACATCACTCGGATTGACGTTAGGATTCCGAATCCGATGTTTGAGGAGGTTGAGCGGTTAGCAATAGAACGGGGTGAACCTGTCCATCACAAGTCGGGACGGGTAACAATCGCTCCTACCCTACTTGACCTGATTCGGATTGGACTTGACCACTATTCCCCTGAAGCGTTAGAAAGGGTATCTGCTAAATTAACAGCTAATCCATCCGATACTGTATCCGACAAGAGGCTCGATTTGGAGGCGTTGGAGGATAGATTACTCAACCAATTACGGAGTGAGTTAGAGGCGATAGCCGAAAAAAAGCTCAGTCCCTCACCTCAGAGTTAGAGGCGGTGAGGTTGGAATTGAAACAAGAGAAAGCTATCAATGAGCATCTCAGAGATGAGCTAAAAAAATTGGAAACTCGGAAGGATGAACGGCTTGGAGAATTAGCATCAGAATTGGGAAACGTTCAAGCTATTAATAAAAGGCTTGAGAGTGAACTAGAACAGGCGAGGGGGGAACTAAAAGAGGGAGAAAGAGCGATCTCAATGCTCCAAACCCAATTGGACAAGAAGGATGAGGCGATCGCCACTCTCCAAGCTCAAACACAGCAACAATTACAGATTACTTTGCCACTGGTAACAGACTCGCTAGCTCCAGCCTTAGAACAATTACAGTCTGAAAAATCAGAAATTTTAGAGGAGCAAACCCCCGCCGGAAAAGTTGAACCGTCAACCATCACCAATCAAGCGGCACCAAGCATGAACCCTGAACCGGAAACAGTCACCAGTGATTGGGTAGAAGTGGGGCGGGGGGGATTGATGGATTATATTTATAAACGCTTCCCAGGGGCAGAGGCAGAAATCAAAGCTCAAAACATCACGGATGCGATTAACGGAAAATCTAAGAGAATGCCTGAGTTTGAGGAAAAATATAGGTTTAAACACATCGGCAAAAAGGCAGGACAGCACCGATTTAAGATTCCTAATAATTATTGATAGGATTAAATTAACAAACTCCCTGAAATGGTATCCCTTCCCCCTTCTCATAAGGGTTTAAGGGGGATTCGTATTAATTCGTATTAGTGCGCGAAATTGCGCGATTTTGAATTCTTAAGAGGTTCTGGATAAGGGTTTTAGGCGGTTTAGGAATTTGGGGCTAAGTGCCGCAGTTATACGCAGTTAAAGCATTCAAATAGGCTCTATCTAAGGGTGACAGGCGGTTTTGATGAGATTGAGCCAAAGTGCGTAAGGATTGCGTACTTAAAACGCTCTATCCTAAAATTGGCAACCTTTTCGGGTGTTTGGGATTGTTCCATTTTTCCTGTCCTAATCTTGTTTTTTGTCGCGGTAAAACTAAGCAGTTACGAACTACTGAGGTGTGGTGATCTTGGTGAAATCAAATCTGATAATTCTTGCCTGACTTGATCGGGTAAAAACTTGAGAACAGCCCCTAACAGCTTGCAAAGGGTTGGGATAGGCGTTGCGGCTAAAATCCGTTTGCCAATGTCGCGCCCGAAACACCTTGGAATGTCCAGAACCTCAACCACAACGTCGGCAGGTGTAATCTGTCCATCTTCGAGAGATTGGACAACGAGGGGGAGGTAATCCCTAGCCATCCATTGGGCATCATCGGGTAGAGCAGAAAGTTCAGTTTTGTTTTTAATAGCTTCTAATAACAAAACTAAACTTTTTTTCAACGCCTTATAAGCTATACCCAATCGTTCTTTGAGCGTATAGGATACCCCGCTTTTGGATATCCCCACTTTGTCGGCTATCTCATCAATACTTGGGTCTACTCCTGACTCCAAAGCTCGAACGAGTTCCTTAATGATTTTCCTTAAGGTTTGGACTCCCTTAGCCGCCGCGGACGGTGCAATGTCATAAACATCCTCGACGGTGACGGTGGCAGTGGGATAAGCCAACCGAATCGCGCTAAGGGTAGCCTCCTCTAGATCAGCGAGTAGATAAAAATGCAGATCCTCATCGGGTCTTAAATGCGCTCTAGGCCGTCCTATGCACTGAATCAGTTCTGATCGGGTTTTGCGTTTCACCCATGAACCATAATGTCCGGTTAAGCATTCAGGGTTTCTGACTACTTTGCCAGTCAAAATCTGATATTCAGCCGCTACCTGACCCAGGTTAGGCACGGGTAAGCCAACGCCAATCATTACTTGAGTATTGAGGAATTGATTTGACCCTCTAGTGTCCCGATACCAGTACCCTCGTTTTACGGATTGGGGTAAGTCCTGGTAACTGTCCATTGCAGATTTATGATCAATCAGTCCGATGGTTTGACCTTTGTGGCGTTGAGCGATCGCAGTGACCCCAATCTTGATTCTGTCCTGCATTGTCTCCCGCCGTTGCTTCCCACCCTTGCCTAGCCCATTAATAATGTGAATATGCAAGTTTGGTGTTGGGCGTTGTACTCCCTTTATTTCTATGATGTGGTTAGGACTGACACCAATACTTAGGGCGTAATCTTCCTTAGATTGAGTCGCATCTAACGCAACAGAAAACCCTGCATTTTTAATGATATTCCGGTGACGTTTGGCGGGTTTATTGATGATTAATTTACCGTTATCAATTCGTAAATTAACCCGTTTGTTTCCGGTCAAGCAATCAATTAAGCTAGGCAACCAAGAGGGGATAACATTGGCTTTAATGGCGACTTGTTTTTCTTCTGGTGACTGCAAGCCGTTAATATATTTGGCATAGCTTTCAAAGATTTTAAAACATTCGTTTTTCAAATCATTGAGAGAGGGTGCAACCCAATCATAGCCAATAATTTTAACGGCTTCTGGTTCCCCATCAATCATTTCATAATCCCAGATGGGAACACCCCAAACGTCATCCGCTTTTAGCCAATCATTAGCATAAAGTTCCCAAATCAATTGGTTTAACTCATCAACTGAAGGCATGAGTTTCATCACTTCACTGTGAGGAATGCCATATTTGTGTTTATCGCTTGTGATGGCTTGCAATGCGGTGTAAACCGCGACCAGAATAGGACGTAACGCTTTAAAAATGCGCTCTGAGTCTCTCAGTTGCAGCTTTCCGACTGTTTTTAAAACATCATCACTCGTGATAGTTACCTGATGAGAATTTTCGATGTTTTTATCGGATTCCTCAAGGATTAAGATGTCATCCGATGACGGGGTTGGGATTGAATTAATATCGGTACGGATTAACCTTTCATTGCTTAAATTGTGCTGACGGCTCATTAAAAATGGGCAACCATCACTTAATAATGGGCAACTCTGACAAATCGGTGAATCCTTACCGCCAAACACGGGTAAACCTAGTTCAGCAACCGTTAAAAATGTGCCATTTTCAGGACAATTCGAGGGGATGTCAGGGTTTTGATTTTTGTTAGCTCGGACAACATGAGGTTTCCCCATTGCTGTTGTCCGTTCGTAGTCATAAATTAACCCGTTGTGCCGCCCTTCCAGGTCAACATAATTGGCTTCTACCGTTTTATTAGTCGGATTTCGGTGGTCGGGAGAAGCATAAAAAATTCGGGTTTTGTTGTCAGTATTACTGGGGTCAATCCCAAAGGTTTCTAAATTAATTAACCCAGCGTCGTAGGACTTGCCGTGTCCGGTAGGGGTTGTGTCCTGTACCTTATTAATTCCCCCTTGGTTATAAATTTCTGCAATTAATTGCAGCCGTTGCCCTTGCTCAAAAATAATCCTTGGGTAGCCCATCTCTGCCCATTCCTCAACCGTTGGCAGTTGTCCAGGGATGTATTTAATGGCTGTTATTTTCTGAGGTTTCCAAAGGACAATCGCGCTAGATTCTGGTTTTGGTTCTGGTGTTGTTGCAGTTGGTTTTGGTTCGGTTTTTTCCGGTAATTTTTTCTTAAATTGACGACTATAAAATCGCTTCAAAATATTACCTAAATCCTCATTTAATTTAGGCAATTTGAACTGTTTAAACCATTCCTCCTCACTAATTGGGTCAGTGCTTTTGACCGCTTCCTTATCCCATTGTTCATAAGAAATGATTGAGGTATTATTAAAGGTTTCGGTATCGATTTCGTCAACGTCTAACCCCTGCCCTTTGGGTTTTTCCCCTTGTCCCCAATCCCTCACCAGTAGGTGAACACCTAAGCTTTTAAGGAATTTATACAACTCCCGATAAGCAGCTATAACATGATTGTTGGCTTTACATCCAGCATCGGGGTTGAGGATAAAAATAGCAAATAGTTTGCTATTAATAATTGCCTTAAATTCCTGCTTTGAACCCTGCCAGTTAACACCCCCCGCACCCAACACATTGATATTGTGTTTATAGGCAGAGGTAAGCGGTTTTAATGTTCCCTCAATGATGTTGAGGTCAGGAGAATCATTAACTTTTAAAAATTGCAAAGGCAGTTCACCCGTTACCCGGCGCTCACTGCTACCCCACAGCCATTGATATTTAGGGTTGCGGTCATCCCTAGCTAATTGAAACCCGACAATTAACCCTTTGCTGTTGCGACAGGGGATTAAATACCCCGAATCACTATTGGTTAGGGTTCCCCTGTCTCCCATACCAGGGAAGTTAGGGTTAATAGGGATAATGAAATGTTGGTAAGCTTCAGCAGATCTAAAGCTAATCTCGTCAATTTGCTGATCAGTATATCCACGTTTACGCAGTTCTTGACGATGGCGATCGCTTAACCCCAATTGCTTAAGGATTAGCCGAGCGTTCTTGTCTAGTTCCTTATCGGTGAGGGGTTTGAATTTTGACTTTTTAACGTTCTGTTGGGGTTGGGGACGGTATTCTACTTGATCTTGATTCCCTGAATCAGCCCTGAATAATCCTCCCATCCCCCCACGTAATGGCTGGATATATTTCCATCCAGTAATATTCCAAGTCGATTCACCACGAAGACAGAGTATTAATTCTGAGGAGATTTTGCAGCCGTGATCTTTTTGGCAAATTGGGCAGGGGTTGCGCTTAGATGATGCGATGGCTTTTGGGGTGTTCATCATGCCACCCCCCCCAACTGTGAAGATTTCACAGTTGAATAATCTACAGTTTCTCGGTGAGGATTGCGTATTTTAGGTTTGGGCGGTCTCCTAAAAATAGGATAATGATTCTCATTCTTATATAAAAAGACCTGGATGATGTTATTAGAATAAATCAGGAATATCAATCTACTGGCACAAAATCGATTAAAAAGCTTATGAGTGAAGCGTTTTGCTTTTTCACAGTGTATTACCTGTGCAAAAATGCTATGATTGAGT
>JBMDYE010000467.1:0-10849 GCA_048595135.1 Planktothrix sp. | reverse complement strand
CAAACATCGTTAGTTGTTAACCAATCGTCTGCATACAATTCCCAAATTTTATCGTTAAGTTCTTGCGGTGTAGGTAATACTTTAATCAACTCAAAATGGCTCATCCCATAGCGTTTATTTTGAGGAGATAAATCTTTAATCGCTTGATAAACAGAACTTAAAATAGGGTGCAATGCTTTAAAGATACGGACATCTTTTGCAAATTGTAATTTTCCTGCTGTTCTTTCAATATCTGCCAAGGTTACACTCACGGTTTGAGTGGGATGTAAATTAACTCCTGACTCCTCAATAATCCCAATGTCAGTTTCGGCGGGTTTTGACATTGAGTGAATATCAGCCCGAATTAACCGTTCATGGCTTAAGGTTTCCCGTCGCTGATTTAAGAAGCTACATCCGTGCAGATGAGGACAACTTTGGCAGATGGGAGAATCCTTACCCCCAAAAATAGTTAAATTCCGTTGTGCTGTTAGTTCAAACGTGCGAGTTTCAGGACAGTTGGTGGGAATAGTAGGGGCTTGATGTTGCTGAGAAAATTTCCAACGTTCTAGGAAGGAATTTCCCATTGCTGTTTTGCGGCTGGTGTCTTGAATTAATCCTTCGTGTCTCGCTTCGAGATCAACATAATTTTGTTCAAGGGTAATATTGGTGGGATTTCGGTGGTCAGGAGATAGATAAAAAATTCGAGTTTTGTTGTCTTTTTCATTGGGGTCAATGTCAAAAGTCGATAAATTAATTTGCCCTGCATCATAAGATTTTCCGTAACCTGGGGGAGTGGAATCTTTGATGGTTTGATAGCCCTTGTTGTATGCTTCTTTGAGGAGCGTTAAACGTTGCCCTGCTTCAAACAGAATACTAGGTGAACCCATTTGTAACCAATCCTCAAACTCAGGTAATTCTCCGGGTTTGTAGTTAATTTGGGAAAATTTGGGTGCTTGCCATTTGACTATGGCGCTGGTAGAGACAGGAAATTTTGCCTCTGGATTTTGGGAAGGATTTTTAGGGAGTTGGGGTGCAAATCCTGGTGTTACCGAAGGTTTCTTGAGAACTTTGGTAAAAAAAGTTTTGAGGGTTTGGGTTAACTCAGTTTTAAGTTGAGGCAGTTTAAAACGGTTTTCCCACTCAGTAGCGGAGATGAAGGTATTTTCACTGAAGGCTATCCTTTCTTCCCCTACTGTGACATCCCATTCAGAGTAAGGGATAATTTCTGTGGGGATATCTGGGGTAATTTCATCAACATCAGGATGTTGTTTAGTTTCTTGACCCCACCACTCAACCCATAAAAAGTAACCCCAAGATTTCAGTAATTGATACAGATACCGATACTGTCTCAGGACATGGGGATTATTTTTAGCACCTCCATCAGGAGTGAGAATAATCCGTTGGGGTTGGAAAATTTCAAGGTTACATTTGAGCAGTTGAGGACTGCTGGCAAATTGTCCTCCGGCTGCACCCAAATAGTTTTGATGTCTACGGTGGGCAGCAATCCAGGGTTTGAGAATTCCTTCAGCGAGTCGAATATCCCGTTGTTGGGGGTTAACCCAGACACATTGTAGGGGAAGTTCACCCGTTTCTTTTATGTGGGAAGTCACAGCATGGGAACGATTACGATTTTGGGGAGAAAGTAACCATCGATATTTGTTGTTTACGGCATCTCGAATGCGAATTTGACCGCCAATAATTAATCCTTCAGGGTTAAAGATGGGGCAGAAGTAACCTTGATGTTTAACGGTTAGATGTCGTCCGTCTACCGCCATACCAGGAAGTTGAGGGGAAACAGGTTCATTGAGTTTGAGCGTTGGGGAAATGGAACAAAACATTCCCTGGCGAATTTGTTCAGGGGATAAGCCTCGGTGTTCTAAGTCTTTTCGGTCATCGGGGTGAAGACTGAGTTGGTTCAGGAGTTGTCGGAAGTTGCGATCGCGCTGTTCCATCGACAAACTTTCTGCAATCCCTTGTTTGATGGCAAGTCGTTCTAATGAGCGTTCTTCGGCTTGTTGGCGTCGGAGTATTTTTTCTTCTGGGGTTAACTCGCCAGGACGTAGGGGTACATATTTTCCCCATAACCCTCCTTGAGAAAGTCCGAGAAATCGCCAACCGTCAAGATCAACCGTGTTGTTCATGCACAACACCAGGTCACTATCGGGGAGGATACGACACTTGCCTTTGATGTCGTTACAGATTGGGCAGGGGTTAGACCGTTTACTAGAGATGAATTTAGCCAAAGAATTCACCCCCTAGAAGCGGTGTTGTGGATAAGTAGGGGTGTTTTGCCCATTGAGCAGTTAAGGGGCGTTGATGGCGTTTAAACAGCCTGTAGTGGGTTGAGTAACGTTTCATAACGAGACTGGGAATTGAGTTTTCCCATACTACCGCCCTGCTTTTTTTGGCTTTTTTACCTCGTCTGGATCAAGACTGATCAATATGATCAGGCTTGTAACCATCGTTGAAACCCTTACTGTATAAAGGTTTAAAATTTTTTAGGTCACAGCACGGGAAGATAAAGTCACAGCATGGGAAGATAAAGTCACAGCACGGGAGAATTGATCAGAAGCAAAAAACGCCTTAAAGCCATATAAATCAATGGTTACAAGCTTTGTAACCTTAATGAAGGCGGGAGAAGTTTGTAATGACTAGCGGCCGGAAACTGCGTTACCGGGGTAGTGGCGAGTAATTAATGGGTAACAGGATGGGAGTTTTGTGCAAAGCTAGAGACGTAGCATTTGACAGAAAATCAAAGAATGCCAACGGGCGAATTCATTTGTGGAGTAAGTCGGAGGAGGGATTGGTATCCTTAGCTATCTTTTGCAGGTTAGAATCAATCAGAGGCAATCACCTAATGATCTAACTTCGTACTGTGGGTGTACTAACTTTTTTTCACTTAAGATTTTTAGGGCTTACGATAATTCTTAGTTTTTATAAATATTTAAAAATGCCTATTTTTCCAGTTTATTTGCAGAATTATCTTATCAATTTTTACTGAATATTTGAGAAAAAACTTGATATAACTACCGTTATAAATAACAGGTTATTTTTGCAAAAGTGGGTTTTATTTAATTTAATTAATTCTTAATAAAAATCTTCTTGCTAAAGCGAATGATTCGCTATAATGAATTAAGTTAAAAATATAGTCCCATGAATGACTCCCTTTTTCAACGAGTTACTCTCGATCTAAATATTTGTCATGGCAAACCGTGTATCCGGGGCTTGCGTTATCCGGTTGAGTTTATTTTAGAGTTACTGAGTTCTGGGATGAGTATTGAGGAAATTTTAGCAGACTATGATGATTTAGAACGGGATGATATTTTAGCGGCTTTACTCTTTGCTACTCGGTTAACTCAAGTAAAAAGTATTTATAATATTGCCCGATGAAGTTTCTCGTAGACGCTCAATTACCAGTACGTTTAGCTCGTTTTATACAAGGGGCTGGTTATGATACAATTCATACTAGAGATTTGCCCTCAAAAAATGCAACCCCTGATCAAGAAGTTAACGCTATTTCAATTCAGGAATCTCGGATTGTTATTACTAAAGATTCCGATTTTCTGGATAGTTTCTTAATTCGTCAAGAACCTTACAAGTTACTTTTAGTCACAACAGGCAATATCACCAATGCAGAGCTTGAAAAGTTATTTCAAAGGAATTTAACTGCGTTAGTTCAATTGTTTAATCAGCACTCCCTGATCGAAATGAGCCGAGATGTGATTATTGTACATCAATAATTTTACCCGCCACTCTCGATTTATTGGCAGACTTCAAACGGAACTAATACTTCTGTATAAAGGGAGCGCAAAATAGTTAAGTTACCCAAGGCAGCGACAAGGGCTATTAGCGGCGAGGTGTTAATAACAATTCTTTCCGGGTTAGGCATTCTCTAAATCAGATAGTAGTTCTTCTTCTGTTAAGTCAATCATGGGGATATTGTAATCTTTTAGTTTAAGGAGAAAGGTAACTCTATCTACTCCAATTAACGCGGCTGCCATTCCAGAAGAAAGGCGTTTGAGTTCAAACAGTTTAACTGCCATTGCCCATTTAGCTTCTTGTTCAAATTGTTCTTTTGTTTGTTGGAGGGCATCGGGGAAGGTTTCGGGATAGTCGATTTTGAGTTGGTAGGTCATAGTAGAATAATCGGATTTATAAAAAAAATCTACTGATTTTGATATTAATCAACAGGGGTTTCAATCATGATTTGTCTAATTTGTATGAGGATTTGCATGATGTCATAAAGTTGATTGCGATGGGGGAGTAGCAGGGAGAAAATATTAGATAAATCGTAGTTCGGGTTAGGTTGATTTAAAAGTTTAATAAATTGGAATTCATCACCATTTGTAATTAATCCATAAACAGGGCGTTCTAGGTTGGGGTTTGCTATTAAGTAAGTGAGGGCTTGGGGGAGGGCTACAGAAAAGGCGATTGTTGATTTAGATTCTACAACTAATACCCAGAGTTGCTGTTGAATAATCAGGGTGTCGATGCCTCCTCTGAGTATTTCGTCTCTGTCTTCTAGGAAGAGTTCAACTTCGGGTTCTGTGGTGACAAAAAAGGGTTCGTCGTATAAATTAGCTAGGGTTAATAAAGGAGAAATGACTAAGTGATTGATGGTTCCTTCGGCTAATGAACCCCGTTCTCGATGGCGCAAAAATCGGTTTCTGATTTGGTCTAAGACTGCCCTGTCTGAGTCGGTGAGTTGGGGTAAGTCTTGGGTAAATTCTGGAGAAAATTGAGCGTTGCTTGTTGGAGTAAGATTAAATCTTTCTCGCAGGTTAAGCAAACTGGTGATGGTTTTTGAAATCGGTTTAGTTTGAACCATAGCTAATAAGAGCAGGGATGGGTTATGGGTAGAACGTGTCGGTGGAATATCTATATTATATTAATTGAAGAAATATTCCTAGATTGTAAGAAAGGCGGCTACAATATAGTTAAATTCCCAAAATTTCTCGGAGTGTTTCCTGGGAACTTTCATTAATTTTCCGTCGCCCACTTTCAACCAGTTTTACCCAACTAACACTCTTATTAATTCTAGACGCTAAATAAGCTTGAGTCCACCCTTGAGACTGACGCATCTGCTTAACCATTTCTCCAGTAAGTGCTGGGTGTAGTCCAGGTTGAGTGTTAGTTTGGGGGTCAATGATTTCTACCTGTTCCAATTTTTGAGTTGAATTTGATTGTTTAGATACTTTTGGAGATTTTGGGGGAATAGCTTTTCTTTTTTTGCGTTCAAATACTTTCATCGCTGATTCAATCTTCACTGGGGCTGTTACAATCACCACACTATTGAGCCACATCTCAAAAAATCCTTTAGGTAAAGGCTGTTCTAAAGGTGCTGTCCCAGTTGGGTCTAACTCATTGTTTTTTTCATCGGGCAATTCAGCCCAAGCGGGTAGCAAGGCTTTAGGAAATGACGGAGTAAACTTGAACTTGAATCCGATTTCAGTGAGTGCTTCTAAAGCTTCGTAAAACTGCTTGACGAACCGAGAACGATATTGTTTTTTCCGACGAATTTCTTCAATTTTTTCTTGTGGCAGAACCCCTCTAAGTAAGCTTTCAAGACGATAGGTTCCTTTGGGATGAAAACGGCGATTTTGAACTAAATATAATGCTAAAGCTGAGGCAAGCTTGTGTTTATAATGGTTAAGTTTGAAGATATCCAAATTGACAAAACCATATTGATAAAGGGCTTTTTTCCCTTGTTCATCTTGTTTATTGAGAAATTTTTCAGTCCACGCCCCAGGCATAACTCGAATGACGACTTCGATTAACTCTCCTGTTTCCTGAAACAAATCCGGTTGATAAAACTCTTCTACATAAAGAATTGTCCAAATTGGGCTGGTATGGCGAATACATAAATTCAGTTCCCCTTCATACCAATGAATTTTGGCTCCCAAAGTGCCAACAATCCAAGCTAAGTCAGCGACAGCTTTGAGTTTTGCAGATTTATTCATTCGATTGGTCTGATGTAACCCCAAGCTTTTAATTAAATCAGTTCCCCGCAAATCAAATGGATCTTTCCAAGGTTGTTCCTGACGGGCGGCGTAGGCAGCAAATAAAACGTGAAGTCGGGCTGCCATGACCCCATATCGTTCAAGAATTTCTGGCTCGGCTTGTTCAGTAATAAACTCCGGCTGCTGCTTTTGATTGTTGAGAATGTAGAATTCAACAAATCGGTTCTTGCCAAATTCTTTTGAGAAATATAAACTCCCCTCGTTATATTTCTCCCAATCTGGCGGTTTGAGGTAAGCTTGAGTTGCGCTAATCACAGGGGCTCCTGTTGCCATCATTTCTATATCCTTGTTTGCGAACAATGGCAGTTCTGTTAAAGGTAGGTCGATGGCTTTGCGGGTACGTTTCCTGACCACAGGAGTTTGTGGACAGTTCAACCCAAAAATTTCTAGCTGTATGGCATCAACCTTAGCATTTGTATTATCTATATTACTTCCCACTTGCTGTGATTAGAGAATGATTTAAAAATGGAATTTCTTGTATAGCTTTGTTAAGCCTGGTCAGGGGTTTTGTTGTGCAGGATAGAGAATTCGGTTTTCTCTTGATACTTTTTCTTTCCCACCCAATTCGACTGACTCTGAGCCATCTGAGCCAATTCAGGATGCAGATGCAGGTTAGCACCGATGAGATGTTTGACCCAGGTTGCCGGATCTAAACCAACAGTGGCGGCAATTTCTTCTAGTTGAGTTTGCCACTCGGCAGGGAGTAATAAGGAAAGGACAAAAGTTGTTTGTTTCTGGAGTTGAGAAGATAAGGTTTGTTCTGCCCACTCACAACAGTCCTGACCTCGTTCTTCCCCCGATTTGTCGATGAGGTTGAGAAAGCCAAACTTGTAGCAGTAAATACTGTGGTTATTAATTTGTTCCCCTCGGTGTACGCAGTTCCAACAGGAGGATGTTAGGGGTGACTTGGCTTCAGATTGTTGATTAACAAGACGGATGGCGGCGGTAATATTGTTAACTTTGCCTGTTTCCAGCATTCGAGCGATCGCTTCTCTAGTGCTTCGAGGCTGAATCGCCAATTTATAAGCAGCATCTATACTTTTGCCTAAAGCAGTTCGCAATGTTGATGCTGAGGAAAGGTTTCCCTCATGATCTTCTGAGTCCATAAGATCGACGACTTTCCGCCCTTTTGAATAGGATTTTCCCGAAAGACCAATATTAGAGCCAATCGCATCACGAGATTTACCAAATTTTGTTCGTGGTGAACATGGTGGAAAATTTTCCACCATGTTCCCTAAGTCTGTCCGAGTTCCTTTCCGAGAAGCTGCTTTTTCCGCTTCGACTGTTTCCCAAGCCATCCCTTCTCGAATTCGCATCTCTAGGGTCTTTTCACGGGTGACATTTTCTAACAGCAGTGCTTCTAGAATGGCTACTTCATCTGTAAACTCTTGGATTTCCACCGGGGCTGTTAGCCATCTGAGTTGTTGGAGTGCTTTCCAACGCCGATGACCTGAAACAATGACATAATCCTTCGTCACAACTAATGGTTTGACCCATTTGCTAATTTCAATTGATTTTGCCAACGAAGAAACATCCTCATGCTCACCGTAGATTTTGATATTCAACGGGTGAGGGGTTAGAATGTCTATAGATACTTCTTGTCTAAAAACCTCTAACTTTGACATTTAAAGTGACATTTAAAAGATGATGCCATTCTAAATTGACATTTATAAAATGTCAAATTTTGATTGTATACTGGTCTGTTGTAATCGTCGTTTTGGGTTAGTAAAGGGAACCAAGAATGCTGCTGGAGACTACACCTAAAGAAAAGTTAGCAAGTCTAGTTAGAGAACTGCGGGGTAACAAAAGCCAACGCAGCTTTGCCAAGCTTTTGGGTGTGAGTTACTATGCCGTGCAAACTTGGGAAAAGCAAGCAGTATGGCCAGATGATGACAATTTGGAAAAGCTGGCAAATTTAAAAGGATGGACTAAAGAGCAACTTCAGCTATATCTACATATTTCTCAAGTAGCACCCTCAGCCTCACTCAGCAATAGCTCTATTGGTTACAGCCAAGCTCGGAATGTTAAACCTACAGATTCAACTCAACCTATGGGTTTATCGATTGCAGATTTGCTAGCGGAAATCAGAGCTTTGCCATTTGAAGCTGCGGTTCAAGTGGCTCAAGTTGCACTGGAAACGATAGAGGCTAAAGGCTCCTTGGTGAGTCCTAAACATTGATGTTACATGATGGTTTTTTGGTGCTGACAACTTTTCCACAAGTTCTTGTTCATTGATTCTCTACATAATCAGCGAGTGATTAAGACAATATTAGTAAATTCCTACTAAGCCAGTAACGTTCCCTTCCACATCGAGCAAAGGAATCTTAGTAGTATTAACTAAAGGACGCTGACCATCAGCTTGAAGTTGAGTTTCGACAATCCCATACTCTGGAGTATTATTATTCATAATTCGAGCATCACACTGGCGAAACCAATCGGCTTCTTCTTTCCTCCAAGGTAAGTCATAATCCGTTTTTCCCACAATCTGTTCTGGCGTTTCTATTCCTGCTAAACGGGCAAAATTCTGATTACAACCCAGGTAGACAGAATTCCGATCTTTCCAAAAAATGTTTTGGGGTATATGGTTAATAACAAGCTGTAAGATTTGCCAAGACTGATAAATACTTTGTATGCTGGGAGTAAGTCGCAAAGAACTTGTAATTTGAAAGACTTTCTTAGGTTCTCTAGGACTAGCTACTTTGGCAATTCTATGTTCAAAAGATTCAGCAGCTAGAGCTTTAAGGCAAGCAATCGCAGAACCATATTTCCGTTCGGCAAAATATTCCCAAATTATCAAACATTCCCTCAGAGTAACGGTGTTGCTACTCACTAATTGTTGAGATTGCATTGGAGCAATTAGGGTAGGATTTTTAGCTTCAAGAAGATACTGAGTTAGCTGTACACCTGTGAAACCTCTGTGGTGTAATTTAGTCCGAGTTTTTGGCCTACATTTGTTTAGCCATTGCGGGGAAACTCCGATTAATTCTAAAGCGGAGGCAATCTCGATCCGATATTCTCGTTGAGCATCTGGTTGAGCCAATGCGAGAACCCGCAGTAAGGGTTTATTAATTAAGATATTTAAGTTGTACACGGCTTGTAAAATTAGGAAAGGTTGACTCGGCCAAGGGCAAAAAGGACGTTGTTCCACTTCAGCTAAATATTCTTCAATTGCCCTCCATCCTAAAAAAGCTTGGATGGTTTTAGAGTCAAAGGCATCAATGTGTTTCCAGTAAGCCGCAACGCTGGCTAGAGGAACAAGAGTTCCCCACAACGAGTTTTTAAATCGCACTGTAATTTGAGGTAAGTTAGCCTTTAAAACAAATTCTTTAGCAGTGTTTTTGTTCTGACAAACCTTAACTGCCATTTGTCTGTAGGACATGGCAATTGAGCCATCAGGTAATTGATAGGCGTTAGCGGAGAAATCTTTCCACTTCCAAGTTATAAGTTTAACATCGGCTTGGGCTCTGGGTTGAGCCTCAAATTTTGGGTTTTGAGATGGTATAGACATAGGATGACTAAATTGAGATTTTAAACAACAAAAAATAGGCACGTTGGAAAAAGTGAGGATTAAAAAATGAATAGTGACGTAGTGCAAAGGTTTGTTATTAGTAACTAATATTTTTTCTTAAATGCTTGTCAATTTATCTCAGTCTTTAGATAGATTGTTGAATTAATTTTACTTATAGCAATGAAAATATTGAGATAATAATTCTTTCTTATTCAGAAATGCAGTTCTAGCTTGAATTCAAACAAAACACAAACCCAAGGTCTTAACATAAAAATTTTTGAAGCTAAAGCTCAGGCTCTAACAAGCTGGATGTTTTCTGAGTACGGGGAAAGGGTTGAACCTGACGTTGAGATGAAGGCAAAGGCAAAACTTGTTCTGTTTGATTTGTAGTCATTTGATTTGTAGTAATAACAGAACTTTCCATCGCCTTAATAATAGGGTGAGAACAGCGATTATGAGGGAGATTAAGCAATTCAGGAGTTGCCACAAACGATGCCCAATCTGTTAAATGGGATTCATTGAGGTAATGAGAAACTACTCCTTTCCCTATCCATTGTTGATGGCTATAGTCATATTCAGCGAAAAGAATAGGAAACAAGCGCTCGCCCAAATCCGGTTGAGTACAATAAAGCCTAAGTTCTTTGGTGGCATCATCCCAAGTCATCGTGTAGGTAGCGTTGCGAGTTGAAACAAAATCCTGGGTTGTGTTAGCTGTAATTAGAGAGTAAGCTACCCTAGTAGCTACAAAATTGATGCGTTGCTGTAGCTGACTCATTCGTTTCTCATATTCCTGTTGTTCAGTCTCAAATATGCCAGGAGAACGACTTAAACGATAGGCTGGCCCAGGAAGTTTGTCTTTCTCCTTATCCCTTTGAGCCAATAGAGATCGATGTCGGTTATGTTCATTCCTAAAGTCTAGGGAAGACTCCAAGTTACGAGTAGTTAGTCTCTGTTTCCATTGTTGTTGTTGTGCTTGGGGTTTTTGCTGGAGACGAAGTTGTTGCTCAATCGCTCTTAATGTATAACTCTCACCCAATTGATAGCCAGCAAAGTGAATTCCATTCAGTTCATATCGAATTCCCTGGGAAGTCAGAGTTGATACAACTCCCCTGGATTGAAGGGCTTTTGTTAGTTCCCTAATGGAGGTACTATCCACAACAGCTTCATCCACAGCCTGCTGAAGAAGTTGCCGAACATTCGGTTGGGGCTGTTGCGTGCGGGGATGATCTCCGGCTAGAAATTCTGCCGTTTCCCGTGCTAAACGTTGAACTTGCCCTTTGGAATTACTGCGTTTAGCAACTTCCCAAGAACAAGGCACAGAAGTTAAACCATAGCATTTCTC
>JBMDYE010000466.1:0-17533 GCA_048595135.1 Planktothrix sp. | reverse complement strand
CAACGCGGAAAAAGATCCGATTTTAGCACCTGCAATTGAAGAAGCAAAACGTCTCGGCATCAGCTATCGCTGTGTTTCTGGGGTGGGTAAACCGGGCCCAGAAATTTGCCAAGTCGCAGAAGAATTAAATGCTGACTTGTTAATTTTGGGTTCTCCCGATCGCCGTCCTAACGTAGCGAAGAGTTTCCTTGACTTAGATCGGCTATTAGGAACCTCTCTATCTGATTATGTACGGGTTTATGCAAACTGTCCTGTGCTATTAACTCGAACAAAATCAGCGTAAAAGAGGAATTAAGAATTAAGAATTAAGAATTAAGAAATGTCAACTATTGAGTGGTGTAGGAGTGACTGGTGATGTGTCCGACTGGGTAGGGGCGGGGTTACCCCGCCCCTACAGACTGGTGACTGAATATTAACCTTCTTTTCCTTCGCGGCTTTGGGTTTGAATATAGAGAATCAACAGAAACACAGCCGGAACTAGCACGAATAAAATGCTAGCAACAAATCCTAAATCATTAACTTGCATAATTTCCCTGCCTTAACCTAAAACAAAAGATTCTAATAAAAATAGGATATCACTAATTGGCTTTTCTGAATAGTCTTAAGGATCGGAGTTGATCAAACTGTATTCGGTCGCAACAGGGGACAAAGTGCGATCGCCCCAAACTCATTATGTCTTGGGTTTTAAACTGATGGCTAGAAACGGATTTCTCGATCAATCTTGTGTAAAGGCGTGATCCGCAACGTTACCAAATTGCGGTTAAATCCAAAACAAATCCTGGTAAAATATCCTCCCCTGAAACTTGACTCGGTTGATTTAAAATTTCCACCGCTTGTTCAGGTCGATAAATTTCAAGTTGTTTTTGTTTTCGATTAATTAACCAGCCTAATTTTGCTCCATTTTCCCGATATTCTTGCAGTTTTGCGCGAGTTTTTTCTAACGTATCACTCGGCGACATTAATTCAATTACAAAATCAGGACAAAGGGGTACAAATTTTTCCTGTTGTTCTGATGTTAAAGCGTCCCATCGTTCCTGACTAACCCAGGACGCATCGGGGGAACGATCCGCACCATTGGGGAGTTTAAAACCCGTACTCGAATCAAATGCTTCGCCTAAATTCGTTCGAGAATTCCACATATATAACTGACCTGCAAGGTTAAAATTGCGTTTCCCTGTACTTCCTCCCGTTGGTGGCATAATAATTAATTCCCCTGTTTTCGTCCGTTCAAATTGCAAATCTTGATTATCTTGGCACAATTGCCAGAACTGTTCGTCTGTGAGATGTAGTTTGAGTTCTAAACTGGCAGGTAATGTTAAGGTGTTAGGTTCCATAAAACAATCATTATATTTATTTAACTGCTTAACATAGGCTTAATAAGATGTCAAGAGCAAAAAAGAGACAATTAAAATAAATTAAAACGATTGAATTAATGGATTTTTTCAACAATTAAAACTTGTGGAAGTTTCAGGAATTAACGGAACAACATCTGTTATTACAGACGTAAACCTTTAAAAAAATAATATGAGAAGATCCCGTTTCTTCCGCTTAATTCAAAGGCGGTTTGTCTTCGTTTTACTATTCATTCTCACCCTAGCTGGATGCCGTATTTTTACCCATTCTCCTGTTAGCGAACCCATCCCAATGATTGCGTCTCTTCCCCGTCCTGAACTTCCTGACTGGATCACAGAAATTAACCCCATTGGCGATACTCCGTCCTTGGGTCAAATTCGCGTTATTTTTAAAGATCCCTTAATTCCCGTTGAAAATTTAGATTCCTCTAACCAAAAAAACCTCCTCGAAAAATTTGAATTGACCCCAAAAATTCCCGGTCAATTTCGATTTTTAACGCCAAAAATGGTAGGATTTCAAGCGGATCAAGCTCTCCCTTTGTCTACCCGCTTACAAGTTACCTTAAAACAAGGCTTAGAAGATTTAAACAATCATCAATTAGAACAGGATATTGCTTGGACATTTGAAACGGAACCGATTAAATTATCTAACCTACCAGGAAGCAAAGAAACACCAGGTTCTCCTGAAAATCCCTTGGGGTTAAATCCCACCTTAAAATTTAATTCCAATGTCGAATTAGATTTAGCCTCGTTACAACAACATTTACAACTCATTTCTCAAAAAACAAACCAAGCTGTTCCTGTTAATGTTCAACTGACACCGAAAGAAACGAATCAAAATCCTCCCATTCCTTTAACAGAATTTAATCCGGCTAATTCAACTTGGGAATATGAAGTAACTCCCACAGTTCCCTTAGAAGCCGGGACAAAATACGCCTTTAAAATTAATCCGGGGTTACGTCCAGCAAAAGGGAATTTAGAAACCCAAGTGGAAATTAAAAGTTCCATCCAAACCTATGATTCCTTAAAATTCCAAAGTCTAGAATTTCCCGGTAAAACCAGTCCTGAAGGAACCTATGGACGGTTTGTAACCGGAAACCCTCAACTCAAATTTAATAATATCATTGTTGCTCAATCTGCTGTCGAAAATATTACCTTAACTCCCGCTCCCAAACCCGAACCTAAATTAATTCAAGCCTATGATAATCATACCATCAGTTTAAATCCTGGAGCATTAGAACCGCAAACCAATTATACGGTTAAAATTAATTCAAACCTAAAAGATAAATTCGGTCAAACGTTAGGAAAACCCGTTACCGTTGAATTTAAAACCGGAGATCTCACCCCTGAAATTTGGGTTCCTTCTGGGTTAAATATTTTTCCGACAAACCAAAATTTACAACTGAATATTTCTACCTTAAATTTACCCGAATCTCAATATCGCGCTAATTATAATATTGTCCAACCAACGGATCTGGTTTATGTTGATCAACCTTATCCAAGAGAAGAGGGTAAAAATCTGTTGCTTCCTCTGGAAAAATGGACAAAATTTGGAGTTGAAAATACTAAAAATCAAGTAAAAGAAACCTCCGTTAATTTACGAGAGAAATTAGGAGGAAATACAGGATTGTTAGCCTATGGGGTGACGGCAAAAACCACCCGTTATCAACAGGAAGGTCAAGAAAAATGGCAGGAACCCCAATATTTTGGATTGGTTCAGTTAACCAATTTAGGCGTATTTGCTCAATGGTTTCCTGAATCAGGATTAGTGCGAGTTCATCACTTAGATGATGGTTCCCCTGCTGCTAACGTTACCGTTGAAATTTATGAATCTAAATTAGAGGCAAAATCTTTTCCTCAACCGAAACCCTGTGCAACGGGAACAACAGATGCAAAAGGAGTATTAGCTCTCAATTCTGAACAGTTACAGCAATGTATGAATGAAGGTAAATTTAAGAAAGCACCCGAATTATTAGTGATTGCAAAAGAAGGTAAAGATTGGGCATTTACTCGAACGTTTGCTTATAGTGGTGCGTATGGTTATGGCATTTATGCCAATTGGGAAAACCAGGAAATTTTAGCAAGGGGGGTGATTTTTTCTGATCGCCAACTCTACAAACCCGGAGAAAAAGTCTCCTTAACGGGGGTTGCGTACTATCTCCAAGATGGCAATTTAAAACCCCGTCCCAATTCCAGTTATAAAGTCTCCCTAGAAAATCCCCAAGGGAAGAAGCAAGAATTAGGAGACTATCAAACCAATGAATATTCCACGTTTTCCTTTGAATTACCCCTAAAACCTGAACAACCATTAGGTAATTATATTGTTCGCGCCATTGATAAAAATGGAGTAGAAATTTATGGAAACTTCCGAGTGGCTGACTTTAAACCACCCAACTTTAAAGTTGAGTTGAGTTTAAACCAAGAATTTGCCAAAATTGGTGATGAAATTACTGCGAATACTCAAAGTGAATATTTGTTTGGTTCTCCCGTTGCGGAAGGTGCGACTAAATATTATGTGACGCGCTTAGAAACGGAATTTAAACCGAAAGGATGGGATGAATATGCCTTTGGTCGTCAATGGTTTTGGCCAGAAGAAAAACCGAATGTTTCTGATAGCGTGTTACAGGATAATCAAGTTTTAAATGCAGAAGGAAAAGGAAGCAAAACCTTTAAAGTTGCGGATGATTTACCTTATCCGATGATTTATCGAGTCGATGCAGAAGTGACGGATATTTCTAATTTATCAGTCACGGATTCTCAATCGTTAATTGCGTTACCCAGCGATCGCTTAATTGGTTTAAAAACCAAGTTTGTTGGAGAAGCGAATAAAGCTATCCCCGTTGAAGTGATTGTCACCGATATTCAAGGAAATCCCCTTAATAATGTCGGGGTACAATTACAACTGCAAAAAATGGATTATAGCCAAGTGACACGGGTTTTAGAAGGCGCACAAACGGACAAAAATCAAGTTAAATACGAAACCGTTGCAGAAGTGAATGTGCAATCGGATCAAAAACCCCAAACAATTTCTTTAACTGCATCGGAATCTGGTTCCTATCGAATTCGGGCTAATTTTAGCAATGCTAACAGTGAAATTACCGCAACCGATCTGCAAATTTGGGTAACAGGTGGGAACTCGGTTAATTGGGGAGGAACTGACGAAAATCGGCTACAAATTAAACTGGATAAAACCAGCTATAAACCCGGAGAAACCGCCACTGCTTTAATTCAATCACCCTATCAAGAAGGAGAACTATATTTTGCAGTAGTTCGGGATAAACCCTTGTATGAAACGTTAACGAAAGTCAAAGGAGGTGCGCCGGAAATTAAGTTTAAAGTCACCCCAGAAATGTTACCGAATGCGGCAGTTGAAGCGGTGTTAGTGCGGCAAGGAAAACCCTTATCAGAAGTTGAACCCGGAAGTTTAGACAAGTTAACAAAAATTGGCTTTGCTCCCTTTAATATTAACTTGGAAGATCGCAATCTGAACGTGCAAGTTACACCGAGTCAAGCTAAACTCGAACCTGCGACCCAACAAACCCTGCAATTAGAGTTAAAAGACGCAAAAAATCAACCGATTCAGGGACAATTTACGGTAATGGTTGTCAATGATGCTGTCTTACAACTCAATGATTATCGTCCCCCGAATTTAGTAGAAATTATCTATGCAGAACAACCGATTGTGACCCGATTTAGTGATAATCGCGCTAACGTTGTTTTAGCTCAAACTGCCTCTGCTTTAGATAAAGGATGGGGGTATGGTGGGGGATTATCTAATGCTACGGCTAACCCACGAATTCGCAAAGATTTTCAACCGTTAGCTTATTATAACGGTTCAATTATTACTGATAATCAAGGCAAAGCAACGGTTAATTTCAACGTTCCTGATGATTTAACCACCTGGCGAGTGATGGTTGTGGCGACGGATAAAAACCTGCGGTTTGGTTCAGGAGAAACCACATTTGTTACCACTCAAGCGTTATTATCGAATCCGATTTTACCTCAGTTTGCTCGTCCAGGCGATCGCATTTTAGCCGGATTATCGGTTACTAATTTAACGGATGAAAAAGGCAACCTTAATATTACAGGAACCGTGGATGGAGGAATCCAATTTTCTGCCGGAAATGCTGATCAACAAACTCTAAAAACCAAAGCAAAATCAGGAACAGAAGCTTATCGTTTCCCGATTTTAGTCACACAACCGACTAACGCTCAAGTTCAATTTATAACGGAATTTAACGGTAAATCCGATGGCTTTGAAGTGCCGTTAGAGGTGAAAACCCATAATATTACGGAACAAGTTGTGGAGTCAGGAATCACAACGAATCCGGTTACAATTCCGATTAATGTCAGTAAAAAAGTCGTTCCCGATGCAGGCGGGTTAGACGTGAATTTAGCGAGTACCTTAATCCCGCAAATTACTGCACCTGCGGAACAAATTTTCCAGCAAGAACAATGGCCGTTTTTGGAAACATCAGCCAGTCAATTAATGATTGCAGCTAACCTGCAAACGTTAGGGAAAAAATATAACCAAAGTTTTGCAAGTTTGCAGTTACCTGAACAAAGCAAAACCGCCATGACTCAAATTCAAAAACTGCAACAGGAAGATGGCGGAATTGCGGCTTATCCAACTCAAAAGATTTCTGATCCGTTCCTCTCTGCTTATACCGCAGAAGCCTTATCACAAGCTAAACAGGCAGGCTTTACGGTTAATAATACTGTTGTTAATCGTCTGAAAACTTACCTGAATCAAGTCATTGCTAACCCTGGAAAATTTGACTTTTGTGCTGATGATGTTTGTAAGAACACCCTGCGATTAAATGCGTTAATTGGTTTAGATGAACTGGGAGAACAACGCAGCGATTTCTTAGAGGAAGTTTACAAACAACAAGCCAAATTTGATCCCGCAACCCAACTTAAACTAACGCGGTATTTATCGCAATTCCCGCAATGGAAAGATGAATATAATACCTTGTTGAAAGAGGTAGAGAAAAACATCTACGTGACGGGAAGAACTGCTACCATTAACCTACCTCAAGGGTATAGTTGGTTAAATTCTCCCACAACCATTCAGTCTCAAGCCTTGCGTTTGTTTATCACTCAAAATAACCAAACCGCAACCGTTGATAAACTGATGCAAAGTTTGTTAAATCTGCGAAAAAATGGCACCTGGGGAAGTACCTACGATAATGCACAAGCGTTAACCGCTTTAGTCGCTTATTCCCAAACGGAACCCACACCTCCTAACTTTAACGTTCAAGTTAAATTAGGGAATCAACCATTAGGAGAAACGCAGTTTAAAGGATTTGAAAATTCAAGTTATCGCTTGAATATTCCCATGACTGAATTACCCAAAGGCGAAAATAATTTAATTTTACAACCCTCTAACTCCGGTAAATTAAATTATTGGGTCGCCTATCGTTATCAGTTAGAAGGAAATCAACCCGGACGTTTAAATGGGTTACGGGTGACGAGAATCATTCGTCCTGCAAATCAAGGAGAAGTGTTACAAACGATTGATCTAAATTCCCCTGAAAAACCGTTGAAAGTTGAACCCGGACAGGTGTTTGATATTGGCTTAGAAATTATTACCGATCATCCGGTTGATCATGTGATGATTTCCGATCCACTTCCAGCAGGATTTGAAGCGATTGATACGAGTTTAAAAATTAGTAATCAAGCGGTTCAATCCCAAATTAATAGTTGGGAAATTCAGGATAAAACGATTTATAAAGATCGTGTCACTGCTTATAGCGATCGCCTTGAACCAGGTATTTATCAACTGCATTATTTAGTGCGTTCCGTCACCCCAGGTGAATATTTATGGCCCGGAGCAGAAGCCAAATTACAATATAATCCTGAAGAATTTGGTCGCAATGCTTCAACCCTTTTAATCGTTTCTAATCAATAATTTTCGGGTGTTTGGAGAAAGCGGGTTTCTGATTCAAATTGTCTGAAGCCAATCCAGATTTTTAATGAAGAAACCCGGTTTCTGGGTAACAAGCTGAGAAACCGGGTTTCTGATTCAGATGATCTGAAGCTAATCCAGATTTTTATTAAGAAACCCGGTTTCTAGGTAAGTTTTATGATGTAAAATAGAAAACGTTTCAATGTACAAGATAAGGAAGCAAGTCAATGTCTGTTATCGCCGTGATCGACTATGACATGGGAAATTTGCACTCCGTTTGCAAAGGATTGGAAAATGCAGGTGTGACCCCGAAAATTACCGACTCCGCAACGGTGATTCAACAAGCTGATGCAGTTGTGTTACCGGGAGTGGGTGCATTTGATCCGGCGATGCAACATTTACAGTCCCGTCATTTGATCGAACCCATTAAAGAAGTGATTGCTTCTGGAGTTCCGTTTTTAGGGATTTGTTTAGGCTTACAAATTCTGTTTGAATCTTCAGAAGAAGGTCAAGAACCCGGGTTAGGAATTTTCCCTGGAACTGTGCGCCGATTTAAGTCAGAACCGGGCGTTACAATTCCGCACATGGGCTGGAATCAATTAACCTTTAATCAACCGAATTTACCCATCTGGAAAAATTTAGGATCTCAACCTTGGGTGTATTTTGTTCACTCTTATTATGTTGATCCGGCTGATGTTAATTTAACGGCTGCAAGTATTACTCACGGAAGTCAAACCATAACGGCTGCTGTTGCAAAAGATAATGTGATGGCGGTACAATTTCACCCTGAAAAATCCTCAACCGCAGGATTACAAATTCTTGATAATTTTGTTGAGTTAGTGCAGGGGAAAACTAAAAATTTAGTGGGGAGTTCTGTCGAGGGTTAAAGTTTACTTAATCAACCCTACTAGGGCGGGAAGACCCCGCCCCTACGGTCAATAGAGGGATTAATACATTGAGTTTAAGAATTTACGGAAATCGTCTTTTAAAAACCTTACCCGGACAGGACACTCGCCCGACTTTAGCAAGGGTTAGGGAGGCGGTTTTTAATATTTGGCAAACTAAAATCGAAGGCTGTCGCTGGTTAGATTTATGCACAGGTAGCGGTTCAATGGGAGCAGAAGCGTTATGTCGAGGGGCGGCGGTTGTGGTTGGGATTGAACAACATGGAAAAGCCTGTAATCTGATTCAAGAAAATTGGGAAAAAATAGCAGATGATGAGCAAGAATTTAAAGTGATTCGAGGGGATGTTTTAGTTAAAATAAAATCCTTAGAAGGGCAACACTTTGATTGTATTTATTTTGATCCGCCCTATGCTAGTCATTTATATTTACCTGTCTTAAAAGCGATCGCCCAATATCAACTCCTGTCCCCGGATGGAGAATTAGCCGTTGAACATGATCCTCACCGCAAATTTATCCCGATTGAAGGGTTAGAAATTTATCGAGAAAAAGTTTATGGAAATACAGCCTTAACCTTTTATAAAAACTCGATTAATTCTGCCTAAAAAAAATCATAACATCCCAAAAACGAGTATTAATGTAGGATGGGCAAAGCCCATCATTCCAAAAACGAGTATTAATGTAGGATGGGCATAGCCCATCATTATTAATTACAGATGACCTGAAAATTGATGGGTTTTTAAGATTAGGGGATTGATGGGCATAGCCCATCCTACAATATTAATTATAGATGACCTGAAAATTGATGGGTTTTTAAGATTAGGGGATTGATGGGCATAGCCCATCCTACAATATTAATTACAGATGACCCCAAAATTGATAGGATTTTAATATTATATTTTGGGGAATTACAATTTTTATCGGAGTTTTTATGTCTTACGAACAAGAAAAAAAAATTGCCATTGAAGCCACTTTAGCCGCTGCTAAACTGTGTGAAAATGTCCGGCGCCATATTCCACCCGCAATGGAAAAAAGCGACAAAAGCCCCGTTACCGTTGCGGATTATGGTTCCCAAGCGATTATTTGTAAAGCTTTATCAGAAATCTTTCCCCATGATCCTGTCGTGGGAGAAGAAGATGCAACGGAATTACAAGCCCCTGAAATGGCAGAAAATTTAGCCAAAATTACCCAATCTGTTCAAGAAATTATTCCCGATGCGACTTCAGAACAAGTAATAAATTGGATTAATAAAGGCAATGGAAAAGTCGGAAAACGGTTTTGGACGTTAGATCCGATTGATGGAACAAAAGGGTTTTTAAGACAAGATCAATATGCCATTGCTTTGGCTTTAATTGAAGATGGAGAAGTCAAAGTTGGAGTGATGGGATGTCCTGCTTATCCGGTTGAAAATCACGAACCTGGGGCGTTATTTGTGGCGGTTCGCGGACAAGGTGCAATGATGATGCCGTTTGCAACAAAAGAGTTTATTCCGATTCAGGTTGTTAAAGCCAATGATACAGAAAACTTGCGATTTGTAGGCAGTGTTGAATCAAGTCATGGCGATATAGATCGGCAAGATGCTGTTGCTAAAGCGGTAGGAATTGTTTCCCCTACGGTTAAGATGGATTCTCAGGCAAAATACGGCGCAGTCGCATCAGGACAGGCGGCATTATATATGCGTCTTCCCTCTCCTAAAACTCCCAATTATCGCGAGAATATTTGGGATCATGCGGCGGGGGCAATTGTAGTAGAAGAAGCGGGGGGAAAAGTTACTGATATGTATGGAAAACCCCTGGATTTTTCTTCTCATCCCAAAATGTTAAATAATCAAGGGGTTATTGCTAGTAATGGTATTATTCATGAGACGGTTTTATCTGCCTTAAAATCCCAATAACCGTAGGGGCTTGTGTCCCTCCTCGCCCATTCCTCTAAATTAAGATTGATTCCGGTTTAAAATCTGAATAATCGTAGGGGCGAGGTTCTCTCGCCCATTCCTCTAAATTAAGATTGATTCAGGTTTAAAGATATTATTTTAAATAACCTAGATAGAGAATTGATGGGCAGAGTCCATCCTGCGGGGTGGTGAAGTTTATTCCAATTTCCTTTAAAATAAAAACCAAGGTTTCTATAATCACTAATTTCCCATGGAAAATTCTATCTTAGAAAAACTCTTACAACTGGCAACTCAAAAAGCGGATGCTGCTGAGGTTTATTATCTATCCAGCCAAAGTACCCCCATTGAGTTTGAAAATAATCACCTCAAATCCTTACAAACCAAAGCCAGACAAGGGGTGGCGTTGCGAATTATTCAGAATGGGAAACTAGGGTTTGCGAGTTCTAGTGATTTAACCCGCTTAGAAGATGTCGTAAATGCTGCTTTAGAAACGGCAGAAATTGGCGCAACTGCCGAGTTTGAATTTGCGTCTAATTTCCAAGCTAATTCTACTTCTAGCAACGTCACGCCCCCAACAACTCAAGACCTGGTTGAAACGGGTAAAAATTTAATTGAACAAGTTTTAGAGTATAACCCAGAAATTTTAGTGGGTGTGGGGTTTGATATTGCCAAACAAACGGTAAAAATTGCCACCAGTCAAGACGTTTATGCAGAACGTTCTAATCAATATTTTAGTGCCTCCTTGTCAGGAAATTTAGTTCGGGGAGAAGATTTTTTAGAAATAAGCTGTTATGATGTTTCTAGCGATCGCCCCGTCGAAACAAACCGACTTTTACAAGAATTACTTCAAAAATATCGCCTCGCGGAACAACAAGCCACCATTAATAGTGGTTCCTTACCCGTATTCTTTACACCGAGAGCAGTTGCAAGAGTCTTAAGTGGCTTATTTAGAACGATTTTATCCGGTCAAACGGTGGTTCAAAAATCATCACCATTAGTCGATAAATTAGGCGAATTGTTATTTGATGAACGATTAACCTTATATGAAGATCCGAATTTAGGCCCCTTTGCTTGTGCCTTTGACGAGGAAGGAACCCCAACAACAGCAAAACAATTTATTGATCACGGTCGGGTCAATCAATTTTATTGGGATCGACAATGGGCGGCTAGAGGTCAAGTTCAACCCACTGGAAATGGGTTTAGATCAGGGTTATCTCGTCCGAGTCCTTCTTTAGTCAATTTGTGCATGGAACCGGGAAAAACCAGTCCAGAAGATTTAATTGCTCAGATTGATCAAGGAATCATTGTTGATCAAGTTTTAGGGGCAGGTCAATCGAATCAACTAGCGGGAGAATTTTCTGTTAATTTAGATTTAGGCTACAAAGTCGAAAACGGTCAAATTGTGGGCCGGGTTAAGAATACAATGGTAGCGGGGAATATTTTTGAAGCGTTTAAAAATTTAGTGGATTTAGGAAATCAACCGGAATGGGTTGGGGGAGGTTCCTATGTTCCCAGTCTGCTATTTCAACAGTTAGGAGTGGTCGCCAAAAATTAGGAAACAGAAAAAATGATCTAAATTCAAGAGAGGTTAAATGGGATGAAAATTATTCGCAATTTAATTTTAATCTGTTGCGTTGCTTTCTTAATGACGGGGTGTGTTCGCTATGATGTGGGGATTAATTTCCAAGATCAAACTCACGGTCAAATTGTGCAACACATTAAACTGGGTCAACAATTAACCAGTTTTGGCGATGATGTCTTGGATGAGTGGTTAAACAATATTAACCAACGGGTTAAACAACTAGACGGAACCACAAAACGAATCTCTAAACAAGAACTGTTAGTGACGATTCCGTTTTATAATGGGGCAGATTTAGAGAAAAAATTTAATCAGTTTTTTAATCCTGTTCCGTTGAAAGGTAAAAAATCTAAACAGAATTCTGAAGTAGAATTACCTCAATTTGCCTCCACCTTTAAAATTCAGCAAAATAATTGGTTATTTGCCTTAAGAAATCATATTAACTTGTCATTGGATCTGCGATCGCTCGCCCTGATTTCCACCCCAGAAAATGTTTTAGTCGGTTCCGGTAATTTATTAGAATTGCAATTTGCGTTAACAACCCCTTGGGGCGCACAAGTCATTGAACCCCTATCAGAACCCTTATTAACCACTGTTCAACAACAAGGAAAACAAGTGGTTTGGCAACTTAAACCCGGAGAAATTAACCAATTAGAAGCGATTTTTTGGGTTCCCAGTTGGATCGGAGTGGGTACCGCAGTGATTATCCTTTTGGTTAGTTTAGGGATCTACCTGAAATCTCGTTTACCCCAACCACCCGTCAAAACACAGACTGTAGCAACAGAAAGTTAAAAAATCAATTCAAAACCCTCAAACTCGCTTAAAATTAAGAAAGGAAAAGAAACAGATGAATATTCCCCGACAAGATCAGAACTTTTCCTTCTCAAGAGCTTCAATTTTAACGGTTCCAATACTGGAGAGTTTTATCAATGCGTCCTCTCACCTTTTTTTGGATTTTTCTGGTTTGCTTAGGATTAGTTTTTTTTAGTTTACAAAACCCCCAAACCGCAACCATTTCGTTAGTTAAAGGAATCGAATGGGAAGCACCCTTATCTTTGGAATTAATTATGGCAATGGGAGTGGGGGCGCTGTTGGCTTGGCTGTATAGTTTGTGGTCAAAACTACTCCGAATTGTTTCTAACCGCGAAAGTTCTCGGAAGCTTCGTCAACAGGAAAAACGCATTCAAGAGTTAGAGAAAAATCTGGCAAAAAATCTCCAAGATTATCAAAAAAACTTGGAAACCCAACAACCGACTTTGCTTCCGGTGGTTGAACCCTTAACCCATACCCCAGAGCCAACCCCGAAGGAACTGCAACCCGCAGAAAGTTCAAGTGAGCTACAATAGTGAAGCGATCACACGATTAGCTCGGTGGCTAATGGCTGGGAGCTAATCGCAAGTTGCTTTCTGCTGAGTTCTGTACATTCGGTGATTTCAGGTCAATCCATTATTTCTACTTCCGACCCCTTGAACGATCCGTCCATTCCGATGCTGACGACAACGCCGAAAGATGCGTTAACCGCCTTATCGGAGGGAATTGCTTTGCTGATTGAATTAGCGCAACGGGGAGAAATTGATCCCTGGGATGTGCAGGTGATTGATGTGATTGATCGCTATCTCAGTAAACTAACGCCACCAGAAGAGTTATCAAAGAGTGATAATTTTGCCGAGTTGTCCCAGTCCGGTCAAGCGTTTCTCTATGCGTCGATGTTGGTGCTGTTGAAGGCGGACAGCTTAATGGCATCGGAAACCGCCGAAGTTAATGAAATCCTACCGGACGGGGAAGATTTTATTGAATTGGAAGACTTGGGTAATGGCATCCAACGCCCGCAGCAATTGGAACGACAACTGCGGCGTCGGGCGGTGGCGAAAGTTCCTCAGAAGCGACGAGTCACCTTGCAAGAACTGATTGAACAGTTGCAACTGATGGCGAATACTATCGCCGCCCAAAAAGCCCGTCCTCGTCCCCGTCCCAACAATGCCAAAAGTAGAGCGACCACCGCAAAAGCTATTGCCGAGTTAGCCCACCAAGAAAACTTAGTGGAAATGGCAAGCCAAGTGGAACAGTTATTAAAGGCTGAAGGCTTAGATATCGAAGAAAATGGGTTAGATTTGGAACAACTGTTAACCCTTTGGTTGGAAATGAAACAGTCAACCCAGCCACCCGCCTCAGAAGAAGAAACCACGACCCACCACAGTCCTAATCATGATCGAGTTGGGGTATTTTGGGCGTTATTACTGTTATCGGCTCAATCCAAAGTTGAGTTATCCCAAGAAGAATTTTACCAAGACATTAAGATTCGTCCAATTCAAAATAACGGGAGCTAAAAGTGTAGATTGTTAATGATCAGCCTGCTATTTTAAAATTAAGATTACTTCATGGCTTGTTGTAAAGAAAAACGGTGTAAAGGCAGAGCCAAGATACAACAACTGGTTAACAAGTAAGAGAGTGTTGCTGTTATTTTCAAACTCATCATTAAAATCTCGAAATCCGGTAAAGGCAGTTTTTGAGCAAAGTCCGTAACGCAATAAACCATCCAGTAAGCAAAAATCATCAAAAAGAGCGATCGCTCCGTTTCTTCTTGTTCATTAACTTGAGCTTGTTTGCTACTGTGAATTAACCCAAGTCCAGCAATAGAGGCAATAAAAGAAACTAACAGTAAATAATCATGCCAGTGCAAATTTTCGATTTGCATAGTTTTGATTTATTCCCAAAAATTGAATTGCACATCAGTCTAAAGGATTAGAGTTCATCCACAAAGCAATAGTTACAAATTTCAATACCTCTTAACACTTCTCTTAACATTTCTACCCGTTGGTAGGGCTAAGGAACCTTGCTCACGACGCTCACCAATTGAGTGAAAAAAGTAATAATAGAATCAAGACCGTTCTCAAGTTATTCATATTATGACCCAAACTAAATTAAGATTTCAAAGTTTTGAAGAATATCTAGCCTTTGATGATGGAACAGAAACCCTATATGAACTATTTAACGGAGAATTAATAGAAGTGCCACCCGAATCTGGAAAAAATGTTCAAATTGCTAATCGTCTTTTTCTCTATTTTGCACTTTTAATGGGAACTGATCAAGTCAGAGGACATGGTTTAGAACTAGAAGTCAGAGGAGAACCGAAAAACCGCTATCCTGATTTAACGATTATCCGCGAAGAACACATTCAACAACTAGAAAAACGCAATACAATTCGTATTTTAATGGCTCCGCCTGTACTGGTTATAGAAGTTGTTAGCCCTGGAGAATTACAACGAGAGCGAGATTATATTGCGAAAAGAATGCAATATCAAGAACGAGGAATTCCCGAATATTGGATTATTGATCCGCAATTAGAAACCGTATTAATCTTAGAATTAGTTAATAATGTTTATACAGAAATTGGTACATTTCAAGGAAGCGATCGCATCCCCTCTTCTCAATTCCCCGAATTAAACTTAACCCCCACCCAAATCTTTGTTGCTAGCCATTAACACTCACCCGTCACCCCTTAAAAAGAGCGTAGGAGTGCAGGACTCCCATCACTCTCGGAATTTTGTGTCAAGGTTGCGACGAGACCACCATCCGTTAACCCTAACCCTTTAGACTGGATGGAGAAGTATTTTAGGAGGGATGCCTTTGACTGAAGCCAATCAACCCCTATCCCCGACGGCAACCCTGTCCCGCAAAGAAATTCGGGAGTTAGTGCGCACACAACTGCAAGTTCTTTTAGAACAAGGGGACTTGCAAGCCGCCAAAAGTATCCTCAAACCCGTGCAACCGACAGATATTGCCGAAGCGATCGAAGGTTTACCGGAAACCATGCAGGTGATTGCATTCCGCTTGTTATCCAAAGATGAGGCGATCGAAGTTTATGAGCAGTTAGATTCCAGCGTCCAGCAATCCCTTTGCGAAAAATTCAAACGTCAAGAAGTGATCGACATCGTAGATAAAATGTCTCCCGATGATCGCGCCCGCTTGTTTGAAGAATTACCCGCCTCGGTGGTGCGCCGCATTGTGGCAGAACTGAGTCCCACAGAACGGCAGTCTACGGCGCTATTACTGGGGTATGAAGCGGGAACTGCCGGACGGATTATGACGCCGGAATATGTGTCTTTAAAAGAGTATTTTACCGTTGGTCAAAGTTTAGAACGGATTCGCAGTTTAGCGCACGTTACAGAAACGATTTATTCCCTGTATGTCACCGATTCTGATCGACGGTTGAGTGGCATTTTATCCCTACGGGATTTAGTCACCGCCCAACTGGATCAAACCGTTGGTGAAATTATGAACCGAGATATTGTTTCTGTTCAAACCGACACCGATCAAGAAGAAGTTGCGGACATTATTCAACGGTATGACTTCTTAGCGGTTCCCGTTGTGGATAGCGAACATCGACTGGTGGGGATTATTACCGTTGATGACGTTTTAGATATTATTCAACAGGAAGCCACAAAAGATATTTATGCCTTGGGAGGGGTACAATCCGACGGCGATAATTACTTTCAAGCGGATTTAATCACCGTTGCTCGAAAGCGGGTGGTTTGGCTGTTAGTTTTACTCTTAACCAATAGTGTCACGGGTTCAATTTTAAAGACTCAACAAGACCTCCTACAACAAGTGGTTGCCCTATCATTTTTTATTCCGTTATTAACAGGAACAGGGGGAAATGTTGGGGCGCAATCCTCTACTGTTGTGATTCGGGGGATGAATACCGATGAAATCCGTTCAATGGGGCCATTACAAGTGATTTGGCGAGAAGGATTAGCAGGCGCCTTACTCGGTTCAATGTTAGGCGTTTTAGCTACAATTTGGGCAAATACATTCGTGGTGGCGGGGAATACTTCTGTTGCGATTGCTGTGGGGGTGAGTTTAGTCGCCATCTCAATTTTAGCCTCGGTAGCTGGTTCATCCTTACCCTTTTTATTTCGTTCGTTAGGACTCGATCCCGCCTTAATGTCTGCACCGTTTATTACAACGGCAGTTGATGTTTTAGGGGTTTTAATTTATTTCAATCTCGCCCGCTTTATTTTGCAATTCTAAGAAAAGGTGTAATCGGGATTGCGATGGGCGAAGCCCAGCCGGAGGCTATCGCCGATTCTCCTTTCTTTAGACAATTTAACCCTTTAAATTTAACACTAAAAATACAATGCTTAATTCTAATCGTTGGCAAGACATTACGGAATTTGTCTTTATTATTGCTACTATTATCGGTTCCTTGGCGGTATTAAGCGGTCTCCCCTTGGCTTATGTCCTGATCCCCCTCTCCTTCAGTTTAGGATTGAATTGGTGGAATCGCAAAAACTTAGAACAGCAAATTCGGAGAACCACAACCCATACTAAACAATTAATTGAACACCATCAACAAGATATTCATCAATTAATGGGTCAATTACAAACTACATTAAATACATTAAGTTTATCCCAAAATCTCAACGGTTATCATCCTCAATTAAATGAAAACTTACAGTCGATGATGGTGGCGTTACAAAATTTGTTAGAACGACAAAATTTATTAGAACAAACCATTACCATGATGCAATCAGAATTAGAAATCGTGGTTCAAACCTTCCAAAAACGACCGGAATTACAGCAGGTGGAAAGCTTAACCCATGTCATTATTGATCTACAACAATTTATTAACCAACTACCTCAATGGGGAAGTTTACAACAACAACAACTCAACGAACTTCGTCAGCAAGTTGAACAATCTATTACTCAACTCTCTACCCAAATGGCCAATATCCCCAGTCAAATTGAACAAGAAGTGAAGCGACAAGCCGAGAAATGAGCGGGGGACAAGGAGACAAGGGGACGATTTTTCCTTCCTTCTGCCTCCTGCCTCCTGCCTCCTGCCTCCTGCCTCCTGCCTCCTGCCTCCTGCCTCCTGCCTCCTGCCTCCTGCCTTCT
>JBMDYE010000465.1:0-7036 GCA_048595135.1 Planktothrix sp. | reverse complement strand
TCTTCGCTGGTTTCCCAATAGCCGCGACCATTCACTTCTAACAACGTGCTGACAATCTTACGGAAAGAATGAGGATTTAAGTTCATTAAACGCTTCTGCATTTCTGCATCTTCAATAAACGTTTTATTCACATCCTCATACACCCAGTTATCCACAGCACCCGCCGTTGCACTCCATCCCATTGTATTCACCAGGCGCTTAGAAAGTTCCCGCACCCCTTCATACCCATGAGATAACATTCCTTCATACCATTTCGGGTTCAGAAGTTTAGTCCGTGCATCCAAACGCACCGTTTCCGATAACGTCCGAACTTGAGCATTTGCTGTTGTCGTATCCGCAATATAAGACGCAGGTTTTTTGCCATCTTTGCGTAAACTGGAGATTAATTTCGTCGGGTCAGAATCGAAATAGTGCGACACATCCGTTAAACTAATTTCCGAAGAATCTAAGTTTTGGAAGGTCACGTCTGCGGTTTTTAACGCTGACTCGAAGATATTTCGATCTTGTTCCATTGTCCCTGGATTATCAGAATTAAAGGCAAAAGATTTGCGCTTCAAATACATTTCTTGTAATTCTGATTCCTGTTCCCAACTGCTATTTTCAACGGCTAAATTCACGTTAGACGAATAGGAACCGGACGCATTGGTAAACACCCGTGTTGCCGCTTGTCGCACGGAAACCCCTAATTCTTTGGCTTGTTCTAAGGCGTGTTTGCGAACAAAATTCATTTCCAACGGTTCATCGGCTTCGGCTGCCATTTTCACCGCTTTATCTAACAGCGCCATTTGGTTGATAAACAAGTCGCGGAACACCCCAGAACAGTTGATCACCACGTCAACGCGAGGCCGTCCCAACTCTTCTAAAGACAGTAACTCCAACTTGTTCACCCGTCCTAACGCATCGGGTACGGGTTTAACTCCCACCATCCACATCACTTGGGCGAGGGATTCCCCGTAAGTTTTGATGTTATCGGTTCCCCAGAGGACGACGGAGATGGTTTCCGGGTAAATTCCACCATTTTCAACCTTTTGCCGCTCTAACAGCCGATCTACGACGATTTTAGCCGATTGAACTGCCGCCGCCGTTGGGATGGACTGGGGATCGAGGGCGTGCATATTTTTGCCCGTCGGTAACACATCGGGGTTGCGGATCGGGTCGCCTCCTGGCCCTGGTAAGATGTATTCCCCTTCTAACGCACGGAGTAAGGAACCCAACTCGTTATCGGCGCAAACCTGTTGTAAGCAGAATTCTAAATACTCAAACAACGGTTTAATGGGTTCGGGGTCAACTTTGGTAAAACCGGACTCATGAAGGGCGGCGATCCAAGGTTCTTTTTTCCCCATATTAAAGAAGTTGAGTTTGGAGACTAAAGAAACCCGTCCTTCGGCGTCGGTTTGTTCCTGAACTAACGCGGTAATGGCGGCGCGAGTCGCTTCGGTGATTTTCTGGAGTAAATCTACATCGGCTAACACCCCTAAATTATTATTGCGGTACAGTTCCTCAAGATCGCGGTTGAGGCTATTGGCAATAATTCGGGGTAAACTGAGAAGACCTTCTTCGTCGCGATCAATACTGGCGATATTAACCAGAGTGGCGATCGCTTCTTCTGCCGTGGGGGGTTTGCCAATCACGTGCAGTCCGCAGGGTAACAGCCGCGATTCAATCTCCATTAACCGCCGATACACCTGACCCACCAAGTTATCCCGTTCTTCGGACGTTAACTCAGAGGCATCTTTTTCAGGGATGGTGACATCTTGATCTAAGTTGACCAAGCGGCACTTATCCATAATCGTGTTAACAATAGGCACACCCCGCCCGCTATCTTTCAGGGTTTGGTAGGAACCAATTAACTCGCTCAGTTCTTGCAGTCCTTTATATAACCCCGCATTCTCTGCTGCCGGAGTTAAATAGGAGATGGTTGCCGCGTAGCTCCGACGTTTGGCGATGGTGGCTTCGCTGGGGTTATTGGCGGCGTAGTAATACAAATTCGGAATCGTGCCGATTAAGTTATCCGGGTAGCACTCTCCTGACATCCCCATTTGTTTTCCGGGCATGAATTCTAACGATCCATGGGTGCCGAAGTGTAACACTGCGTCGGCTTGCCAAAGTTGTTCTAAATAGGTATAGTAGGCGGCAAAGCCATGATGGGGACTGGCTGACCGAGAGAACAACAACCGCATCGGGTCGCCTTCATAACCAAAGGTAGGTTGTACCCCGATGAACACATTTCCGAAGTGTTTCCCGAAAATTAATAAATGCTCGCCATCGGTATTCAGTGTTCCCGGTGGTGGCCCCCAGTTTTCGTTGAGTCGGTCAGCATAGGGAGTCAAGCGTTCATATTCGGCGACGGACATCCGATAGGCAATATTCAACTCTGGGCTTTGATATTGGGCGGTGGCGTCGTGGATGACTTCCTGCATCAGCTTTTCAGCGGACTCTGGCACATCTTGGACGTCGTAGCCGTTACCTTTTAAGGCTTTCAGCACTTCATAGATCGACCCGAACACATCGAGGTAAGCCGCTGTCCCCACGTTTCCTTTATCGGGGGGGAAGCTGAAAACGGTGATCGCAACTTTTTTCTCTAATTTCGGTTTTTTCCGCAGATTTGCCCATTTTAAGGCGCGTTGGGCGATCGCTTCAATACGGTCTTGCAGTGCGATCGCTTTTCCGGTCGCCCCATCCCGTCCTGAAATAATAATCGGTTCGATCGCCCCATCCAGTTCAGGAATGGCAATTTGCAGCGCCACTTGGATCGGGTGTAACCCTAAATCACTCTCTTCCCATTCTTCAGTGGTTTGGAAGACTAAGGGCAACGCCACCATATAGGGACGGTTTAACCGTTTTAACGATTCTATCGCCTTCGGATGATCTTGTCGAGCGGGGCCACCCACTAAGGCAAAACCCGTTAAGGAAACAATAGTATCGACAATGGGTTGGGGTTGAATACCTTTCGGGGGGGTATCCCAGAAATACTCATCAATGGGTTTAGAAAAGTCTAACCCCCCAGCAAACACAGGTAACACCCGCGCCCCCATCGCTTCGAGTTCCTGTACCATTGCCACATAATGGGCGTCATCTCCCGTTACCAGGTGGGTGCGTTGCAACACTAACCCGACACAAGGGGCGAGGGGATCTTTTTGATCGTTGGAAATATCGTCGCGGCTGTTATACCAGTTGAAATAGTCTTTGGCATCCTCGAACATTTTCGGGGCGAGGGGATGCCAAATGCCCATATCGGGATAAGTTACAGGGTCAGCAAATTTAAGTTTTTGTTGACCTTGGAAAACGTATTTTTCCCCTAACATTAAGAGGAAGTTTTCCAGGTTTTCGGAAGACCCACCTAACCAATATTGGAAGGATAACATGAAGTTGCGGGCGTCCTGGGCTTTGTCCATGGGCAAATATTTCAGGACTTTGGGCAAAGTTTGCAGCAACTTCAGCATCGCGTCTTGGAAAGACCCCCCGGACTGTTCTTTCCGTTTTTTCATGAACTGGGCGATCGCACTTTTGCTTTGTCCCAGTTGCGCCATTGAAAAGGTTCCCATTTTGTTGAGGCGCATGACTTGGGGCATGGAGGGGAAGACCACCGCCACATCCAGTTTATCCCGATAGGGAGCCACGGCTTCAACGAGTTTATCCGCTAAATCTTCAATAAAAATCAGAGAGGCTATGAAAATATTCGCCTCAGATAAATCTTGTTTAAAACTTTCGTAATTTTCGGGAGATCGTAACTCCTCGATCAAATAGCCACTAATTTCAATGGCCACATTCGGATGATGGGCGTTAATAGAACGAACTGCCGCCGATAAAGCGCTTTGATATTGCGCTTCCAGAACCACATAAACCACTTTCATGATTTGCCGCCCATTCAGGTCATCTGGCTTAATGTGTCTGATGGTGGGCTTTACATAAGTAAACATATTTTATCTTGTTCCTTTTCGTCTGCACTCTCTTAACGTGATCGGCTACTGAGGGCGCCGTCCCAAGGTCAGCATCACCCGATCCTGGGCGCTTACCTTTGAGTATTCTTACCAAAAAATGGGCATTCTAGGCAGGTTTTCTCGGAATTTGAAACAATTCGACAAAAAAAATGAAATTATTGTTCACATTACTTGACTTTTTACCACTTTTTATTCTCAAGAATTATTTGCAATAATAAATAATTGACAAATTACCTTAATTATGACTATCTGTTGAGTTCCTATTTGGGCAGGGTTGGTTAATTTGATTAATCTAACATACTCAGCAGAATTTGTGCAAAACCCTTTATACAGTCACGCCTTCGGAGGGGCGCTCTTTACCCTGCCTGTACCCAGTCATCAGTTAAAAAAATTGTTCATAAGTTAATCTATTTTGATGAACAATATTATCTAACTAATAACCCAGAACTTATTCCTTTTGTTAAAACGGCTGATAACCCGAATGCGCCTTTTGCTTCCGGTTTAGATCACTTTCTTCAGTTTGGCTATGAAGAAGGAAGAACGTTAGTTTCTCCCAATTATGACGAAAACTTTTATTTAGCCGTCAACCCTAATGTTTCCGACGTAATTGCCAAGGGTTTTGTGAACAATGGCTATCAACATTTTATTTTAACTGGAGGAGGAGAAGCTACCAATTTTAGTAACATTATTTACATTTATACGCAGGATGATATTCAACAAGCTGTTGATGCAGGAATTTTCAAAACCCGTCGAGATCATTATTTCCAATACGGACAATTTGAACCCAGTCGCAACGCTAGATTTATCGGAACTTTTGGATAAAAATTAGGATCTTTGCAGACTTGCTCTGGCGAATAACACCCCCATTTGAACACTAATTATGCCCACAACTGCACTCCCAACAAAATAAACTAACATCGTTATCAAATCTTCCTTTTCTAAAAAAGAATAGGTTTCTAAACTATAAGTTGAAAAGGTCGTATAAGCCCCACAGAACCCTGTTGTTGTCATGAGTCGCAGTTCTGGGGAAATCAAGCGAATATTCTCAATTGTTAGCGTTAAAATATAAGCAATTAAGAAACAGCCTGTCACGTTCACTAAAAATGTGCCACAAAAGCCAAACTCGGTTCCAAAAATTGCTTTTGTAAATTCAGTTAGATAAAACCGACTCAACGCCCCAAAAATAGCTCCAATTGCTATAGACAGCCCATAACGTCTTCTGAAAAACTTCATGAATTTTTTCCTTAAGTCTGTTCGAGGTTAGTGATCTTTTATGAATTTACGAATAAGTTAGCGATCGCCACTCCTATCTTGACACCGATCACACCGAAAATTGCACTCCCCGCCCCATAAAAAAACGTCGCCATCCTGGGGTGATTCCGCCATAAATTCAGCGTATCAAATCCATAGGTTGAAAAAGTTGTGTAAGACCCTAAAAATCCAGTTCTAATCAGTAAATCTAATTCGGAAGGATAACCTGTTATGCCTTGAGAAATTGTAAAAAAGAACCCCACTGCTAAACATCCGGTTAAATTAATAATAAAGGTTCCTAATGGAAAATTGGTTCCGAATTTAGCCTTTGTCCATTCCGTAATCTGATACCGAGATAACGCCCCTGGAACTGCACCAGCGGCGATCGCTAAAATTTGAGTAAAATCTGACATGAGAAAAATCAATTTAACGTTGATCTCTAAATTGTTTAATTAATTCCACCACCTCCGAATGCTTTTCAGAAGATGCCCAAATTAACGCTGTCCAACTATTTTGATCTTTAGCCGTTAAATCCGCACCTTGATTTAATAATAATTCCACAATTTCTTTCTGTCCACTCCCCGCCGCACTCATTAACGGGGTTAATCCAAAATTCGTTTTAGCGTTAATCTCTGCTCCCGACGCTAATAATAATTGTACAATTTCTAAATTTCCACTCGCGGACGCTTCCATCAACGGAGTCCAACCATCATTATCTGTACCATTAACATCAGCATCCGCTGCTAATAACAATTTCACAATCTCGTTTTGTCCCAAATTAATCGCTGTAATTAAAGGTGTTGTTCCCGCTTCATCTTGAGCATTGAGATCAGAAGTTTGGTTTAAACACCCCTTAACTTGATCAAGTTCCCCAGTTTGAATGATTTTAATTAACTCCGTCATGACGTTGACTCCTCTTCAATTACCCTGTTTAAAAGTATCGACTATTCCGTTAATGTTATCCTCAAAAAGCATAACCGTGTTACTCGAAACTCGGATTTTTTTGCATAATAAATTGACAGTTTTCCCAAAAACCGCTAATATTGTCAATAGGTTAAGCTTGGGGAATCTATGTGCAATCCGTTCCTACACCTCGATTATCAACCTGCGTTTGAGGCGTTAGGGGGAGATTATTCCGATCCTGTGGTGGCTGCGGAGTTTCCGCTGCACATTCTTCGCTTCCGTAACAATGAAGTGTTAACCCAGTTGGGACTTGACCCCCAAAGCGTGACCGACGAGCATTTTATCGAAGCCTTTGGCAAATTTGAAAGCGTGCGTCCGTTGTTGGCGATGCGCTATCACGGGTATCAATTTGGACAATATAACCCGGGTCTGGGAGACGGACGGGGGTTTCTGTATGGACAGGTGCGGGGAATAGACGGGGAATTGTATGATTTTGGCACAAAAGGATCAGGACGAACTCCCTATGCTCGCAGCGCCGATGGTCGATTAACCTTAAAAGGCGGAGTCCGAGAAGTTTTAGCCTCGGAAATGTTGCACCGTTTAAAAGTAAGAACCTCTCGCTGTTTTAGTGTCATAGAAACCGGGGAACAACTCTGGCGAGGCGATGAACCCTCACCCACTCGATCTTCAGTAATGGTGCGGTTTAGTCGGTCTCATATTCGCTTCGGAACCTTTGAACGACTCCATTATATTCAACGCCCCGATTTAATCCAAAAATTATTAGATCATGTGATTGATTCTTATTATTCTAATTTCAAAGAAGAACCTGAGCGCTATCGATTATTTTATGCCGAACTGGTAAAACGAGTCGCCGAACTCGCCGCCCAATGGATGGCTTCTGGCTTTTGTCATGGAGTTTTAAATACCGATAATATGTCAAT
>JBMDYE010000464.1:0-7121 GCA_048595135.1 Planktothrix sp. | reverse complement strand
TTTTGTTAATGATAAAGTCGATGCTGTTGATGATAACGGACATGGAACCCACGTAGCTGGAACCATTGCCCAATCCACCAATAACGGTTATGGCGTGACGGGGATTGCCCACAAAGCTAAAATTATGCCCCTCAAAGTCCTGAGTGCGGGAGGCGGTGGCACCATTTCCGATATTGCGGAAGCGATTAAATTTGCCGCTGATAACGGCGCTGATATTATCAATATGAGTTTAGGCGGCAGTGGCGAAAGTGCGTTAATGCAAGAAGCCATTAATTATGCCACTGACAAAGGCGTGGTAATTATTGCAGCGGCTGGAAACTCTGGAGAAAATGCCGCCGGATACCCCGCCCGATATCCGAAAGTGGTGGGCGTTGCGGCCTTAGATTCTACCGGAAACAAAACCCCCTATTCTAACTATGGGGCGGGTGTTGATATTGCAGCGCCAGGTGGTTATCTTGACGGGGAAAATGAACTGGGGGGTATTCTGCAAAATACCATTGACCCTTCAACGGGTGAAGCCGTGTTTGCGGCGTTCCAAGGAACCAGTATGGCAGCGCCTCACGTGGCTGGGGTGGCGGCGTTAATTAAAGCCAGTGGTATCCAAGAACCCGATCAAATCATTAATATTCTCAAACAATCCTCCCGGAAAGTCCAAGACGATCCCCTTAATCATTTTGGGGCGGGTCATTTAGACGCGGCGAATGCGGTACAACTGGCCCTCAAAGGACAAATCACCTTCCGCGACTTCTTCCGGTGGTTACGGGATAATGGCTATCTGAATCCTCGCTTCTGGATTGATGGTGGTGCAGTGGCGTTATTGCCGAAACTGGGAATGGTGTTAGGTTCCTATTTATTAGCGTGGTTCCTGCGAAATTATTTCCCCTTCCAATGGGGTTGGTCATTAACGGGGGGATTAATTGCGGGAAGCAGTGGCTTATTTTTCCTACGGGGATTGTATATCTTTGATTTACCCCAATGGCCGATGCGAATGATGGGCAGTTCCCTTCCTGAACTGGGTGGGGCGATTCAAGGCAGTTCGGTACTGAATCCAATTTTTGCCAGTGTGATAATTCCCACTATTTTAGTGGTCTTGTTCCTGGGACATCCCCAATGGAAATGGATTGCCATCGGCACAACATTAGGAACTGCAAGCTGTTTAGCCGTGAGTGCCTTTGTGTCTCCGGCCGTTTGGGGACTGGGAACCGGATGGACAGCCCAAGGGTTCCTGCTGGTGAATGCGTTGCTGTGCTTTGGTTTAGCGTCTTTAGCGGTTAAAACGGAGGCTAAAACAATATGAGTATTACAGTAACGGGCGTGATTGAACGCAAAGGGTTTGGGTTTGGAACTTGGGCGTTAGTCAGCGATGACAAAACCTATGAACTGAAAAACGCCCCCTCCGACCTCCAAAAAGCGGGATTAAAAGTCAAGGTCAAAGGCGAAATTCAAGAAAACGCCATGACCCTTGCTATGATAGGCCCCGTCCTTGAAGTCGAATCCTTTGAAATCAGTAAGAATTAATTCACTCACCAGTCACCCGTTAGAAAGAGAGCAGGGCTGTTTCATGTTCTCCCCAAAATATTAGAAATTCTTCCCCCCTCTCCTTGTAGGAGAGGGGGTTAGGGGGAGAGGTCAAACAAATTTACGGGGAAAATGAAACAGCCCTGAGAAAGAGAGGGGGGACAAGGAGACAATTCTTTTCTGTTTCTTGTTTCCTGATTTCTCCCGCCTCCCTTTTCTTCTTAATTCTTTTTCGTTTCTACAAGTTCGGTGTTAAATTCGTTAAAAGAACGACGTCGCAATTCAACGGATTCAGAACGGGGAAGCAAGTTAAAGACTTCGCGGAATTGATCATCAATCGTTTCAAATGGAACTAAACCATTGACATCTAAAGCGACTTTCCCTGATTGGTCAATAATGACCGTTTGCGGTACATAACCTTTATAGTAATAGCCGGGATCTTCAGGAGTATATTTTTTATCGGGTAATAATGTATCAACATTAATCGGCATAAAATCCGCCGCACGACCATAAAATCTCTGAAGTTCAGAAACTGTTGATGCAAATTGTTTACAGTCTCGACTGTCATCTAGGAAAAAAACAAGTAAAGCGGGTCTTTTTTGACTGAGGGAATCAGACAGTTTGACCACAGGAGGAACTAAAGAACCATTACCGCCATAAAGGGCAAAAATATTACCATCAAAACGATCATCATCCAAACCCGCCCAAGCTGGGGATGTATTTAACAGCAACAGCGTGCATATTGCTATACCCAATGTCAAGAGGCGAGGTATAAAAAATTGCTGCCAAAATTGACGAAGATTTGCTAGAGTCACCGAGAATTTTAGTTTGGGAAAAATCATAGAGAATATTCTATATCCACTCGTCTAACATTACCTTTTTCTGCTGATATTAAATTTTACAACAGCGATCGCACTTCTGAACCTAAATTGTTGTGATGGCTGAATCCCTTAATCTAAATTGTAGCGAGGGCTGTAACCTGAAAAGAGTATTGCATGAATTTAAAACGGATTTAAAATTTGCTCAACCGTTACTTTTAATTCTGAGAAACTGGAAGAATTAATCGGATTTTCTCCTGTAAATTCTACGGCGTCATAGAATCCAGAAACTAAGGTTAAAATGGATAGTTTTAAATTTTGCGGGTCAATAATCCAATATTCAGGAATTCCTAATGCAGCATATTCTGAACGTTTATAACGATAATCCTCTTCTGGATTATTAGGACTGACAATTTCAACTACTAATAAAGGCGGTTCTTCTAAAATAGCGGATGATAACGTTCTGAGGAGTTGACGTTGAGCTTCTGTCATGACTAATAAATCAGGAATTCGAGATCTTTTGATTCCTGTTCTAACTCCCACAGTTCCAGGTCGCACAACCCAATCTAAATTTAAGCGGCGGATCTCTATTTTAAATTGTTCCTGCATAAAATCAATAATATCTGAGTGCCATCCGCTTGCGGGAGTCATAGGAATTAATTCTCCATCGAATAGTTCATATTTAAGATCGGTATTATCTCGATAATTGAAATAGTCCTCAAAGCTATAGGATTTAGTCGGGGTTTGCAGGATCATTCGTTAATCACCTTTTATTCTCAGATAATTTTATTTTAGCTAAAACTTGAACTAAATCGTAGCTATGAACGTATATTTAAGTTAAATGGTTCTGAAATTTGGATCAGTTGGTTTCTTTTAGCGTCGTAATTCCAAACTTTCATTAAATGATTTCCTGGGGATAAAATAGCAGTTGGAACTCGCAGCACCCAACCGGATTTTTTCGCTTTGAGATTAGATAAAAACTGCGCGACATCGGGGCGATTAATATTAACTTGACCGACTGCAATTAAGCGATTATTTGTTCCTTCGCTTAAATAAACTGCATCCGCAGGTTGATTAATTTTAGGAAGAATTGACCACCCGGTTAAGGTCAGCGTTTCTGAGGGTTGAATGGGTTCTGTTGGGATTGATTCAACATAGCCATTTATTTCATTAGTTTGGGTGAATTTGAAGGGTTGAT
Organism: Planktothrix sp.; assembly: GCA_048595135.1. Taxonomy (GTDB): domain Bacteria; phylum Cyanobacteriota; class Cyanobacteriia; order Cyanobacteriales; family Microcoleaceae; genus JBMDYE01. The sequence goes on along the minus strand of JBMDYE010000464.1, from coordinate 3,587 downwards.
CACTGCGTTTCCAAAACCAATGAGATTCAACGGTTTTATAGGGTTTATAATGGTTTAAAACCTCTTGATAAATTAACGATGCAGATTCCGATTTTAACACTTCATCCCAAGGATTTTGATACCACATCTCGTTCGTTAATAAGATAATATTCGGTTTTGTTTTATTTAACTCTTGAATAACTTCTTGTTGAGCAATGGTCGGTTTTGCATAGAGAACATAACCATATTTAGAACAAGACGGTTTATTAAACAGGTAATACCATAATCCCTCAGATGTTAGGGTAAAAAAGCAAGATTGTTGATCAATTTCCGGTTGTAATTGTTTCCATGCTTTCAGATAATCCGGTTTTAATAAGGTTTGGTCACTGACGGATAAAGATGCAGGGAGTTGAGCAATTTTTTCAATGCCTTTGAATAGATTAAAATTAGGTTCCGCTAGAATAATAGTAATCATTAATAGAAAAATAAATAGTTGTTGTATGGGATTAATTTTGAGTTGAGATAACTTGGGTTTAATCTTATTGTTATAACCGATATAAATTAAATAAAATCCTAAAAATACGGTCATTAATGCGCCGTGATAAGCATGACCTAAATCGCTACGATCTAGGGTAATTCTCATATAAACCGATGCAGCACTTAGGAATAAAATAGTTAGATAATTGTTCTGAATAAAAAGATTAATTTTTAAATCATAGGTTTTAAATTCTAGTAATAAATAGACTAAAACAGCACTTTGAACGAACATCGATAACCAAAAAACTTGGGAAGTCCAAGTCAGTTCTAAACGGGGAAGGGGAATAAATGAAATATAACGTCCGTATTTACCCCAATATAAGATTTGTAAAATAATGGCTTGAACTTGATTAAAACCCAGTAAAAGAGTAATAAGGAAAGATGCGATCGCCATTCCTAAAAAAGAACTAATTAACCAAATTTTAGCGATTTTTTGATTTAAAAATACGGTTAAAATAGAAGCCACTAAATAAACCGCAATAAAATAAATTCCTCGGTCATAAACATAGAGAAAACTACAAGGAATCGAGACACCCACTAACACCGCCAACCATCGAGCTTGGTTTGAATTAACGTCTTGATTCAGGAGAAATGTTAATCTAAAAAAACGTAAGGTTAAAGCAAATTGCAGAATAAACCAGGTTCCCCGTCTTCCATCAAATTTAAAGAAAATTCCATCTAAAATACAAAAGATTAAACAAGACAGTAAAAATATTTTTAAAGTCTGAGTTTTAGAATTGGTATTGAACGAAATTTGTGTAAGTTCCCAAATAATCCAAAAATAACCTAAACAAGCAATGACATTTTGTAAATTAACAAATAATCGAGTTAAGGCAATTCTATTATTCTGAGTGGCTAAATTTTCAGCTAACCAAGTCGGTAATACATCAATTCCATACCCATGTATAAGAACTGTATTCATAAACGGTTGTTTAAGCTGCTGAAAATTGGGTAAAAAACCTAAAAATTCCCCTTCGTGAAAAGAATCAATTAAAATAGAATTAATTTCAAATTGATTAAAAGGAATATTAATTAACCAAGTTAGTAATAAACAACAGGTGATTCCCACCCAAGTGTAGGGATGGTTGAGACAGGATAAAATTGGATTAAATGCAGGTTCAATTTTTTTACGGTTTAAATTTAAAATAATTGCTGCTATTAGAGGAGGCGTTAGTAACAAAATCAGATATTTAAGATAATCGGTATAGGGACTAACATTCTCAATACTCGCTAAAGAAACGACTCCCGTTGTATTTTTTCCCAAGGGAATTTGAATCTGATTCACGACGGGAACCAGAAGCAACCAAACGGCTAAAGTTATCACCAAAACTGCGATTAAATTAACTTTAGCCTGTTGTTTTTGTTCAGACATTTTCAATTAAGATTGGCTTTCAGATAGTTGATTAGACGCTTGATTGGGGGCAGAAAACGAATACAGTTTGTGACCTGTAAAACTAATCAGCGCCACACAACCTGCACTCACTAACCGAGAAAAGGTGGGATGCCAACTTAACTCATTAATTAACAGTTGTAATAATCCTAAATTGGCTAACAAACTATTCAAAGCAACGGTGGCAAAAACCCCATATTGAATAAACCAGTTTTTCCAGTAAACATTAAATACAAACCGACGACTCAACCAGAAGTTGGTACTGAGTCCCAGGAAATAACTAATTCCTAATGCAAAAACATACCATAAACCCGACTGAATTAAAATCGAAAACACTAACACATCAACAATAGTAGCCGCCCCACCTGTGAACAGATAACCGCCAAATTCTCGTAAGACTCTTAAGGTTTGGCGACGGCGAGACAAACGAGCTTGAGTGGCGGCGGTTGTGGCTGCATCTCCCTTGGCTTCTTCGACATATTCACTATCATTATTAACCGCCCAAAGGTCATGTTTTTGAGGGGTTAGGACGTTCTCAGCGGCTAAAATTCCCATTAATAAACTATGGTCTTGGTTATTATATTTAAACGCGCCATAGCGTCCAACGAGTTGTAGGTTTTGGAAGGTTTTAAGATAACCTTGAATTTCCGATAATGCCGCTTGATATTCTCCTGCATAAATGGGGTAAGTTCGAGGTAAACGAACCACAAAACCGCCCGAAACAAACTGATTATTTAATAACTTAATTTTTCTTAATTCCTGTTCGGCTAATCTCCTTAATTCATCTTCAGGACATCCCCATAAATCATCCCCAAAATTGCACCAATATTCACAACAAAGGGGCGTTTGATTAGAATTGGGTAACATATCCGGCGACCAATTGGCAAAGTTTGTCACCCGTCCTAACTGAACTCTGGGGTCATTAATATAAAGCCAATTATCAGGAAATAGATTTCCTCCTTCAACGATTAAATATACTAAAATTGTATTTCTAAATTTCAGAGATTTAGCAGCCTCAATCACCTGGGGAGGGGGCGAAGATTGTAAATTTTGAACTAAAAAGGTGAGGGGAATTGAAGAAATAACGCCACCGCAAGGAACAATTTTTTCTTCTTTTGTTAGCCGATTTTTTAAGGTAACGTGAGTAACTCGATGATCTTGATGATGAACTTGAATAACTTCTGTATTCAGTAAAATCGGTTGTTGATGTTGCTGTAAATAATCCGCTATTTTTTCATAGAGTTGACCCGAACCTAAACGGGGAAATTGAAATTGATCAATCAGGTTTTTAACTTTTCCATCATTGCCTAAAATCGCATTTTTAATAGCTTTTGATAACGATAACTCTTTAATGCGTTGGGCTGCCCAATCGGCACTAATTTCATGACAAGGAATTCCCCAAAGTTTTTCGGTATAGCCTTCAAAAAAGATTTCAAATAATCGTTGCCCAAACTTATTTTTAACCCATTCTGAGAAGTTTTGAGGATCTTGTTTTGGAAAGAGTCTAACTGCTAAATAAGACAACAATATTCTGAAACTTTCAACCCAACCTAACGCCGATAAAACCTGTTTTGCTTTTAAGGGATAATTAAAATATTTATTTCCGTAATAAATTCGAGTTAAACGATTAACCGTAACTTGTTCATCCCCTAAAACTTCATCCCAAAGCTGTAAAACGGGG
>JBMDYE010000463.1:0-16150 GCA_048595135.1 Planktothrix sp. | reverse complement strand
TCAGAATATTCAACGGCACAACATAATTCTGCTTGCGGGGCTTGCGCTCCCGTTTTATACCGTTCAATAACCGTTTCTTCGATATTGTAATTCATAATAACTTACCCCTTAAACTAATAACTATATTCATGCTCAGACTGGTGACTGTATTCACTGATGACTGGTGACTGGTGACTGGTGACTGATTACTAGCTTCCCCAGATTTTTTTTAATACTTCATCGGGGGAAATATCCGACATTTTACCTGTAGGAGATTTAATGCCAATGACGCGATCGCTTTGGGGTAATAATTTAGCGGGTTCTGTTGGGCCAAATAACGCAATCGTATACGTCCCCACCGCAACCGCCAAGTGCATGGGCGCACTATCGGTACAAACCATTAAATTCGCCGCCGCAATCATCGCCGATAACTTGCCAATATCATCAGGCGTTGTCACTTTAACTTCGGGACAAGATCGAACAATTTGACTCACTAATGCCGTATCTTCTGGCCCTTGAACAATCACAACGGGCAGGTTAGGTTGTCGTTGCTGAATATCTTGAATAATTTTCTGCCAACTCGCAACCGGATATATTTTGTCAATGCCTTTTTGTTTGGCTAACAAACTCGATCCCCCATGAATGAGAATATAACCACTCTCCTGCACACCGAGGCGTTTTTGTTCTGCTTCAGCCCATTGAATATCAACTTTGGGGACATTAATGCTCAAGCCAGAGAACGGGGTAACGATTCCCATGCCTTTAAGCAAGTCATAATACATTTGAGCCGCATACTGTTCAGTTTTCAAGGAAACCGGATTGCTTAAATACATGGCCCCTTGACTTCCCGCATAGCCAACCCGAATCGGAATACCCGTTAACCACAGTAACAGTCCCACTGTCCAGCGTTGTCCAAGGGATAAGACCACCTCATATTCTCGATCTCGGACAATTCCCAAGAAATTTCCCCAATCTGCTAAACTGTTCCGTCCTTTAAAATCATAGGTCAGAACTTCAGAAACGGACTTACAGACGCGGTAGGCACCTCTTGCCCTCGGTTCCACCATAACGGAAATTTGGCCTTCTGGATAGGCTTGTTTGAGGCCATCAAGGGTCGGGAAAAACAAGATTTGATCGCCAATTCCACCTGGGACAAGGGCTAGTATTCTCATGTTTATAAAGTTAATCTACAATCAGCTTAATTTTAATAGAAGAGACAATCATCAATTCAAATTCTGAACTGTAAAATGTACTTATTGATTCCGGCGGCAGGTATGGGACGACGAATGGGAAGCGAGCGCAACAAGTTGCTTCTTAAGTTATTGGATCAACCGCTATTAACTTGGACATTAGAAGCGGTGCAAGCGTCCCCGTCTATTGAGTGGGTCGGGATTATCGGTCAACCTGTGGACTTTCCTGATTTTAAAGAAATGATAACAATGGTTTCCTTAACGAAACCTGTGGAATTGATTCAAGGGGGCGAAACTCGTCAAGAATCGGTTTACAATGGTTTGCAAGCTCTTCCAGCCGATGCACAACGAGTGTTAATTCATGATGGGGCGAGATGTTTAGCAACATCGGATTTATTTGAACGTTGTGCGGCGGCGTTAGAAACTTGTTCAGGGTTAATTGCGGCGATTCCCGTGAAAGATACGATTAAAGTGGTGAATAATAGCGGTTTAATTCAAGATACCCCAGACCGTAAGCAGTTATGGGCTGCCCAAACCCCCCAAGGATTTGACGTTAAGTTATTAAAAGAATGTCACGAACAAGGACGTCAACAAGGATGGGAAGTGACCGATGATGCGGCATTATTTGAAAAATGCGGTTTACCCGTTCAAATTGTCCCCGGGGAAGAAACCAATTTAAAAGTTACAACCCCTGTTGATTTAAGTGTGGCAGAATTTATTTTAAAAGAACGAATCAAAAATTAAAATGTGTTGACGGTTAGCTATTTAGGTTAACCGTTAGCAATTCAATTTTTCAGAGGATTTATGCCAAATACCACTCAACCTAAAACAAATTGGAAACAGTTTTTAATTAATGAATTTATTCAACTGGGGATTATTAATCTTTATTTTGCCATTAGTTTTAGTGTATTAATCACACTGAATTCCTTAGCCTTAGCCCAACATGGCATTGATTCATTTAATTATGGGGTTGCTATATTTGGGGCTTTATTTTTAGGAAAAATTATTCTGCTGCTCGAACATTGGTCTTTTGTCAAACGATATGATCATCAACCTTTATTATATACCGTTCTCTACAAATCGCTATTATTTACCCTTTTAGTTTTTGTTGTTAATATCCTTGAATATTACATCTTTGGTTTTTTTCAAGGAAAATCGGTATCAATAATTAATCAAAAAATTATTAATGAAGTTTACTCGATTGCATTTATAAGCAAAAATTTATCAATTTTTGTTGTTTTTATTCCGTTTTTCAGTATCCGAGAACTCAATAAAATATTAGGAAAAGACAAACTCAAAAACCTCTTTTTCAAATCCAGGCAATCTCCCTAATCTTTGATAGCTTCTACCCATCAAATGTAGAATGGGCTTTGCTTATCAAAACCCCCTACTTTTTCCAAGGCCACTTAGTCCCCATTTCCGTTAAAGCCGAAAAAATTAAATAGAGCGTTAAAACCGCAATTCCTAATAAAAACCATCCTAAATCTTGATTCATCATCTTAAGGTTGGGTGTTCACGGCTAATGAAAGATCTTGAAGACAAAGACGGGTGAGTTTCTGGCGATCGCCTGCATCTTCTGGCTTGCGAATATCAATATTAGTGGCAAAAAAATAAACATTTTGATTTTGCTCAACATAGCCAACATACCAACCAATATTGGGATTTCCTTTCCCTTCCCAACCGGTCTTAGCTCGAATTGTATAATTAGGAGTCTTTTCTACAACCATAATATCTTTGACAATGGAAAGCGATCGCTCAGAAAACGGTAACTCATTGTTGTAAAGACGGCGCAGAAATTCGATTTGTTGTTGAGGAGTAATTCGCAACTCTCCCTCCAACCAAAATTGATCGATATCCTCTGGTTTTCCGATGGTTTGATTTCCATAACCCGCTTGCTTGACCCAATCTTTCATTGGTTCATAACCCACCCGCCGAGCTAATATTTGATAAAACCAAACCGCAGAGACTCGGAAGGCTTGTTTCATATTTAGATCTTGATTCCATTCCGGAATAGATCGCTGAATTCCATCCCAAGTTAAAATGGTTTTTTCATCGGCGATCGCTTTAGTTTCGAGCGCAATTAAAGAATTCAGAATTTTAAAAGTAGAAGCGGGTAAGAAGGGGGTTGTATTTCGGGTTGGGTTGTGTTGATAAACTTGATCTTGATTTAAGTCATAAATAATAATAGAGCCTTCAATTCCCAATGCTTTAAAATGACGCTCAAAATCCGGTGCTAACTGATTAGTTTGAGCCATCCTCTCAGAACTGGGAAGCTCAGTTTTAACCTTAAAGATTGTTGATACGGACTGGGCTTGAGTTGCAGTTAGCAATACACCAACAACACTACTCAACCCGATCGCAACAACCCTGATTTTAGGGATCAATTTAAGGTTTAAGCGGTTTTTATTGAATAACACAATTTTAGTCATTATAAATGTAATTGCTAGGGACAGGTATCGCTCAATCATCCTATAACCTAGATTAACCTGTCCCAACTCCAAACACCCAAAGGTCACTATAAACTTAGGAAAATTGGCTTAACCGTTCTCGGAGAATTTCCGCTTGTTTTTCCGCTTCTGCTAAATTATTGCGGGTTGTTTCTACCACTTCCGGTTCTGCACGGTTGACAAAATTCGGGTTATTCAACTTCTGTTGAAACCCTTGAATTTCTTTTTCCACTTTGGCTAATTTTTTCTGCAATTTCGTTTGGAATGCCGCAACATCCACCACACCCGCTAATGGCATTAACACTTGAACAGTTCCCACAACGCTACCAATGGTTTGACCTTCTGTTCCTGTTAACTGTTCTGTAATCGTTAATTCCTCCACTTTCGCTAAATCTTGAATATAAGTTTGCCCTTGTTTCAAGATTTCCTGTTCTTTAGAACTTTCCGTTTGCAGAATAGCTTTCACCTGAGCTTTCGGTTTAATATCCGCTTCCGCCCGTAAATTTCGTAACGTCCGAATTGCGCCAAAAATTAATTGAAACTCTTCTTCTAGTTGGGAATCAATAATACTGTTAATTTCACTAGATGAAGGTTGAGCATGGGTTGAAGGTGCTGAATTTTGCTTAACTTCCGTAACAAATTCCTGAGTGTTTAAACTACCGATATATTCAGTTTTCAACTCTTGCAGAATTTTCCTGAGTTCTTGACGTTGGGATGCTTTCAATAAATATCGATATCCAAACCAAACCGTATATCCCATCCCAATTAATTCAAAAATTGTCGGGAGTAACGGTAACTCATTAATCGCATTCAGCGCTGCTGTTAAACTTCTAATCGTTAAAAAGGCAACGAAGAACAACACCGCCCCAATAAACGGTTTTTGATACTGCTGAATGAAATCACCGACAAGTTCCGGTAATTCAAACAACGTTCTCACCGTTTGATTCAATATAGAATCAGGATTATTACCGAATCTTCCTAACCGAAATACCTCCACATCTAAGGTTTTATCTTCCACTGCAACCGGATAAGGTTGCAACGCTAAACAATCTTCTTCTCCGGTTTGAGTTAAGGTATGCCAAATTTCTTCGGTAATATGGGGCATAAAGGGATGCAGTAATTTTAAAATCCCTTCTAAAACATACGCTAACGTTTGTTGGGCAACTTTCCGAGATGCTGGATTATCTCCTTGTAAGCGTGGTTTAACTAATTCAATATACCAATCACAAAAATCGCCCCAAATAAATTCATAAATGCCTTTTGCCGCTTCTCCAATGCCGTAATGATCCATATCCTCACGGGTTTGTTTAACGGTTTGGTTAAAGCGAGACAAAATCCATTTATCACTCAATTCTAACTGACTAAAAACGGGTTCCCCTAACTGTTTCGGGGATTGTCCGTCTAAATTCATCATCACAAATCGGGACGCATTCCACAGTTTATTCGCAAAATTTCGAGACGCTTCAACAGAACCCGATTCATCGGTTTCTCGATTATATTCTAAGCGAATATCCTGCCCCGCCCCTATCACTTCTTTCATTAACGTAAACCGCACTGCATCGGTTCCGTATTTATCAATTAGTAATAACGGGTCAATGCCATTTCCGGCAGATTTTGACATTTTCTTGCCCTTTTCATCCCGAATTAACCCGTGAATATAAACGGTTTTGAAGGGCATTTTTCCAGTAAAATATCCCGCCATCATCGTCATTCGGGCAACCCAGAAAAAGATAATATCAAACCCCGTTGATAAAGTATTAGTGGGAAAATATTTACTTAAATCTAAAGTTTGTTCCGGCCATCCTAACGTGGAAAACGGCCATAAACCCGAAGAAAACCAAGTATCCAAAACATCAGGATCTTGTTCTAAAATAACGGTTTCTCCGAATTTGGCAATGGCTTTTTCTTTGGCTTCCGCTTCCGTTCTTGCCACCACAAACGGCGTTTCATCGGTAATTTCTCCGCCCGTTTCACTCACTGCATACCAAGCGGGAATTTGATGTCCCCACCACAATTGCCGAGAAATACACCAATCCTCTAATTTAACTAACCAATCTCGATAAACCTTCGTCCAGCGTTCAGGAACAAACACCGGATCATCATGATTGTCTAAACAATCTAACGCTTTATCCGCAAGGGGTCGAATCTTAACAAACCACTGGGTTGATAATAGCGGTTCAACAGCAACTTTACCGCGATCGCTATAAGGAACCGTATGTTTATACTCTTCAACTTTAACTAAAAATCCCTGATCTTTCAGCCGTTGAACCACATTTTTTCGGGCTGTAAATCGATCCTGTCCGGCGAATGGCCCTGCATTTTCATTCAAAGAGCCATTCTTATTCATAATATTAATCATCGGCAGTTTATGCCGTTGACCCATTTGAAAATCATTCGGGTCATGGGCTGGGGTTACTTTCACACAACCCGTCCCAAAACTAGGATCAACAAATTCATCGGCAATAATCGGAATTTCCCGTTTCATTATCGGAAGCGTAACGGTTTTTCCGATTAAATCTTTATAACGAATATCATTCGGATTAACGGCAACTGCCGTATCCCCTAACATCGTTTCCGGTCGAGTGGTTGCCACTTCTACATAGCCACTACCATCGGTCAACGGATAACGAAAATGCCATAAATTACCATTAACTTCTTTATTTTCTACTTCTAAATCTGATACCGCAGACTCACTGGCAGGACACCAGTTCACCATGTATTTACCGCGATAAATTAACCCATCTTCATATAAGCGAATAAACGCTTCTAAGACGGCTTTTGATAATCCTTCATCCAGGGTAAAGCGTTCCCTTGACCAGTCGCAAGAAACCCCCAAGCGGCGCAACTGATTAACAATAGTTCCCCCTGACTGTTGCTTCCATTCCCAAGCCCGTTCTAAAAATTTTTCTCGTCCTAAATCGTAGCGAGTTTTTCCTTCTTCTTTGAGTTGTCGTTCTAAGATAGTTTGAACCGCAATACTCGCGTGATCTGTCCCCGGTAAATACAATGCGTTATAACCCTTCATCCGATGGTAACGAATCAGGGCGTCAATCAACGAGTTATTAAACGCATGACCCATGTGCAAGCTTCCCGTCACGTTGGGCGGGGGAATCATAATGCAATAAGGTTCCCCCGGTTGGTTGGGGTCAGCTTTAAAGACTTGCTTTTCTTCCCAATACTGTTGCCATTTGGCTTCGGTACTGAAGGGGTCGTATTTGGTGGCTGGGGATGGATTCGTTGCAGTCATGGGAATATCGACAAGATGGGCAATTTTAGACAATCTTTTCTATCTTGCCATATTTCCGACCCTTCGGAGTAGGGGCGAGGTAATCTCACCCTGAGAGTCTGGTTTGGGCTACTCAACAAAGCCCGCTTGAGTTTGAAATTAGAAATTGATTTGATAGATAATTACCATAAATTTTTAATCTTTTTATTTAAAAAATAAAGTTGATAGTAATTTATAAATTAATTGATGGGCAGAGTCCATCCTACGGTTCAAGCTGTTAGATTGTCTCAATTGTGTTGATTTATGACTTGAGGCAGAGGAAGAACATGATTAAAATTCTTACTGTTTTTATAGAGAGAAAACAAGTTTGAATTTGTTTTGTAAACCTAATCTTTGAAGAAGACGCTTATGCCGACTCAACAACAAGAAAGACCGCCTCAACATCAAAATCAACAACCGGGAATTGAAACGGAAATGACTCCCGCTCCTGTTGTTGTTGACCCCGATTATCAAGGTAGTCATAAACTCAAAGATAAAGCGGCATTAATTTCAGGGGGCGACAGTGGAATTGGTCGTTCTGTTGCCGTTCTTTATGCTAAAGAAGGGGCGGATGTTGCGATTATTTACCTCAATGAAAGCGAAGATGCCGAAGAAACCAAAAGAATGGTTGAACAAGAAGGTCGGCGTTGCTTATTAATTCGGGGGGATATTGGCGATGAAGATTTTTGTCGAGAAGCCGTTAAACAAACCGCAGAAACCTTTGGTCGCCTCGATATTTTAGTCAATAATGCGGCTGAACAACATCCTCAACAAAACTTCCAAGATATTAGTGCTGAACAGTTAGAACAAACCTTCCGCACCAATATTTTCTCGATGTTCTATCTGTCTAAAGCGGCTATTAATCACCTGCATCCGGGTAGCGTTATCATCAATACGACCTCGATAACGGCTTATCAAGGAAATCCAACCTTAGTAGATTATTCCTCAACAAAAGGGGCAATTGTTGCCTTTACTCGTGCGTTATCTCAGAATTTAGTTGAGAAAAATATTCGGGTGAATGCCGTTGCGCCTGGGCCGATTTGGACTCCTTTAATTCCCTCAACGTTCCCCGAAGATAAAGTGGCAACCTTTGGTCAACAAGTTCCCATGAAACGGGCAGGTCAACCGTCAGAAGTTGCCCCTTGTTATGTGTTCTTAGCCTCAAAAGATTCTTCCTACATGACCGGACAAGTTCTACATCCGAATGGTGGCGAAGTTGTGAATGGTTAATTGAATCAATCGTTTCAAAAAATAGAAACCCTATGTAGAGACGCGCCTATTTATGCCGTTAGGCTTTTGGCGCGTCTCTACACAATAGGGATGCGTAGCAAATATTTAAAGGTGGAATATTAAACTGTAGAGCTTTATTAATAATTATCATAAGTTCTTATTTATCAAAATATTAATATCTTCATTATTATATAGTCCGAATGGTGTTTTTAAAACCTTTTATTCTACCTATAGCTGGATGTTTAAATTTAACTCTAGCTTCATGATTAAAAGTAGTAAGATTCCAATCGTTTTAATCCACTGTCTTAATCAATATCCTGTTTAAGCCGAAAGTCGGAGGCGCAATGCAAACACTGTCACCAAAACAGAAAAAATTTGCACAACCAATGGCATTAATAATGTCAGGGTTGCTAATGGTTCCGTTTTTAAATGCTTGTGGAGGTTCCCAAACTTATAATAGTCCTCCTCCTCCAGTCGATGATACAAGAGGCGGAACCGTTGCGCCTCCGCCACCCAACGCTCGACCCCAAGCGAGACGAGGTATATCGAATGGGCAGAAAGTTGCTATTTTGGTGGGAGCCGCCGCTCTTTATTACATCTATAACCAACATAAAAACAAGCAACAACAAGGGCCTGAAGGTAAATATTACCTGTCTAAAAATGGCCGTGTTTACTACCGAGATGCCCAAGGTCGCGCCCATTGGGTCACTCCTCCCCCAGAAGGCATTCAAGTTCCTGAAGCAGAAGCCCGCCGCTATCAAGATTTTGAAGGATATAACGGCAGACCCAATGGTTTAGACCTCAATGATGTGGTTCAAAACCCGTCTGCAGTTCCAGTTCGTTAAAAAAAGCGATCGCTTCATTCCCCAAAGATTTGATTAAGTCTCAACACTTTTAAGTTCATTTAACAAGGAGAAAGATCATGGTTGAAGGATTTTTACGGAAAATGGCTGATGCGATGTTAAACGGAGACGATCAACAATATCAAAATCAGTCCGATTATGATCGCGAAGTTCGTCGGTCTAGCGAAGATCCCTACGGAGATCCGGCTGACTACAACGACTATGGCAATGTTCGTCCGGCTAGTGAAGATCCCTACGGTGATCCAGGGGACTATAACAGCTATGGCAATGTTACCCCAGCCAGTCAAGATCCCTACGGCGACCCGGCTGATTTTGGGATGTTTGGGAATGTGATCCCAGCCAGTGAAGATCCCTACGGAGATCCGGCTGACTATAGCAGCTATGGCAATGTTACCCCAGCTAGTGAAGATCCCTACGGAGATCCGGCAGATGTCGGGATGTTTGGTAATATTCGCCCCGCTAGTGAAGATCCTTATGGCGACCCGGCTGATGAAGAAGAAAGACGTTGGTAAGGGTTTCAGGTTAGGAACTTGAGAGACTTGTATTCTATCCTGAAATTAATGCTACATAAGTCCCCTAGACCCCAGTTAGAGACGTTGCATACAACGTCTCTACACAATATGGATGTGTAGCAAATATTTAGAATAGAAATTTTTCCCCCTTCTCCGGCAAGGAGAGGGGGTTAGGGGGAGAGGTTATACAATTCACGGGGATAACCCCGCCTCTACGACACAAATTCCTGCTATATAAATTAGACTTTATCGGGTAAATTCCGATGCCACGATCATTGTGCCAATCCCTGCATCCGTAAACACTTCTTGTAATAACGCATGGGGAACCCGACCATCTAAAATATGAGCCGCCCGGACTCCTTGGGCTAAACTTCTCACACAACAATTCACTTTAGGAATCATCCCACCGGACACAATCCCCTTTTCAATTAACTGCCTTGCTTCTTGAATATCAACTTTAGCAATTAAAGTGTCAGGATTATGATAATCTTCTAAAATTCCTGCCGTATCCGTTAACAAAATTAGCTTTTCTGCCCCTAAAGCGGCTGCAATTTCTCCAGCCACCGTATCGGCATTAATATTATATGCTTGCCCATTTTCATCCGTTGCCACACTGGACACCACCGGAATATAACCACTATCGACTAAAGACTCTAATAGCTTTGTATTAACATTACTGACTTCCCCGACAAACCCAATATCGGCTTGACCTTGGGGACGAGCTTTAATTAAATTTGCATCTTTCCCACATAAGCCCACCGCAGAAGCCCCGGCTTGGTTAATCAGAGAAACAATTTCTTTATTCACGCGACCGACTAACACCATTTCCACCACATCCATCGTCGGTGCATCTGTCACCCGCAAACCGTTCTTAAATTGGGGTTCAATGCCTAATTTTCCTAACCAAGTATTAATTTCTGGGCCACCACCATGAACCACAACAGGCCGAATTCCCACCGAAGCCAGTAATACAATATCCCGAATGACTTTATCTTTTAGGTTACTTTCCTTCATGGCAGCCCCCCCATATTTGACCACAATAATGCGGTTGGCGAACTTTTGAATATAGGGAAGGGCTTCACTTAACACCTCAGCCCGAATCGTAGCATCCATTTTCGCAGAATCGCTCTGTTTTAGCATGGCTATTTCCTTGTCGCATCTAAACTTTAGATTTTAATTGATTTGAGGGTTCCATTAATGCCCACCAACGACTAAGCGGCAAGTAGATAACAGGTGTCCACAAACTGCTAAGAACCCCAGCACAGAGGGCAACTCGTTGTTGATGGAGCCAAATTCCCGGTAAGGTGGCATAACCATGACCACTAAATTGTAAAGCCCTGATGGTTTCAACAATAATTGCCATCCCAAACACAATTAAAGCAACGGAGATAAAATCTTCCTGAATTTTGGTAATGACTCGTTTGTAAATTAAGACAGTTAAAATTGCGACTGTAATGTAAGGAATAATATGACTGGGTTGGGCATAGCTTAAACCGTCTAGAATTAATCCACAAGCGAATCCACCGATGACGGCTTGCAGTAAGGTGCGTTTAATACTCCAAGCCACTAGCCAAATTAACACCCAATTCGGGGTAATTCCAAATAATTCTAAGCCAGGAATCCTAACCAAAGATAACCAAATACAGAGGATTAGGGAACCTAGGGTTACAGCCCAATTTAAAATTTGATAGGGTTGAAAAAACATAATGTCCAAAAAAGTAAGGAGTCAGAAGCCAGAAAGAGAATAATAAATTGTTAAGGATGACAGTTTTGATGAATTTCCTATTTTTTGATGAATTTATATTCTTTTTAAATCAACAAAATATCTTATTTTTTTGTTTTAATGGGGAAAGGAATTTAATTTTAAAGTGGATTTTGTTGTTTTTTTTGTTCGATTTTTGTTTTTGTATTCGGATAAACGACCACCCATTCTAAAGAAGAAATCGGCGCAAAAAATTCAATAATGGCTTCAGGAGCAGGTGCTTTGTTCATGTCAACAGAAGCCACTTTTCCCACTGCTAAACCCGCAGGAACAATCTGGCTATAGGTGGAGGTCGTGACAATATCTCCGACTTTGACATTCGGATCACTTTCAAAAAATTCCATCACCCCTTTGTCCGTGGCATTTCCCTTGAGAAACCCCATATTGCGACTGCGGCTAATGGTTACACCAATGCGACTCATCGGGTCACTCAGGAGCATCACTTTGCTGGTATTGGGGGTCACGCTCAATACTCGTCCGACCAGCCCTCCAGGTGTCGCCACAATATAATCTTCCTTAATGCCATCTTGACTTCCTCGGCCAATAATAATTTGTTTCCACCAATAATCTGAACTCCGACCAATGACTGGAGCCACAATTCCTGGAGCTTGATTTTTATTTTTAGAAGTAGTGTACTTTAAGAGTTCTTGTAACTTTTGATTTTGCTGGCTGAGTTCTTGAACTTCTGCTTCTAACTGGGAAATTCGAGGTTCAATTTGACGAACTGCTTTCTCTTGTTCTGCTACAACTGAATTCGCCTGGTGAAAGGGACGGCTAATCCAATAATACATTTCATATAAAGCAGCCCCTTGTGTTTGTCGGACGAGCCAAGCCGCTAAAATTGCTAATCCTAGCAAGGTCGCTTGGGAGCCATATCGATTCCACCAACTCCGTGTTTCCATATCCCTTATTAATATATTAAAAAAAAGGTAAGGGCATGGCTTGATTCTGTTTCCCACGCCCTCAGTTTAAGCATCATTGGTTAAAAACTGCGTGAACTGCCACTAAAAACCCGTTCAAGTTGCTTAAAGTTTTCTAGGACTCGCCCCGTTCCCAAGACAACACAAGATAAAGGATCGGCGGCAATATGAGTAACAATTCCTGTTTCATGACTGATCAACGCATCTAACCCCTTGAGTAAGGCTCCTCCCCCCGCTAACATAATGCCACGATCAATAATATCCGCTGCCAGTTCAGGAGGGGTGCGTTCTAAGGTTCGTTTCACCGCATCGACAATAATTGAGAGCGGTTCTAACATACTTTCGCGAACTTCTGGGGCTTTAATGGTAATTGTTCGCGGCAGACCCGATAACAGGTGAATCCCCCGAACTTCCATAATCCCATCTTCATTTTCATAGGTGGGATAAGCGGAACCCATTTTAATTTTGATATCTTCGGCTGTTTGTTCCCCAATTACTAAGTTATGAACTTTTTTCATATACTGAATAATGGCATCATTGAGTTCATCCCCTGCTACCCGCACCGATTCACTCAATACCGTTCCCTGTAAGCTGAGAACCGCCACTTCTGTTGTCCCACCCCCGATATCCACAATCATATTTCCGGTGGGTTCTGTAACCGGTAAACCGGCTCCAATGGCAGCGGCAACGGGTTCATCGATTAATCGTACATCCCGCGCCCCCGCTTGAGATGCCGCTTCAATCACCGCGCGTCGTTCTACCCCAGTGACTCCACTGGGAATTCCAATCACAATTCGAGGGGCAATTAAGGTTTTGCCATCATGAACCCGCCGAATAAAATGTTTGAGCATTTGTTCGGCGACATCAAAATCGGCAATGACTCCATCCCGTAACGGTCGCAGTGCAATCACATTTTCCGGTGTGCGACCGAGCATTTTCTTAGCATCTTCTCCAACTGCTAAGGGAACCTTTTCCTGTTGGTCAATGGCAACCACAGAAGGTTCTTGAAGAACGATACCTTTACCAGATACATATACAAGGGTATTGGCGGTACCCAGGTCGATACCCATGTCCCGCGATAAAGAAAAGCGACTGAAAAACCCCACTATTTTTTCCGCCCCCAATGTGTGTAATTTTGTACCGCAGTCATATAGAAGTTTGACATATTCCGACAGAAACTAGGATGTTCAACTAGAAATGCTGAAACTGTTATCAATTCTGCTATAGCCAGTTGAGCGATCCTTGCCAATGTGCCTCTAGTTAGCAACCGATGTGGATCTTAGTATGTTTTGGTTTTTACGTCTAGTCATTAGGACTACAGCCCCCCTCAACAACAAAGCCGAAGGTTGATCTAGGTTATAGTTCGTTGGGTGGGACTCCGGATCAGGATATTGATCCTCAACCGTCAACAGTTAAAATAAAAGTTAGTTTTGATGGATTAACCAACATTCCTTTATTTTTAATAAACTATGAGTCTTAATGTCGTTACTTTAGTTGGTCGGGCTGGGAAAGACCCGGAAGTTAAATACTTTGAGTCGGGAAAAGTTGTCTGTAACTTTACCCTAGCAGTTAATCGTCGCACTCGCAAAACAGATGAGCCAGATTGGTTTGATCTCGAACTTTGGGACAAAACCGCAGAAATTGCTGCTAACTACGTCAAGAAAGGCAAGTTAATCGGCATTAAAGGTTCGTTAAAATTTGATCACTGGTCGGATCGCAATACCGGAGCCGCTCGTTCTAAACCTGTGATTCGGGTTGATGATCTACAGTTACTCGGTTCTAAACGGGAAGATGAAGCCTCAATGGGCAAAAACTATGATGAGTTCTAAATAGCTATCGTGAGCCAAGAACCTTTAGACATTATTGTTCATCTCTATCAAGCGGGTCAACAAGCCTTTGAACAAGGTCGTTATCGCGAGTCTGTTCAACAGTTGGAACTCGCCCGTCAGGGTGTGGAACCGAATACTCGCTTGGGGGGAGAAATCCAAATTTGGCTCGTGACGGCTTATGAAGCGACGGGTCAACGGAAAGAAGCGATCGCCCTATGCAAACAATTAGTACATCATCCGGCGATCGCGACCCGTAAACAAGCCCGTCGCTTACTGGAAGTCTTAGAAGCTCCAAAACTTTATATCGACCCAGAAGGGTTTGTTAAAATTCCTGATCTGAATGAGTTAGATGGGAATGAAATGGCCCTTTCTCAACAAACCTCAACCCGATCAACTCAACAAACGTCTAAAGCCACTCCTCAACCGCAAGAAGCCGTTGATCTCAGTTCGGTCAATCATCAAGATAACCGTTTTATTGGGGTCGCTTTGAGCGGAATCCTTTTCCTGTTGGGTGCATTACTGTGGATGGCGCAGTCGTAAGCAGACCGAAACCATCGTCTGCTTGGTGATCTACTTAGTATTCTGCTGTACTCACCTTGGCTAAGGTGATAATTTCTGTGTCGTTAATTTATGTGTGCTAATCAGAATATGCTATGTTTCGTGTAGGACTGTGTTTGGTGTTAGCCCAACAGCCCAACCCCTATAAGCGGGTTTACCGTTTTTCTTTTGATAAGAGTCTGAAGCGGGGTTTCCTGTCCACAATTAAATTGAACAAGTGTTTTGGTGAATACCGCAGGAGTACCAACCGCGGAGGTATTAATGCAAGCTGAAATTCCACAACTTGAAACTCTTAAGCGCCAACTCATGAACTTGAACCGACCTAAAAAGCCAAAGATGTTGGTAGTTGATGATGAGCCTGATAACTTAGATCTGCTCTATCGCACGTTTCGGCGAAATTTTAATGTGTTTAAGGCGGAAAGTGGGGTTCGAGCGTTAGAAATTTTAGAGCAAGAGGGCGAAGTTGCCGTTATTATTTCTGATCAGCGAATGCCGGAAATGAAAGGAACTGAGTTTCTCAGCAAAACTGTTCCTCAGTTTCCCAATACGGTACGGATTATTCTGACGGGTTTTACCGATATTGAAGATTTAGTGGATGCGATTAACTCTGGACAAGTTTATAAGTATATTACGAAGCCTTGGGACCCCAATGAATTAAAAACAGTTGTTGAACGGGCGGCGGAAACCTACGAACTCCTCAAGCAACGTACCGCAGAATTAAATCGCGCTCAGGCTCAAACCCAACTATTGGCGGAAATTATGGAAGCCGCCCAAGCCGCACCGGATGTGGCTAGTATCTTACAACCCATTGCGGAAGCGGTGGGAAATAACCTAAATGTCGATGTCTGCATTTTGCAACAACTTCAGGATAACAAAACCCTCACCCCCCTCCAAGGCTGCTATAGTCCCCATGGCTCTGTCGAAAATTGGTTAGCGAATGATCCCTTAGTTCAAGACGCCATTGCAAGCGGAACAGCACAGGCAACGATTAATGTCGCCGATGATCCAGCTTTGGCTGCTTCCCCTCATTATCAAAGTTCGGGTATTCAAGCTCATTTTAGTGTTCCAATTATTTATCGCGATCGCCAACTTGCCTTGTTATCGTTGCAATGGCAAAAACCTTGCCAAATGACCCCAGAAGATTTAATGACGGTTCATTTAGTCAATCAAGAAATTGCGCTTGCATTAATCAGCTTAGATTATTAAGTTTCCCCGACACCATGATTCAGGATCAACATCGAATTCAAGAGATTTTTAATAAAATAGCTCCCGTCTATGACCAGTTGAATGACAACTTAAGTTTGGGACAGCATCGGATTTGGAAAAAGATGGCGGTGCGTTGGTGTCAAGCTAAACCTGGTGATACGGCTTTAGATTTATGTTGTGGAAGTGGAGATCTCGCCCAGCTTTTGGCTCAACAGGTGGGCGAATCGGGACAGGTGGTGGGGGTAGACTTTTCAGCCTCTCAATTGCAAATCGCTGCCGCCCGTCCTCGTCCCTATACAATCCCAGCAGCCCCGATTCGTTGGGTGGAAGCGGATGTGTTAAATTTACCCTTTGCTGACAATACCTTTGACTGCGCCACCATGGGATAT
>JBMDYE010000462.1:0-2543 GCA_048595135.1 Planktothrix sp. | reverse complement strand
AGCTATTATGCCTTGAACTTTAATTTTAAGAGTCGGGGTTAAGAAATCAATTAACAAAATGTTGAGTCCGTTCTACCTTGAGAATTGATTCGATAACGGCATTATGTAGATTTGAGGTAACTGACTGAGATTAGTCTAAATTTAGCAGGGATTGTTATATTTTAGATGAGTTCCCTAACATTAGATTGAAACTAAGCTTGATTTATGAAGCTTGCTGTAAAGGTTTAGTAAAACCTCTGGTATTGATTTAAAAGTTTACATATATTAAACACAGCCAAGGAAAATACTATCACCAGAATTTTGGCTTAATTGATTTCATAAATAATCAAATTTGTTTGGGGAATAAAGGGGTTAAGCCTTGATTATTACCTTGAGATTTCCATGTTTAAGCATCAATTTTTAGGCATATTTTCTGTAACGGTTAGTACAGCTAGTTTAGTGACTTTATCTTCTTTTGCTAATTCGGCAAAAGCTGCAACCCTTAATAAAGTTACAGATTGGCAATTTTTCGGAGGTGGAAGTTATAGCGATAATTCTATTAATCTTTCTACCCTGGGTCTTGATGAAAATGCGAGTGAAATCGCTAATTTTTTAGGAATATCTAATGAGGATTTAGAGAACCTTGCACCCTTTAGAGCCGTAGGCGGTTCTGCTGCAAAAACAACTCTCAATGTTAAAGGGGGGGATACGCTTAATTTTGATTGGTTCTTTGACGACAGAGATCAATTTCCTTTTAATGATTTTAGCTTTTGGACGATTAATAATACAGCTACTCTGCTCACCGATATTCTTCACGTTAGAATTTTGGGTTTTCCAAGAAACGGTTCTGAATCTTATACCTTTGCAACAGGTGGCACTTATACGCTAGGATTTGGAATCGTAGATAGTCTTGACGAAGCCGGAGATAGTGGTCTAACCGTTAGCAATATTACGATTACTTCTGTTACTTCTGTACCAGAACCGACAACAATTTTAGGTTTTTTAGGTATAGCAACTGTATTAGCAGTCACGAAGAAGCGTAACTCTTAGTAAAACCGATAATAAGCTCGCTTGAATGGGAAAAACTCAGATCATGATCTGGGTTTTTTCGGTATATTTTAAAAAAGGCTTGACAAGCTCAACATAAAATGATATTTATAAAATATAAATCTCACCTTTTTTTATTCTCTCCCGCCAGCTATGAGTTATCAACGAAAAGCTTATGAATCCTCGTTAAAAGCCCACAAAAAGCTAATTGCAACAAAGCTACTGGACGGGATAGAAAAACTTTATGAGAATAAAGCATCTGAAAGACGCTGGATCTGGGAACTGTTGCAAAATGCTAAAGATGTGGCAGATTCTAGTGTTCAAGTGGAGATTATTTTACAAAAAAATTCAGTAGAATTTAAACATAATGGTAATCCATTTTTAATGGATAATATTACCTATTTAATTGAACAAGTTTCAACGAAAGATAGAACAACATCTACTGAGGAAGTCTCAGCAACGACAGGTAAATTTGGTACAGGCTTTATGACAACACATCTACTTTCTAAGAAAGTAGCGGTTACGGGTATATTAGAAGATCGAGAAGAAAAAACTAATATTTATAAACAATTTAATTTAAAATTAGATAGAGATGCTAGAACCCCTGATGAAATGATTGCAAAAGTTGATCAATCTTATCAGGTATTTGAAGAATTAGATGATGAAAACTTATGTCCGGTCTTAAAAAATTACCAACCGAATCAATATTTTGATACTTCTTTTAAATACGAGCTTGACCCAGAGGGTTTGTCTATTGCTGATGTGGGAATTAAGGATTTACACAATGCTTTAAGTTACACGTTTGTTTTTATTCCAAAAATTGAGTCTGTAACTGTAATCGATGCAGTTAATAACACAAGAATTAATTATTTAAGAGAAAGTGAATTAAGTTTGGATTGTCTAAAAATATCAACAATTAAGATCCAATCTAATGAAAATGTAGAATTTGTCAATATTGCTTCTATCTCTAATGCTAAAAATACGATTTGTTTAGCTGTTCCGGTTCAAAAGTTAGGAGAAAAATGGAGGCTAGAAAAAATTAGCCCAGATACTCCTATGCTATTTTGTGATTTTCCTTTAATTGGTTCAGAAAAATTTACTTTTCCAGTTATTTTAAATAGTCCTCTTTTTAACCCCAGTGAACCGAGGGATAGTGTTCTGCTAGATGAACGGGATGATGAAAAACGTAATTTGAATAAACAGATATTTGAAGAAAGTGTCGAACTTTATAAGCAACTGTTAAATTATGCGAGTTCTCACTGGGATAATACTTATCTATTAGCTAATTCTAGTATACCGGAAAATGTTGATCAAAATTGGTATCAGTCGAATATCCAAAAAGTAATCCGACAAGCCATTTTAGAAACTCCTATAGTCGATACCCCAAACCAAGATAGAATTGCTTTAAAAGATGCTTTAATTCCCTACCATCGTCAAAAAATAAAAGTTATTCAACTCTGGGAGTTAGCCTTAGAATTATATCCTGAACAGTTACCCATCAGGGAACAGGTATTAGA
>JBMDYE010000461.1:0-3054 GCA_048595135.1 Planktothrix sp. | reverse complement strand
ATAAACCATAACACTTCTCAAGATGTCGCAGTACCTTCTCAGTTTTGGGGTAGTCCCACCAGACATTAGCGACTTCTCCTGTATGGTGAACTAAATTAATGACTAAATGGACGTGGGTACGCACAGAACCATCGGGGTAAGTGGCATCAGTGTGAAGCACCGCAATATATTGATGCTCTGCTAGATGACGTTGCTTTAATAAATCCTTGATCAATTTAAGCCATTGAGCCGTAGATAAACAATCTTCTTGTGCTGGAGAAATGCTAAGGTGATACACCGGCTTTTTGACTCTAGGATTAGTTGCTGCTGTGACTCGAAACGCCTTGGCTAAATCAGTTAATTCTCCGTATGCACTCGCTACATTAGTCATCATCAATTCGGCATTGGGCTTGCCCATCACATAGCGCAATACACCAGTAAAGTTAGAGCCACGGGTAATATTGGCAATCATAAGGACACCTGATAAATTTCTGATAGCAGTTGGGCAATGCTAACAGCCCGTTCACTAATATCGGGATGGTTGGTGCTGCGCGCAATTGTATTCAAGGCACTTAGTTCCTCAACAAGCTTTGACACCAATATAGAAAGAGTTGTCTGTGAGGAATGAGTCGGAGGGCGAGGTAAATTTCGCTTCAAACTACAACGCCTCAGATACTCAGAAACGGAAACCTTACACTCTGTTGAATATTGCTGCAACAAAAGTAACTCAGCTTCGCTAACGCGCACATTAATTTGTTTGAGTTTAGATTGATTGGGAAATTCAGTTGGATTTTTCATAGCCTTAAATTAGCCAAGATTTTTCCGAACCTAACTCTAACTTTAGATATACATTTGTATAGACAATACTATTGCTTGCTCCCTCAATTCTCCTCAGAAAACCTGAAGCGCGGCTTGAAACTGTCGTGAGTAGAGGGGGAGTGATTTTGAGTAAAATTTGAGTAAAATTTGAGTAATTTCTGCACTCATCCTCAGCGAAAACTAGGGCGAAACTAAAGGGAGTGAGTGAGAACAAGTGCAAAACCCACTCAAAAAAGTGTACAAGAAACTCAAAAAAGTGCAAAACCTACTCAAAAAAGTGCAGAAAAATCTCATTAAATTCTGAGTAAAAATACCGAAGAGGCAGTGATAGAGGTAGGGAAAAAAATACAACGAGGCTCATCAAAATTTGGGCGGATTTAGGAGACTCCTCAATCAGTCTTTTGAAATTTTGCGCTCGCGACCACTCCGTTTTTAATCTAATCTCTCCACATCCCTGATTGTCAGGAGGAACAGATCACTATAGGCTGAAGAGTATTGACAGTGGATGTAATCCGATGAATTGCACCCTTGATGCAATTGGCCGAAGTCAAAAACAAGCACCAGTTGATAGACCTCTGGCTGCATTCTAAAAGTCAGCACTCCCAAAAAGCATACCGATGCGATCTGGCTGCATTCCGAGCGTTTGTGGAAAAGTCCTTGTTAATGCCTTTAAGGATAGAATATAACTGTAGAATTGAGAAATTTGAAATTTATGCAACTTACCATTAATTTACCGGAGCAGTTAACGGAAAAAATAGGAGAGCAATGGGGAGATTTACAACAAAAGATTATTGCTAATCTTGTGTTAGATGCTTTCCAGGAAGGATTGATTAATTTTGAGGAGCTAAAAGAGATACTCAATTTTTTTTCTGATGCTGAAGTCAAGAAATTTTTAAAACAAAACAATAGGCTTCACTCTGGGGGAATACTTAATCTATATGGCGCTTGTCCTGATCTCGACTTTGTAGAAGACGAGCTAGGAATTACGTCAAGAAGTTGAACAAGCTGAACACTTTGATGATTTATGACGATAATCGGCAACGGGTACAACACGAGATTACGGGCTTGCTTTCTAATTGGGTTGAAGAATAGTCCGATGAAGGGTTGATAAATTTAAGTTAATATTCTAGTCACTCCCAATATGGACAAAGACACATTAGACTTATTAGAAAACCGCATAAAAACACCAAAGCAGTATTATTTGAAAATGCTAAACAGTCCTTTATCGCCTATTTTGGGTGCAGGACTAACGAGCATACATACAAATAAACAATTAGGTTTACTTATAAAAGAGGGCAAAAAGGATGAGGTTGACGAACTAACAAGAAAAGAATATGAACGCAGAGTTGAAAATGTAAAAAGTTTACTTGAAAAATTTCTAAAGAGTTTATCAAATGATGACACGTATCCTACCGTTTGGGAGAAATTTAAGGAACAAGTTTTAAGTGATTTATTTTACATTAAAGATAAATCCCCTTGGGAGATTGCCACAAATCAGGAGATTGCATTTAAAGCAACACAATTTATATTGTGCAGCAAAGATATGATAGATAGTTTTGGGGATGAAAATGAACAAGAAAGAATTGACACCCAATCAGATTAAAGCGGGTACAACAAAAATCATGACTCACAGCGAAAGACAGCAGTTTTGGCGTGAGTCGGACTTGGGTAAAAAATTAGGATTTTCCCGTTGGGCAAAAAACAAATTCTAAACAACGATATTATTAACTGAGATGATTTAAAAATTTTACCTGCTCTATCTCCATCAATTTTTAACTCGGATAATGCCAAATTTATACATAATTTCTGGCGCAAATGGTTCAGGAAAAACCACCGCAGCTTTGCAAATTTTACCTAGCTTTCTTGAAGTGTTTGAATATGTCAATGCCGATGAAATTGCTGCCGGACTTTCACCCTTTAACCCTGAATCTGTTGCCATTCAAGCGGGTCGGTTAATGTTAGAACGACTCGAAACTTTGGTGAATGCTGGAGTTGATTTTGCTTTTGAAACGACATTATCCACTCGCAGTTATACCCGTTTTTTGAGGAACTGTAAAAATAAAGGCTATCAAATTAACTTAATTTATTTTTGGTTACAAAGTCCAGAATTAGCAATTGCAAGGGTACGCAGGCGGGTAGAAAGTGGGGGTCACAATATCCCAGAAGATGTAATTCGCCGTCGTTATGAACGGGGACAGAAAAACTTAACAAATTCGTATTTATCTCTGTGCGATAATCGGATAGTGTATGATAATT
>JBMDYE010000460.1:0-25355 GCA_048595135.1 Planktothrix sp. | reverse complement strand
TTTGTCGCAGTATTATTGAGCAACATGGGGGTAAAATTTGGGCTGAAAGTATTTTAGGTGAAGGCAGCACATTTTTCTTTACTGTTCCGCTTGGTATAATCAAATCACCTCCAGAGTAATCTGTCGGAGCAATGTAAAATCTAAATTTCTAATCTAAATGTCAGACCGACAAATTTTAGTGGTTGATGACGAAGAACATCTCCGGGAACTGGTACAGATGTGCCTGGAAGATTTGGCTGGATGGCAAACCATCGCCGCAGCATCGGGAGAAGAATGCTTAGAATTACTCAAAACAGAACGACCGGATGCAATTTTGCTGGATGTCAGTATGCCTAAGATGGATGGGCTTGATGTCTATCAGCAGCTTCAGTCTGATCCAACCACCCGCTTAATTCCGGTTATTCTGTTAACGGCAAAAGTGTTACCGAGCGATCGCCTCAAATTTGCTCAGATTGGCGTTACTGGTGTCATCTGTAAACCTCTCCAACCCACAACCCTGATGCAAGAAGTGGCCGAGATTCTGGGATGGAGTTATTGAAATTGAATAAGTTATGTAACGAAATTTAAATCTTTACCAATTTTTTACTATTGATGTTTACTTTAAATGTGCGTTACCAGAGACACCAGTATCGGAGG
Source organism: Planktothrix sp. (assembly GCA_048595135.1). GTDB lineage: Bacteria > Cyanobacteriota > Cyanobacteriia > Cyanobacteriales > Microcoleaceae > JBMDYE01. The sequence goes on along the minus strand of JBMDYE010000460.1, from coordinate 24,719 downwards.
AAAATAGGATGGAAGATTTTCAAGCCAGAACGAGTATCAATAATTACCTACAGGATTTGTCTCCCAATTTACTCAATAGCTCCAAGCAATTAACCTTTTGGATGGGTCATGTACAAGAAGATCCGATCGTAAATATTACGATGAACGAAACCGAGACAGATTTTGTTCTAAAAATTTGTATGTATGACCTTCATCTGGTTAAGTTGGATTTACAAATTACTCCAGAGACGATTCTCATCAAAGGTCAACCCACAGAAGCTGCTGGAGTGGAAGGCTATTTCCGCCCCAGTGGATTTGAAAGTCTGGTTCCGTTACCTCACCCCGTACAACCTGAAACTAGCTTGGCTGAGGTGCGGCCAGATGGTTTGATCCTTCAACTCCCTAAACAATTGGAAAATCAACAGCCTAAAGTTCGGATTCAGTTTCCCATTACCAACGTAGCATTTTCTCAGCAATCTGCTTAAGCTACGCATCCTTATGGTTTAGAGACGTTGCTTATTGACTTTCTCTACAGGGGGTTTAGGGGACTGATGTAGCACCAATTTCAGGATTTCATCTAAAAAATAGGCGGTTGTGGTTTGAATTTTACGGTTGAAAACTTATTCCCTAGATTAATCCGAGAAATAGTGTTTTAGTGATGATTTTCCTCAACCGCAGAAAACACGTTTCAAGCCACTCATTTTTTCTTTTCTGTTGCATTTACTATTCTTGTTTAAGAAAGGTCGCTTTTATGCCAAATTGCCCCTGTTGCTCCAATCCAATGCTTCGTCAAATTTGTGACCACAAACCCTACTGGTTTTGTCGTCACTGCTGGGAAGTAATGCCTGTTTCTGACCTGAAGAGTTGGGGTTCCTTACCTCGTTTAGAATTGATAAAAACAGCAAATCCTAAGAAACAACTTTCAGCGTCAGGCGTCAGTTAATCCAATCACACCATTGATCAGAACTTAGACGATCATCAGAATTAATCGTATAATAGTATTTTTCTGTCTGAAATCTCAACGATGCTAGAACTTCACTGTCATACGACTTATTCTGATGGTCTACTCACCCCCACTCAATTGGTTGAGGTAGCAGTTCAAGCGGGGGTTAAAGCCTTAGCTATCACGGATCATGATACGTTATCGGGTTGGGAAGAAGCAGAACGCACAGCGGCGAAAACCTCTGATTTAGAAATTGTGACTGGGGTAGAATTATCAACGGTTCATAATGGACGTTCTCTGCATATTTTAGGCTTTTATCCGAATCGCCAAAAGTTAGAAAATCCCTTAAAAGAACGGTTAAATGGACGCAAAAATCGAGCCGAATTAATTTTAGCCAAGTTAGCAGAATTAGGCTATCCCGTTGAGTTAGAATCCATGGGAGAAGGGGTAGCCCCAGCCCGCCCCCATATTGCAATGGCGATGGTGAAAGCGGGTTATGTTAAGTCGCCACAAGAAGCGTTTGATCGATGGTTAGGGGATCATAAACCTGCATTTGTTCAGTATGAGAAATTTTCGAGTTTGGAAGGAATTGAATTGTTAAAATCCTGTGATGCTGTTCCTGTGTGGGCTCATCCTTTTTTATATCAAGGGGGAGAGGTTGAAACGGTTTTTCACGAATTATTGCAAGCTGGGTTAATGGGGTTAGAAGTTTATCATCCTTCCCATACCCCGAAACAAATACAAATTTTAGAACAATGGTGTGAAGATTATCACTTATTAAAAACCGGGGGTAGTGATTATCATGGTTGGGGAGTTACACCCTTAAATTATTTTAATTTACCGTTAAATTTACTAGAGCCAATTCAGAAAAAAGCTAATCAGTTATCGATTCAAAATGGTTAAATGATGGGTAATAAAATTTCAAATTCTGTTCCTTGTTGAGGCGTAGAAACGCATCGGAGTTGACCGCCATGTTTTTCCGTTACGATCTGATGGCTAATGGCTAATCCGAGTCCTGTGCCTTTTCCGGCGGGTTTTGTGGTAAAAAAGGTCTCAAAAATTCGAGCTTGAATCGATTCAGGAATTCCGATTCCATTATCAACGATTTTAATTGACACCCACTCGGAAATACAAGTTAAATCCAACGATTCTTCGGAAACAACAGAGGTGATTTTTTGCTCGGAATTTCTTAAGAGAAAAGAAACGAAGCGATTGGAGTTAGACAGTTGTGTTTGATTAGCCAGATCGTTAGGATAAATATCAAAATTGCTTTTGAGGGAGGTAGAAATTGAAATCAAGGGAACCATCTGAGCGGAGGATTTCGAGTCTTCTAACGCATCAATGGCATTAGCAATTAAAGTCATAAAAACTTGGCTGAGTTGACCGGAATAGCAACGAATTAAGGGGATATTACCATAGTTTTTAACGACTTGAATTCCTTGTTTGAGTCGATTTTTTAAAATTAATAAGGTACTATCAATACAATCATGAATATTCGTTTCTCGTCGTTGGTTTCCATCCATGTGCGAAAAACTATGTAAACTATTTACCAATTGACTTAACCGTTCTGCACTGACTTGAATACTTTTAACCGCTTCCCCTAAATCTTGTTGCAAAAATTCAAACTCAATTTCTTGCTTTAACGTCTCAATAACCGGACAAGGTTGTTCGAGTTGTTCTTCATAGGTTTGTAAAAGTTTTATTAAATCTTGATAATAATTGCCTAAACAGCTTGCATTTCCTAAAATACAGCTTGTGGGATTCCTGATTTCATGAGCAACTCCAGCCACCATTTGTCCTAAACTGGCTAATTTTTCGGATTGAATCAGTTGGGATTGGGTTTGTTGACGGAGTAATTCTGTGGTTAATTGATGGATATGGGATTGAGCGACTAACAATTGTTGGACATCTAATAATTGATACCGATTATTAGATAAATTCACAATAATCGGTTCATACAGAAGTTCCGGCGCTCGCTGTACCGCTTGATGGGCTGCATCGACTATTAAGGTATCTCCAGATAAGATTAATAACTCCGTTTGAGAAAAACGATGTAACGAACGAATTGGGCGTTGTAGAAACAGTTCTCGTCCATAGGGACGACTTAACCGTTCTAAAAATCGCCGTCGGGAGATCATCCCGACAAATTGCTCTTGTTCTGTTAAAATTACACCCGGAATTAAGGGATTAACTTCTAATTTTTGCGCGATGAGCATCCCCAGTTGGCTGACATCGACTTGAATGTCATAAAGGGATAAATCTTTGAGGGTAGATTCTAAATTTAACTGAGAAATTGATGAAAATGGCAGAACTTCGGCTACTTCTTCAGGATAGTAGGTACTCATTATCATAAAATTAATTCAAATTAAATCTTTAGATGGTAGTATAAGCGATCGCGTCTCTGAAAAGCTTTTCTTTATTGTATCATTACATCCTGTTAGATTGCATCAGCAATTAACGTTTTATTAAATTCTTAAACTATTGTTAATCTAATTGAGAATAAACCTCCTTTAGATCGGAAGGTTTAAATGCCTTAATTCAACCAATCGACGGGTCGGAAAGTTCTTTAACTTTGAAACTTTTATTTTATATTTTCTTCTAAAATCAGCGATAACTAATGGAAGAAAAATACTTGATCTCGTCCCTTATGTTTAGCTTGATATAAAGCTTGATCAGCAGCAATAATTAAATCCCCTGGCGTATTTAACGCTAAACTTTGATCGGGATTCCTAAAATTAGCGGTAGCAATTCCTAAACTCAAAGTAACGACCGAACTCACCGAGGATTTTTTATGTTTAATCTGAAGTTTTTTGACATTTTCTCGAATTTCTTGTGCGATCAAAAATGCTTCAATCCGATCAATTTTTGGTAAGACAATGACAAATTCTTCTCCGCCATATCGAGCCACTAAACCCTGAGTTTGTTCTACTGTATGAGCGATCGCTTGAGCCACTTGTTTTAAACAATCATCCCCAGCTTGATGTCCGTAAGTATCATTATAAGCTTTAAAAAAATCCACATCTGCAAAAATGAGAGAGAGGGTCAGTTCACTAAACTTTAGTTCTTCCCATTGTTCCTCAAAGTATTGATCAAATCGCCGACGGTTAGCGACTTGAGTTAACCCATCCAAGGACACTTGGCTTTGTAGTTCTTGATAGAGTTGTTGTAAAACTTGATTAGCCAATTGATGAATATGGGATTGTGCCATCAGCAGGTCATACATATCAATAAGCCGATAAACATGAGGAGAAATTTGCACCACAATTGGTTCATAAACTAACTCTAAAGATCGTTGCAAAGCGGCTTGAGTCGCTTCTAAAATTAAGGTAGAACCCGGTAAGATTAAAAGGTCTCTTTTTTCCCATCGATATAGCAAATTGAGGGGACGTTTTAAAAATAATTCAATCCCATAGGGACGACTTAATCGTTCTAAAAAACGTCTTCGAGATATCATCCCAAAAAATTTGCCTCGATCCATTAAAATAACGCCCGGTAATAAGGAATTTGCGTTAAAATATCGAGCCACAACTTCTCCCAGTTCTGAAACATCAACTTGGCAATCATACAAAGATTGATCTTGCAAGGTAGAAGATAAGTCAGCATGATAGGGAAAATGCTGGGGTTCTGAGAAGTTGGCTAACTCAAATAAGGGAAAATTCAGCATAAATAAATGAATGGTTATTTCCAGAACAATAATATGGGAACACTGAACAAGATTGAGACCAATGGATCATTTAAATCTCACTCTAATAGCCGACTGTATTGGACTCAAAAAAGGGATCATCGAAACGATTCAAGTCCATGATAGCCGACTCTCTCCTCAACAACAAAGATTAGTTTTGTAAAAAATTTACTCAAAGTTTTACAAAAGTTCTATAGAATTTTCAATCCCTTCACAAAAACAGGATTGAGACAGCAGACTCAAGAAATTAGGTTTATAATTCAAATACTGTGGATTCAATCTAAATTTTTTCATGATCCTAAAAAAAGAGACGCACTTTTGTACGTCTCAACCCAACCACAACTGAGAAATTACGGATGCTTCCATTAACTAATGGTCAGCAAATAAGCTTCATGCAGTTTTAAGTTGGGAATGGTTAATCGAACAACTTGATTACTAACAGCAATATTTTCCTGTCGGAGTGTCACTAATTGTTTAATAACTTCCTCTCCAGAATCAGGAATTCTTTCCACTTTAAAAGTCAATGTACCGCTTTGATTCGGTAAATTCAATTGTTGTAAATTCTTTAAAATCAAGGTAACACCCGCTGTAGGAGGGGAAAAAGCTTGTTCAAAATAACCAAACAAAATTTGTGCTTTCCCTTCTGCATTAGAACGACTGGCTACAGCAACAATTTTAGGGTTATCCGATTGAGTTGTAACCCTAGTATTTACCCCTTCTGCATAAGCTTTATAAACCCACCAAGCGGCTCTAGGTAAGCCTTGATCAGGGGTCACTAAACCATCTAAACTATTATTAAAGCAATTGTTGGTTCCGCTACCTTTATTAATCGGGTCCCAACACGCTTTAACCGCACCATCAGCACGACCCAGTTCGGTGTAATGAAGAAATCCTAAGATTTCCGCAGGTCGATATTGAGCAGTGGGCCCAACAATTTCATTCACATAAAGTTTTTGAATTTTCAAACTTTGGTAATCTGGATTTTGCTGAAAACTACGACGAGCATTATTAATATGATCCGCAATCGAGGTAATATTTTGATCGTTCAATTCATGCCAAGATAAAAAATTTACTTCTAAATTATTGGCTTTGCAATAATTTAAAAATGCCGTTAAATATCTTTGATCGTAATTAGTAATACTAGGGCCACCAATAATGGCATTTGGGCCTAATTCTTGGCGTAACACTTGATACGCTCGTTTGTAGGTTTCAAAGAATTGTTCTCTAGATCCTTTCCAAAAGGGATCTCTTAAATCGGGTTCATTCCAAATATCCCAAATTATTACTTTATCTTTGTTTTGTTGGGCAATTTGGCGAACGTGTTCTTCCCATTTTTGATAATTGTCATAGGGCCACCCTCTCGGTGCGCCATAACCCCAGGTATCACTTAATAACAGTTGAAATTGAGAACCTAATCCGGTAATTCGGGGATAAAGATCCAGTTGAGAGGTGCGCCACAATTTCGGTTTTAATGGGGTAATCATATTATCAGGAGGTTGAGTCCCACTAATACCATATAAAAAGCCGCTGGCGGAGTTAACTCCTGTTCTCTGGGCGGCAAAATCAATGGTAATATTGCCCGTTTGCTGTCCCCAAACTTGGGACTGTCCAACCCCCAAAACTCCTAAAAACGTAACTAGACAAATTAGAATAGGCAAAAATGTTTTGAGCTTATTCTGAGGCTGTCTAGTCCTTACATGAAAAAAATTTAACAGGTTCAATCCTTTCATAAATCGCCAACTTTTAATTAACACCTGATTTTGCTTAAAATTGTATCGGAAAGGTTAGGAAAGAAGAATTAAGAATTAAGAATTAAGAATTAAGAATTAAAAGCTAAAAACCCAGTTTTTTGAGAAACCGGGTTTTTTAGTCCTATCAATTTAATTAATTAATACTAAGCGGATTCGGGTTTGGGTAAGGAGGAAGGATGAAGTAACAATTCTGCCGTTGAACGTTTTTCAACCATTTCTCGTGTGACTCGACAGCGTTTGACATCTTTGCGAGAGGGAATTTCATACATCACATCTAACATTAATTCTTCCACAATTCCCCGTAAGGCACGCGCCCCGGTTTTTCGGCGAAACGCTTCTTGGGCGATCGCAGAAATCGCATCTTCATCAAATTCTAGCTGTACATTATCCATCCGTAGCAGCTTTTGATATTGTTTAACCAACGCACTACGGGGTTCTGTTAGAATAGCGACTAAGGCTTCCTCATCTAACGGTTCTAAGACCGCCACCATGGGAATCCGGCCAATTAATTCAGGAATTAAGCCAAATTTGACTAAATCATCCGGTTCCATGTGTTTCAGGGCATCAACGGAACGTTTATCTTTCGGTTGATTCTCTCCCGGTTGGACAAAACCCATTGACTTTTTACCCGTTCTCTGCTCCACCAGTTTCTCTAAACCGACAAACGCGCCACCACAGACAAACAGAATATTACTGGTATCGATTTGAATACAATCTTGATAGGGATGTTTCCGACCGCCTTGGGGGGGAACATTGGCAATGGTTCCCTCTAACATTTTTAATAAGGCTTGTTGTACCCCTTCCCCCGACACATCTCTGGTAATCGAAGGGTTTTCACTTTTACGGGCAATTTTATCAATTTCATCAATGTAGACAATACCCCGTTGCGCTTCTTCTACATCAAAATCGGAGACTTGTAACAACCTGAGCAGAATATTTTCGACATCTTCCCCCACATAACCCGCTTCGGTTAAGGTGGTAGCATCGGCAACGGCAAAGGGAACATCGAGCATCTTGGCTAAGGTTTCTGCCAATAAGGTTTTACCGCATCCGGTTGGGCCGATTAACAGAATATTAGACTTCTGCAACTCCACATTATCTTCGGGTTGTCGATTCGCCCCTTTACCCTGAACAAATCCTAACCGTTTGTAATGGTTATAAACGGCAACCGAGAGAACCTTCTTTGCCTCATCCTGACCAATCACGTGGGTATCAAGATAGGATTTAATTTCTCTCGGTTTGGGAATTTGATTTAAAGGCACTCGCCCTGGCGAGCGAGGTTGACGCCGTTGTTGGGTCGGTGCCGCCTGGGGACGAGGAGGCTGAGGGGGTGGAGGCGTTGAACTGCTGTCAAATAGCTCCTCATCTAAAATTTCATTGCATAGCTCAACGCATTCATCGCAGATATAGACTCCTGGCCCTGCAATTAGTTTGCGAACTTGCTCCTGGGACTTACCACAGAAAGAACATTTTAGATGGGAGTCATACTTGGACATAGTTGCCTCATCCTATGTTGCGGGAACGGATTCTCCAGGGACAGGAAGACTCTGAGTGCTGGAGATCACTTTATCTATTAGACCATATTCTTTTGCATCTTCAGCGGACATATAAAAGTCCCGTTCGGTGTCTTCTTCAATCCGCTCTAGCGGTTGACCTGTATTTTCAGCCAAAATTTGATTCAAGGTACGTTTATGATACAGGATTTCTTTCGCCTGAATCTCAATATCCACCGCTTGACCTTGGGCTCCGCCGAGGGGTTGGTGAATCATAATCCGCGAACTCGGCAGTGACATCCGTTTGCCTTTGGTTCCCGCCGTTAATAAAAATGCCCCCATACTTGCCGCCAATCCATAACAGATAGTAACAACATCAGGGCGAATTTGCTGCATGGTGTCAAAAATTGCCATCCCTGCGGTGACAGAACCGCCAGGGGAGTTAATGTAAAGTTGAATATCTTTTTCCGGATCTTCAGCTTCTAAAAATAACATCTGGGCGGTAATGGCATTGGCAACATCATCATCAATGGCACTGCCTAAAAAGATAATCCGTTCTCTTAACAGTCGGGAATAAAGGTCAAACGCCCGTTCTCCCATCCCCGACTGTTCGATCACGATGGGTACGATATTACTCGGACTCGTCATCGTTTCTAAATTTGTGCTGCTCGTCACCCCATGTTGGGACGAGTTTGCAATTCGGTACTGGGAAGAGTCAGAAATTATCATCTTTTTCTAAAAATTTAGACCGTTTTCGAGAAAACTAACCCGAAAGTTATTAGTTCTATTATGCCTCAAGGTTGGAGAAACAGGGAGCAGGGGGACAAGGGGACAAGGGGACAAGGGGACAGGGTGACAAGGGGAAGGGGAGACTATTTTTCTTTCCTCCTTCCTTCCTGCCTGCCTTCTGCCTTTTGCCTTCTGCCTCCTGCCTCCTGCCTTCTGCCTTCTACTATTCAGCAACGGTTACATCGACGGTTTCGATGGTTTCTTCGTCTTCGTCTTCGTCGAACTCCTCGTCTTCTTCGTCTTCGGCGGGGGTGAGGGTTCCTTCAGGAACTAATTCAATGGTTGCATTTTCTTCTAACAACGTATAGGTTTTTTCTTGAAGTAAATCTTCCTGAACGAACTGCCGTAAACGTTGAGGATCAACGTCTTGACCTTGCAGTTCTTTCATCACCTTGGCTTCTTCCGCTTGAATTTCTTCATCGGTGACCGTTAACCCTTCTTGTTTGGCGACTTGTTGCAATGCTAAAGCCCGCTTTAAGCTGTCCACGGCTTCAGGACGAGCTTGTTCGCGGAAGTGGGGGACGTTTTCACTGGTGAATAACCGTTTAACATCCAATCCCATATTGCTTAACTGCATCGCCTGTTGAGTGATCAGTCGATCCACTTCTTGGCGCACTAAAGTTTCCGGGAGTTCCACCTCAATTCTTTCCACCAACGCATCGGCTAAGGCTTTGCGTTTGTTGGCTTTGGTTTGGTCTTCTTTTTCCTGTTGGAAGCGTTTTTCTAAAGATTCCCGCAGTTCCGCTAAGGTTTTGAAGTCGCTAACTTCTTCAGCAAACTCATCATCCAGTTCGGGCAGTTCTTTTTCCTTCAGTTCATTCAGGGTCATGGTGAAGGTGACGTCTTTCCCGGCGACCGACTCATCGCCATACTCATCGGGGAACTTGAGGTCAACGGTTTTGGTTTCGCCCGGGTTCATGCCAATCAAAGCTTCAATAAACCCTGGAATAAACCGCCCTTCTTCTAAATCCACTTGGAAATTGTCGCCTTTAGCCCCTGGGATGGGTTCGGGTTCGGCCTCTTCGGATTCTTTGGCAAAATAGCCTTGAAAATCAACAAACGCCACATCTCCCAACTGAGCGCCTCTCCCTTCAACGGGAACTAAGGTGGCGCGTTTTTCCCGTTCTTTTTCCAAGACTTCATCGACTTGAGCCGGATCAAACTTGATTTCTTCGGCTTGAACTGTTAAGCCTTTATATTCGCCCAACTTCACTTCGGGTTCCACATCAACCACCGCTTGAATCGTCAGAGGTTTTCCCGGTTCAAATTGCTCAATTAACTGATCCGCGTCACTGCGTAACTCAAATTGACCAATGGCTTGAATCTTCTCTTGCTCAATGGCTTGAGGGAGATACTGTTGCATCAGGTCATCCAACGCAGCGGCTTTAATGCGTTCTACGCCCAAACGTTGGACAAGAACTTGGCGAGGCACTTTGCCCGGACGGAACCCAGGAATGTTCGCCGAACGAGTGTATCGCTGAATGACTTGCTCATAAGCCTTTTGAGACATTTCCGGCGTAATTTCAATGTCCAATCCAATTTGACTAGCGGGAAGCTTTTCCTGGGTTACTTTCATAATAATCGTGATATTCTGAATTCAATTACCCCCCAACACATTTCACTCGCGGGGGAATGATAATCTGGGATTAGCAAGTTAAAATACTAGCAGTCCAGTTGTGTACTCAAACAGTGATCGTAACTGATTATGTACCCTTGTGTACTCGTTCGTTAGATTCTATTCCGTTTTGGCCAGAGTCAAGAACGGCTGGTTTGACATCGACCAGCAGGTTATAGCCTAGAGTAGATTAATCATTACCCTAATTCAGTCTGCTATAAAAATTTAGCTTTATTAAAATCCCTAAGTTTGACTAGAAATGGAGGTCAAAATTTGTCTAATTCTTATCGAGTCGCCATTTTAGGGGCAACGGGCGCTGTCGGCACCGAGTTAATGGAACTGTTGGAAAGCCGCAATTTCCCCTTAGCTGAATTAAAATTGTTGGCTTCGCCTCGTTCAGCCGGAACCAGCTTACCCTTTAAAGGGGAAACATTACCCGTTGAAGTCGTTTCTGAACAATCTTTCAGAAATGTGGATATTGTCTTAGCCTCCGCTGGGGCGTCCACCTCTCGCCTGTGGGCTCCGAAAGCTGTGGAAGCAGGGGCGGTGGTGGTAGATAATTCCAGTGCCTTCCGCATGAATCCTGATGTGCCTTTGGTTGTGCCGGAAGTAAATCCGGATGCAGCCCTAAATCATCAAGGCATTATTGCCAATCCCAACTGCACCACAATTCTACTGAGTGTGGTAGTTTGGCCGTTGTACCAAGCTTTACCGATTCGGCGGATGGTAATTTCTACTTATCAGTCGGCGAGTGGAGCCGGAGCCAGGGCAATGGAAGAAATGAAGGAACAAGCCCAAGCCATTTTAAACGGAGAAGCGCCAAAAGCGGAAATTTTCCCGTATCCACTGGCGTTTAATCTCTTCCCCCACAATTCCGCTCTGAATGAGTTAGGCTATTGTGAAGAAGAAATGAAAATGATCAATGAAACCCGCAAAATTTTCGGGGTCAATGATCTGAGAATTTCGGCAACTTGTGTGCGGGTTCCCGTACTCCGCGCCCATTCGGAGGCTGTTAACCTGGAATTTGAAGCTCCATTTAGCGTGGCAAAAGCGAGGGACATCCTCAGTCAAGCGCCAGGGGTGCAACTGGTTGAAGATTGGAACGCCAACTATTTCCCGATGCCGATGGATGCCAGCGGTAAAGATCCCGTACTTGTAGGTCGGATTCGTCAGGATCTTTCTCATCCGAACGGTTTAGAACTTTGGCTCTGTGGCGATCAAATTCGTAAGGGTGCAGCCCTCAATGCGGTACAAATTGCCGAGTTATTAGGGGAAAAGAATCTTTTAGGTTCCCCGATGATGGCTCGTTCTTCCCAATAAATGAAAAGGTTAAGACAGCGCTGGAAGTGAATCACGAAAACCGAATAGCTAAACGCTAATCGCGCTATACCGGACAACTGAACAAAAGACACATGGTAAGTTTTGGAAGAGTTATCACGGCGATGATTACGCCGTTTCATGAAAATGGTAGTGTCAATTTCTCCAAGGCGGAAGAGTTAGCCACTCATCTTGCTGAAAACGGGACAGATACCTTAGTGGTTTGTGGAACAACCGGAGAGTCCCCTACCTTAACTTGGGACGAAGAATACGAGTTATTCCAAGTGGTGCAGAAGGCAGTCGTCGGGAAAGCGAAGGTGATCGCCGGAACGGGTTCAAATTCGACTCACGAAGCGATTACTGCGACGGAAAAAGCGAGCAAGCTGGGGTTAGATGGGACGCTACAAGTTGTCCCTTACTATAATAAACCGCCCCAAGAAGGGTTATATTGGCATTTCCATGCGATCGCTGAGGCTAACCCAGATTTACCGATGATGCTTTATAATATCCCCGGTCGCACTGGACAAAATCTTCTCCCGGAAACCGTCGCTCGTTTAGCGCAATTGTCCAATATTGTTGCAATTAAAGAAGCCAGTGGCAATTTAGAGCAAGTCAGCCAAATTCGACGGTTGACATCACCGGATTTTCAGATCTACTCTGGGGATGATTCTTTGACGTTGCCGATGCTGGCTATTGGAGGCGCAGGGGTGGTTAGTGTGGCGAGTCATCTGGTGGGAACAGAGCTACAACAGATGATTCAAAGTTTTGAAGCAGGTCAAGTTAAAGAAGCTTGTGACCTTCATCTCCGCCTCTATAGCCTGTTTAAAGCGTTGTTTGTAACCGCTAATCCCATTCCGATTAAAATGGCACTCAACCTACAAGGCTGGAATGTGGGACAGACTCGCCCTCCCCTGAGCGATTCCGTGACCGAGGTGATGCCCCTATTAAAGGACGTGCTAAGTCAATTAAATCTAATTTAGGGTTAGAACGTGCCTAACCCTAACAACTACCTTTTTTGATAAGGTTTTTGACAATTCAATAAAAAAATTGAACGAATGGGTTAGTTGAAAATTAATGTTTAGTTTCAACTAACAACGTCATTATCATTCTTTCATTAAATTTCATTTGTACACGACCAACCCAAAGGATAAACATGAATAGAAACGGAACACCTGGCCCCATTCTGAGAAATAAAACAACCATGATGTCTTCAACACCGACTCGACCGATTGATTCTTCTGCCCTAAAAATTATTCCTTTAGGGGGATTACATGAGATTGGAAAAAATACTTGTATTTTCCAATACGAAGATGAAATTGTAATTTTAGATGCGGGTTTAGCCTTCCCAACGGATGGAATGCACGGGGTTAATATTGTGCTACCCGATGTTACCTATTTACGGGAAAATCGGGACAAAATTAAAGGCATGATCGTCACCCACGGTCACGAAGATCATATTGGGGGAATCCCGTTTCACCTCAAACAATTCGATGTTCCGGTAATTTATGGCCCCCGGTTGGCCATGGCTTTATTGCATGGAAAGTTAGAAGAAGCGGGGGTCGCTGACCGCACCGAATTAAGATCCGTCCGTCCCCGTGAAATGGTCAGAATTGGTAAATATTTCTTAGTCGAATATATTCGCAATACCCACTCGATTGCTGATAGTTTTACCGTGGCGATTACAACCCCAGTGGGCGTGGTGATTCACACGGGAGATTTTAAAATTGATCATACTCCGGTAGATGGTGAATTTTTTGATTTTCAACGGTTAGCGGAATACGGAGAAAAAGGCGTTCATTGTTTACTCAGTGATTCCACTAACTCTGAAGTTCCTGGGTTTACCCCTTCGGAAAGTTCCGTTTATCCCAACTTAGATCGAATTTTCGCCCAAGCACGGGGTCGAATTTTAGTCACAACCTTTGCGTCATCGGTTCACCGCCTTAATATTATTTTGAATATTGCCCAAAAACAAGGCCGTCGCGTGGCGGTGGTGGGACGTTCAATGTTAAATGTGATTGCCCATTCTCGAACATTGGGTTATGTCAAATGTGAAGATAGTTTGTTTGTTCCCCTGAATTCTATTTACGATATTCCTGATGATAAATTGTTGATTTTAACCACAGGGTCACAAGGGGAACCGTTATCGGCTTTAACGAGAATTGCAGAAGGCGCTCACCGCCAAATTAGTATTAAAAAAGGCGATACGGTGGTGTTCTCTGCTAACCCCATTCCGGGTAATACCATTGCAGTCGTTAATACGATTGATAAATTAATGATGCAGGGCGCTCATGTGATTTATGGTCGGGATAAAGGGATTCACGTTTCTGGTCATGGTTGCCAAGAAGATCAAAAATTAATGTTAGCGTTAACTCGTCCGAGATTCTTTGTTCCCGTTCATGGTGAACACCGGATGTTAGTCCAACATTCTAAAACCGCCCAAAGCATGGGAATTCCGCCAGAAAATATGGTGATTATTGATAACGGTTATGTGGTAGAATTAGGAAAAGATTCCATTCGCATTGCGGATAAAGTGGCGGCGGGAATTGAACCTGTAGACTCGTCTCGTTCTGGAATTGTCAAAGATGACGTGATGAAAGAACGCCGTCAGTTAGCAGAAGAAGGCGTGGTGACGGTGGCGGCGGCGATTAACGCCGATGGAAAATTAATGGCGAAGCCACAAATTCACCTTAAAGGTGTGGTCAGTTCGGTGAATGCAGAGTCATTGAGTCAACAGTTAATTCAAACCATTGAAACGGTGTTAAGTGAACGTTGGACAGAATTTGCTCGTACCTTTGGAACCGAGACGAAAGAAATTGACTGGGTGGGGTTAAAAACTCAAATTGAACGGTCAATTCAACGGGTTCTAAAACGGGAAATTCCCAGTAATCCCTTGTTGGTGTTGTTGGTACAAACGCCAGAGGAAGAACCCGCCACTAAAGTTACAGGTCGGCGTCGTCCTCGCAGTACCGCTAAAGTGGCTTCTTAAATTAAGTATACTAGGGACTAAAAAACCCGGTTTCCAAGAAACCGGGTTTTTGGTATCGACTTATTCTACTAACACTAAATTAATTGTATTTAATGGGGCTGTAAAGATAAAGTAAATAATTCCTGCTCCTAATAAAGCGATCGCAAAACTAAATATAATAATCCAATGATCAGTAGGTTTGTAATTAGAAAAAGTCGGGAGTCAGAAGTCAAAAATCAGGAGTAGAATCCTTAACAATCAAGTCATTAATAAGCTTTGGAAAAATGGAATGGTCAACTTCCTCAAATTTTATGTCAAGATAGAGTTAACATTTTGCCGTTAATGCCCCAGTAGACTGAACAAGCTTTAGTGAACCAGATAACCATTGTTTGAAAACCTTGCTCATCTTACCCGTAATCTAACGCTAAAATGCTAAACAACTCTCCATCAAACCCTACTGTTTCCCAAAGGTTATTTTCTGCGATTCGTCGGTCTTTACCGATTATCATTTTAGGGGTTTATTTACCCTTACAACTTTTTGGTTTATTGGCTTTAACATTACAAGAAAAAAATGGGATTTTTGATTGGGATGCAACTTTCTTATTAACCCTTCATCAAACCGCAACTTCTCAACTGGATCAAACCGCTTCTTTCCTCACCAATTTTGGAGCGAGTTGGGGTGTCACTCCTATTGCATCTATCATTGCAGTTATTTTATTAATTCAAAAACGGTGGCGTTCTTTTCTATTTTGGTCAATTACTTTAACCGGAAGTTACTTAATTAACCTCAATTTAAAAGTTTATTTACACCGAATTCGACCCCATCTTTGGGAATCCAGTTATCCCCATCATGTAGATTATGGTTTTCCGAGTGGTCATTCAATGGCAAGTATGACTTTTACGGTGGCTTTATTAATTTTAATGTGGAAAACACCCTGGCGAAATTTGATTGCGGTTTTGGGGAGTTTTTTTGTGGTTGCGATCGCTTGGACAAGGTTATATTTAGGGGTACATTATCCCAGTGATATTTTAGGAGGATGGCTGTTATCGATTGCTTGGGCTTTAGGAATTACTTTAATTATTCAACCCCATTATACCTCTCCCCAACTTGAGAACGATTTAGAATCTCTTCCTGAAAATCCAACGGATCTTTTAGAAAGTTAAATTAACTTCAAATTTCATAATGCCATAAAGGTTGGGGTTCATGAAGGAGAATAAAACGACGGGGTAAACGTTCAATAATTCCTGATTTTTCAAAATCCTTTAATAGTCGAGTCACCGTAACTCTAGTTACCCCTAACGTTTCAGCCAATTCTTGATGGGTTAACTGAACATCAATCAGTTGACCTTTATTCACTTCTTGACCAAATTTTTTTCCTAACCAAGTTAATAATTTCAACAGCGCCGCCTCCACCGGGTAGCATTGAACAATCTCTAAAAATTCTTGCATTTGTTGGATATGCTGAATTAAGACTTGATTCACTTCATAATATTGATTTAACGGGAGTTCATTGGCTTCTACGACTGTTAAACATTCGATATAATAAACCTCTGCGCTTGATAAAAGACGGGAAACCGCATCTCCTTTCCCCCAAATTCCTAATGTTAAAATGGTTCCATTGTCTCGGTAGGTGTAAGTCCGAACAACACCGGATTCAATTTTCCATAAATAATCGCGTCTTAAGGGAAGCCGAGAACGACGTGCAAAAGCACTCCGTTGCAAGTTTAAAGGTTGTTTAAACAGGGGTTGTAATATGGCCATTGTTTCTCACGAATCATGCTAAGTATTCCGCCTAAAATTAAAAGGAATAAACTGTTTTGTCTTGTCTCTAGTATTCCTTTTAATTCTCGGTTTAAAATTCTGCTTCTTATGTCTCACCTAGTTTCTAGAAGACTGATATAGATTATTTTTTATGCGGGGATATCGCTATTTTGCTCTTCCCAACTAGGTGCAAATGGAGGTAATGCTAGGGGACAAGAACGCCAATGGCTTTGTACCGAAGTGGTCAGCTTTTGGCAATATCCCCCTTGACGTCCCTGATGTTGATAAAACTGGCAAAACCGACATTTAGATGGAGGTGTGGTAAGAGGTGTCAAAGGTTTTTGCCTGCTTGTGGCTTGAGTCTGTTGCGGCGAGTCAGATAGGACGTTTAAGGCGGTCATGGCTGGGTATTCCTCATTAATCGGGAGTTGGGTCTGTAGCGAGAATTAAAGACGGCATTGACATTAAGGGACAACACATCATAAGTTTAATCTCCGGTAAGTTGATCGGTTTACCGTATTTTGTAAGGAATAGACTAGATTGTTACATACTTAGGATGAAAAAGCAATAGAATTTTTTGAATTAAATTCAGAAATTTTTGTAAAAAAATACACAATTTTTCTAATGGTTATTTTTAAAAAAGAAAGCGATCGCACTTTAAAAAAATGCGATCGCCCTATAAAATTGCAGTATTTGATTCTAGTGTTAATTCTTAATTCTGAATAGAAGGCAGAGGGCAGGAGGCAGGAGGAAGAAGAATTCTTCTTTTTCCTATTCCCTGTTCCCTTAATTCTTAATTCTTAATTCTTAATTCTTAATTCCTCCCTTCAGCCTCCCGCAACCGCAGGAACAATGCTGACTTCATCGCCATCTTCAAGTTTTGTATCAGTTCCCTGTAAGAAGCGAATATCCTCACTATTGACATAGAAATTCAAAAATCTACGAGGTTGTCCATTATCATCACAGAGGCTTTTTTTAATCCCTGGACAATGGGTTTCTAAAGAGTCAATCAATTCACTAACATTGCTTCCCGTACATTCAATGGTCGCTTGATTATCGGTGAATTTTTGCAGAGGGGTGGGAATTAAAACTTTAATGGTCATGTCTTTCTTCTAATGCTGTGAATCAACGTTTACTCAGTTAGTAAGGGCGCGCTCTGCACCACAGTATCCTAAAACATCCTTAGTGAAACCATCACCTTACTACGGTGAGTTCATGTTATTAGGCAATGGGCGCTACTACCAACAGGTGGCTTTCGGAGGGCGAGGTTATCTCGCCCCTACAAACAGGCGGCTCTCTCAGGGCGGGGAAACCTCGCCCCTAAAACGAACCTCAATTAAATCAGAACTTGTTGCCATTCCAGACGATCTAAGGTACGAGCGCGTTCAATTGCCCGTTCAAAGCTGTCTAATTTAGGCTCAATGGTCAGGGGTTCACCCACGTCTCCTTGAACGGCTTCTTGAGTTTTCAAGCCGTTTCCGGTGATATAAACAACGGTGGTTTCTTCCGGATCAATTTTGCCAGCTTCCACCAATTTTTTCAAGACAGCGATTGTAGTTCCGCCTGCGGTTTCTGTGAAAATGCCTTCGGTTTCTGCTAAAAGCTTAATTCCTTCGATCACTTCCGCATCGGTAACACATTCAATATTACCGTTGGTTTTATTCGCTAATTCTACTGCATAAACTCCATCGGCAGGATTACCGATCGCAATAGATTTAGCAATGGTATTCGGTTTAACGGGAGTAATAAAATCGCGACCTTCTTTAAAGGCTTGAGCCACAGGGGAACACCCTTCTGCTTGAGCGCCACTGAAGCGAACCGGCTTATCATCCACTAAACCCACTTTCACAAATTCTTGGAAGCCTTTGTGAATCTTGGTAAATAAGGAACCAGAAGCAATGGGCGCCACCACGTGGTCGGGGAGTTTCCAGCCGAGTTGTTCAATGACTTCATACCCTAATGTTTTAGAGCCTTCCGAATAGTAGGGACGCAGGTTAATATTGACAAATCCCCAACCATGGGTATTGGCAACTTCAGAACAAAGGCGATTGACTTGATCGTAGTTGCCTTTAACGGCCATTAAAATCGGATTGTAGATTAAGGTTCCCAGAACTTTACCTGCTTCTAAATCCGCTGGGATAAACACACAACAGTCTAATCCGGCTTTAGCAGCGATCGCAGCAGTGGAGTTGGCTAAATTTCCGGTACTGGCACAGGAAACCGTGGAAAATCCTAATTCTCTGGCGCGGCTAAGGGCAACGGACACCACCCGATCTTTGAAGCTAAGGGTGGGCATATTGACCGCATCATTTTTGATATAAAGATTTTTCAGACCCAGGCGACGGGCTAAACGTTCGGATTTGATCAGGGGGGTCATTCCAGTCCCCACATCAATCACATTATCAGTAGCGACAGGGAGAAATTGACGATAACGCCAGATCGAGTTAGGGCCAGCTTCAATCGTTGCGCGAGTAACGGAGGCACGGATTTTATCGTAATCATAGTGAACTTCCAACGGCCCAAAGCACACTTCACAAACGTGCTTGGCTTGGGGTGCGTATTCTTCACCACACTCTTTACACTTGAGTTTGTCGAAGGTTCCGCCGGTGAGGGTTACTTTTTGGGTTGTCGCCTGTGTCATGGGTTAATTCTCCACTGAATCCGATACTGCATTTACCTTAAAAGCAAGGTATCACAGCCTCAAAAATGTCGTCAACCATACCCGACTTTTTTTGTCGGGATTAGGAGGAGGCTTTACAGTCATCAGTCACCAGTCACCAGTCACCAGTCGGACACATTCTTAGTTATCAGTGCTTCTTCTGTATTCCCTATTCCCTATTTGTTGTCTATTGCGAGAGTGCCGATTGCCCATTGCCCATTGCCCATTGCCCATTGCCCATTCCCTAATTCCTAATTCTTAATTCTTAATTCTTAATTCCCCTTTTACCATTTCAGTAAATTAAATTCTTCCATATCAACAGTGTCTCGGTTCCGGTAAATTGCCAGAACAATTGCTAACCCAACGGCGGCTTCTGCAGCGGCAACCGTAATGACAAATACGGTAAATACTTGACCTTTAATATTGGCAGAATCTAAAAAGTTAGAAAAAGCCATTAAGTTTAAGTTAACCGCATTGAGTAATAACTCAATTGACATTAACACCCGAACCGCGTTACGGCTGGTAATTAACCCATAAATTCCAATGCAAAATAAAGCCGCAGCCGCTAATAAAAAGTATTCCAGTTGTAATTGCATAATTGTTTATTTTCTCCAAATTTATGTAAGTTTATAAAAAACAACCCTCAGTTATTAGTAATCAGTAACCCGTCATTAGTAATTAGTTTTGAGTCTTACGTTTTGAGGGATTTTAAGTTAAAGTTTGAAAACTCTGAACTTTCAACTATTTCACTATTAACTCTCAACTATTTACTGATTACTGATTACTGATTACTGATTACTGATTACTGATTACTGATTACTGATTACTGATTTTCGCGATCGCTTACAACAGACAGTAACTCACGGGGACGCTCTTGTAAGGTTAGAACGGGAGGCTCTGTGGGGGCTGTAGAAGCCACATCAGGGAGATAATCTCTGCGGGCTAAAATAATCGCTCCCACCATGGCCATCAACAAAAACACGGAGGCTAATTCAAAGGGTAATAAAAAGTCAGTAAAAAAGTGTTGACCCATTAAAACAATCGAACCTTCTGGGGGGTTAACGACGGGAGTCACTGACCAAGCGGTAGACGTTACCATTGTTCCTAATAACGCAAATAAACCGACACAAACAATGGCGGTCGCCCCTTTGCGGAACCAAGCTCTGGGAAGGGCTTTAAAGTCCTCTCGCTTATTGACTAACATAATCCCAAATAGGATTAAAACGTTCACCGAACCGACATAAATTAAAACTTGAGCAGCGGCAACAAAATCAGCATTCAGGAGCAAATATAATCCCGCAATACTGATAAAAACACCACCGAGTAAAAAGGCAGAATAGACGATATTGTTGAGCAGTACCACACCTAAAGCTGCCGCAATCATCATAATGGCTAATAAGCCAAAGGCAACGAGTTGAACCCCTTCTGCTAAATTCACAATTTATAATCCTTCAGTCAATAATTTGAAAACGAGTGTTAAAAGTTGATAATTTAAGGTTAACCGTCAACCCAAACTCATGAACGGTTAACCTTTCAACCTTTAACTTTCGGACTTAGCGGGTTGTGTTTGTTCGAGGATTTCCTCTGGACGTAACCCAGACCGACGAATATTAGCGGGGAGATCATGCGGATCAATTTCCCCTTTGGGTAAGTAAGCAAACTCCCGTAATGGTGTCACCATGGGATCATTCGTTACTTTGTAGGGTAAGCGTCCTAACGCCACATTATCAAAGTTCAACTCATGGCGATCATAAGTGGCTAATTCATATTCTTCTGTCATTGACAGACAGTTAGTGGGGCAATATTCCACACAGTTTCCACAGAAAATACAAACCCCGAAATCAATACTGTAATGTTTGAGTTGTTTTTTCCGGTTTTCTTTGTTAAATTGCCAATCCACAACGGGCAAATTAATCGGACAAACCCGAACACAAACTTCGCAAGCAATACACTTGTCAAATTCAAAGTGAATCCTACCGCGAAACCGTTCAGAAGGAATTAACTTTTCGTAGGGATACTGAACCGTAATCGGGCGACGGCGCATATGGTCAAACGTAACGGATAATCCTTGACCGATATATTTTGCCGCTTGAAAGGTTTCTTTTGCGTATTCAGTAACTTGATTGAGAAACTTAAGCATGGTGTCCTCCCTTAACAGGATGAAAGCAGCATTCAATCGTTCAATTCACCCTCAAGTTTTACCCGCCAAAGGCAACGGGAAACGCTAACTTGAGAGCCGCCGTTAATAATAGGTTAACTAAACCAACGGGTAAGAGGAATTTCCAGCCCAGATTTAACAGTTGGTCAATCCGAACCCTGGGAACTGTCCACCGCAGTAAAATCGCTGTGAACACCAACAGATAAGCTTTTAAGACCGTCATGGTGATTCCCAACATGGCGAAAATCACTTGCAGCCAGGGGGTGGTTTCACTGATCCCAAGGGTACTTGCAATGATGCTTAACGGAATTGGAAAATCCCAACCGCCCAGATACAGCACCGCCACCAACAGAGAGGACAGTACCAAATTGACATAGGAAGCCAAATAATACAGCGCGAACTTCATCCCTGCATATTCGGTTTGGTAGCCCGCCACTAATTCTTCTTCGGCTTCTGGTAAGTCAAAGGGTAAGCGTTCACATTCTGCTAAAGCGGCAATCCAGAAGATCAGAAATCCGGCGGGTTGACGCCACAGGTTCCAACCTAAAATCCCATAGCCGGATTGTTGTTGGACAATATCAATGGTGCTGAGACTATTGGACATCATCACAACGGCTAATACCGCTAAGGCGAGAGGAATTTCATAACTAATGGATTGTGCAGCCGCCCGTAACCCTCCTAACAAGGAATATTTGTTGTTAGAAGCGTAACCGGACATTAATAAGCCAATCGGTTGAATACTGGAAAGGGCAATCCACAGGAAAACGGCGGTTCCCAAATCGGCAATCACCATGTTTTGTCCAAAGGGGACAATGAGATAGGACAAAAACACGGGAATGGAGACAATAATTGGCCCCAAAGTAAATAACCACCGATCGGAATTAGCCGGAACGATATCTTCCTTAAACAGTAATTTCAAACCATCAGCAACAGGCGCTAACGTTCCCAATGGGCCAATAAATTCAGGGCCAATGCGCTGTTGGGCGGCGGCGGAAATTTTTCGCTCTAACCAAACCGTTGCTAAAACGCCAACAGTTGCAGCCACCAACATTAAGGCCATTGGTAGAGGTAGCCAAATTAATTTAGCCACCTGTAATGGTAAGCCCAATTGAGTTAGAGCTTCTACAAAACTTGCTTGTAAGTCAATTCCTGGGTTCATAGCTCCCGATGTGCAAAAATGACTTGAAATTAACCTTAAACGGCATTATCCCGGAATTGGGGACTGATAATTTTACCGTTATTTTTTTGAAGGCTTCGAGTTTTTTCTGAATCTAAGGGAGTATTTAATTGAAATCCACAAGATAGACGGGCTTTAAAATTAAGTCCCGTTTGGATCACAACTCAACCCTTTGGATTTCGCCAAAAACAAGAGGCACGTTGAATTCTCGTAAAGATTTTTTAATACTTTACCGTAAACCAGTATAGCGTTTGACTGTCTTCAAAACTTGAAGCGACTTGGAAAGTTGACGGGTTGGGGAAGAATTTGCGATAAAAAATGCTTAACTCGCTAATTTAATACAACAATAATTGAGCCGAAAGTCCTACGGCACTCTGATTACCCTCAAAACCCGGTTTCTCTCAAACAAACCGGGTTTTTCATCCCAAAGCTGATACTTTCTTAAAAAGATGCGCCTTCTAAGTTAATGGCACAATTGCGCTCATGAATGGGAACATAGGTTTCATTATGGGAACCTGTATAGATTTGAGTGGGACGGAAAATCCGGTTTTTGGTGAGTTGTTCTTTCCAGTGGGCTAACCATCCAGCGACACGAGCGATCGCAAAAATCGGGGTAAATAAATCCGAGCGAATATTTAATTTGCGGTACACCAAACCGGAATAAAAGTCAACATTCGGATAAATGCCTTTTCCACCTAAGCGATCAGCCACCACCCGTTCCAGTTCTAAAGCAATTTCATAATATTTATCCGAACCGAACTTATCAAATAACTGTTCTGCCAAATGCTGTAAAATCGTGGCTCTGGGATCTTTAACTTTATAAACCCGATGACCAAATCCCATAATTTTAGATTTAGTGGCGATCAACTGATCCACATAGGGAACTACATTTTCCACTGATCCGATTTCTTCGAGCATGATCAACACTTCTTCATTGGCTCCCCCATGTAACGGCCCTGCTAAGGTTCCGACCGCAGAAGCCACCACCGCATAGGGATCGGTTAAAGTAGAAGCCGTTACCATTGCCGAGAACGTTGACGCATTAATCGTATGTTCGGCGTGCAGGGTTAAACAAATATCAAACACCCGTGCGGCTAAGGGATCAGGTTCCCGTTCACTCAGCATATACAGAAAATTGGCAGAATAATCTAAATCATCACGGGGTTGAACCGGATCATTTCCCTTCCGCATCAGTTCAATAGCAGCAACCATTGTGGGGATTTTGGCCAATAACCGCACCACCGCTTCCCGGATATATTCAGGATTATCTAAAGCGCGACGAGAGTAGAATAACCCCAACGCGGCGGCGGCGGTTTGCAGGGCGTCCATGGGGTGTCCCGTTTCCGGGAAACATTTCATCATGTCCCGAATTCGATATTTAATCCGGCGATGAAAGCGAATTTCATGCTCAAACTCCAGTAATTCATCTTTAGTCGGGAGTTTGCCCCAGATCAATAAATAGGAAGTTTCTAAAAAGGTACTATATTCGGCCAGTTGTTCAATACTAATACCCCGATATTCCAGAATGCCTTTTTGTCCATCTACATAGCTAATGCTGGACAGGGTAGCGGGAACCCCCTCAAGACCAGGTTTAAATTCGCTAACAGCAGTCATAGAAGTTTATGTAAATTTAGGGATCTTTCTCAAGCTACATTACCAGAGCCAAACGGTGTGTTTTCGTTTTGACAGGATTTAATTTACAAAAATGCCTGTACCTCATCTTGTCTAAGCGAGCAGAAATTTCGGGGGAGTCAGCCAGAATAGTTGACTCTTCCCCAGGGGGGAACCTGTGGTGGGAAGGGTAAGTCCAATCACTCCCGCTTTTTTAACAATTAAAGCTTCTTTGCTGTTTCCCCAGAGTAACAATTCTGCCCAATTTCCGAGATCCGGTTGGTGTCCGACTAACGCTAAATTTTTACCGTCGAGTTGGCTCCAGGTTGTGTATTGTTGTGTCAGCCAGTCGTTCAGATTGCCATCAGGGGCGAGGGCCCAACAGTCTTCTCGGGTAGAAGATAACCCTTCTGACAACAGAATATCAGCCGTTTGACGGGCGCGAACTAAGGGACTGCTGAAAATCATATCAAATTGCAGGTTTAAATCTTTCAGACGACGGGCAACTTGACGAGTTTTGCGATCGCCTTCTTTGGTTAACGGTCGTTCCTCATCATTTTGATAGGTTCCTCGTTCTGCTGCAATCCCATGACGAATTAAATATAAGTTATTCATCGTTAGCAAAGGTTTTAAATTCTATAGTAATACCCTAAAAACCCGGCTTCTCAAAGAAGCCGGGTTTTTTGGTGTTTAGTTAAGAATTTAGTAACTCCCGAATCATTTCAATTCGTTTACGATTCACCCCTAAATCGGAATCGCCTAAACGAGAAGCAGAACGCACTTGAATCAATTGATTAGGCTGATCTAAATAAAATTCG